>CAVLCM010000092.1:0-11035 GCA_963661625.1 bacterium
TAAAAATACGTAACTCGTTGATTTTCAATATGCGCCATTTGGGGATGCAAAAAAGTGATGAAGTCAGGAAAAACGTTTAGGACAACATTGGCGTTTCGTCCCCTATTCGTCGTACACCTTGGCGGCTTCTAAGTGCATATCCCTAATTTTCTGTGCCAGCCAGGCCGGTTGCAATACTTTCAGTCCTGCGCCCTGGCTCATCAGGTATTGGCAGAAGTCGATTGTGGGCCGTATGTCGAACGCAAAGTCGGCATACCCGTCGCCCTCGCCCAGTTCCTGTTGGCTTTCGTGGAGCGGCAGGTCGCGCAGGTAGTAGAAGAGCGGCTTAAAGGCCCTTACCACTACGTGTTCGCAGGGCGTGCCGTCGCCCGCTATCACACCGTAGCACTCGCTGAAGAAGTCCTTTGCGTCAAACTCTGCCGGCACGTCGAAATGCTCCTCCGTGAGTGCCATCTTCTCCATTCTGTCGAGCGAGAGCATGGCGTAGTATTCCTTCTCGGGCTTTGTAGCCGTGGCGGCATAGTGGAAGTGAGCCAGGATGTACCACCTTTGGCGGCACAGCTTCACGCAGTAGGGTTCCAGCTCCATGTGGCGCGCCTCCGTGTGGCCGTATCGGCGGTAGTCCACGGCGAGTTTCACCTTCTTCTTCATCGCTTCGAGTGTCGTGCTGAGCATCTCGCCCTGCGTGGGTATGTTCTCGAGCAAAATGCGGTGTTGCAACGACAGGCTCTCGCTCACAAGGTTGTTCACCGTGAGCGTCGAGAGCATCCAGTTCTGCACGCTGTTGTCGTTCAACACGCGCTTGTTGCCAATCACGTAGCGGTAGCCGCCGCGCTTCTCGCAGTCGATGAAAATGCCGAACATCTCCTCAATGGCTGCCTTGTGGCGGTTGAAGGTGGTGCGCGCCAGTCCCACGCCCTCGCTCATGTCGGTGTCGAGCCATCGCTCTTGAATCTCCGCAAACGTCAGTCCGTTGCCGCTGCGCATGATGGTGTTCACCAGCCAGATGTATTCCCTGAACTTCGTGTATGTCGTCATAGTACCGTTTGTGTAGGGTTAGGTTTTCACGCAGGCAAATGTAGCGATTTTATGTCCGCTGCCGATGCCTTGGCCCGACAAACGCTCTTCAAACCCAAAGGCTTACGCCCCTGTGCGCCCTTAACCGAAACGTTACGCAAACTTTGCAAACTAAAGATTGTCAGCCCAATGATAAATATCTACCTTTGTCCGTGAAAACTAAATCAAACAAAATCCTAAAACCCATTTTAAGCGTATGAAGAAATTTCTACTCCTTATCTGCGCTCTCGTAAGCGCATTTAGCACGGCTTTCGCCGAAAAGAAAGAAATTACGTTCAATTTCAGCGACCCTACGACTCTTACTCCTTCGGTTGCTAAGCCCGCAAATAGTAAGTCTACAACCGTTAACGACTCAGTGTTTTCTGCCGATGGCGTGAAGATTTCTTTTGACAAGGGTACTGCTTCTACAGATTGCCGTATTTTTACATCCAGCAAGGGTGTTACCGATTTGCGTCTCTACGCAGGCTCAACATTGACGGTGGCTGCTCCCGAAGGCAAGTATCTCATCAGCGTGGCTTTCGTAGGTGATGGTCCTGCATTTTCTACAACAGTTGGCACTATTGAGAGTTCAAAGAACTGGTCCGGATGCGAAACGTCTGTTGTGTTCTCTTCGGCAGCCTCCAAGGTGAGCAAAGTTGAAGTTGTTTACGGTGACGAGGACGACAAGCCCGAACCCGCACCTGAGGCAACGGGTGATGGTACGCTCGAAAATCCCTACAATGCAATGGGTGCCACCGCAGTAGCTGCTGCACTGGAAACTGGTGCCAAGACGGAGAGCGACGTTTATGTGAAGGGTATCATCAGCTCTATCAAGTACAGCTTTTCCACTCAGTACGGTACGGCTACTTTCAATATCTCCGATGACGGTGAGGACAAATATTCTTTCGTTGTTTACGGAGCTTATTATCTTGATAACCAAAAGTATGCCGACGAGACCAAGACGAACATTGCAGTAGGTGACAAGGTAATCGTATGCGGTAAGCTCATGAACTATAATGGCACTGCTGAAACTGCCAGCGGCGAGGCTTACCTCTATTCTCTCAACGGCACAACAACGGGCATCAACAACACTGTTGCCGCTCCCTATGCCGCTAACAAGTCTATCTACACCCTCGATGGCCGCCGCGTAGCCAAGGCTGGCGCTGGCATCCACATCATCAACGGCAAGAAAGTGCTTGTAAAGTAATCCCACCGGTAGCTTTGCAACGTCACTGACGTTCGATAAACCCTGAAAGCACCTTTGCTGCACTGCGCGGCAAAGGTGCTTTTACGTCTCTTTGCACTGACCGTGCCCACCTACGGTACAAGCGCGACAACTTTCGTAAAACAAAATCCAGGGCGGCGTTCGTGGCTTTGCCACTTCACTCTGCCCTGGGTTGTTGACTGTAAGGCTTTCAGCCTGGTTTTTACTATTGGATTTATCGGATAGCCTCGATAACCTCGTCGAGCGAGAGGCTTTGCTGTTCGCCCGTTTCCATGTTTTTGAGGGCGATTTTGTTTTCCTTCATTTCCGTTTCGCCAACGAGGGCTACGAACGGCACGCTGTGGGCGTTGGCGTAGCTCATTTGCTTCTTCATCTTCACCGAGTCGGGGTAAACCTCGGCCGAGATGCCTTGGCGGCGTATGGCGGCTGCGAGGCGCAGGCAGTGAGCGGCCTCGGCCGGGCCGAAGTTGATGAAGAGAATGCGTGCGCCCGAGTTGGTTTCTGCAGGGTAGAGGTCGAGCTGCGTCAGCACGTCGTAGATGCGGTCTGCGCCAAACGAGATGCCCACGCCGCTAAGTCCCGGCAGGCCGAAGATGCCCGTGAGGTTGTCGTAGCGTCCGCCGCCCGTGATGGAACCAATTTGCACGTCGAGCGCTTTCACCTCGAAGATGCAGCCCGTGTAGTAATTCAGGCCGCGGGCCAGCGTGAGGTCCAGTTCCAGTTCGTTGCGCAGGTCGCTTTGTTTGAGCGTTTCCAACACGAATGCCACCTCGTCCACGCCTTTCAGACCCGTTTCGCTGGCGGCGAGAGCCTGGCGCATAGTGGCCAGTTTCTCCTCGTTCGTACCCGAGAGCGAGATGATGGGCTGCAGCTTCTCCACGGCCTCGTCGCTGAGGCCCACCTCGCGGAGTTCCTCGTTCACCTTGTCGAGGCCAATCTTGTCGAGCTTGTCGATAGCCACGGTGATGTCAACGATCTTGTCTGCCGCACCGATGATTTCGGCAATGCCGCTAAGGATTTTTCGGTTGTTGATTTTGATGCAGACGCGAATGCCGAAGCGGCTGAATACCTCGTCGACAATCTGCATCAGTTCCACCTCGTTGAGCAGCGAATCCGAGCCTACCACGTCGGCGTCGCACTGGTAGAACTCGCGGTAGCGGCCCTTTTGCGGACGGTCGGCACGCCAAACGGGCTGAATCTGGTAGCGTTTGAACGGCATTTGCAGTTCGTCGCGGTGCTGCACCACATAGCGTGCAAAAGGCACGGTGAGGTCGTAGCGAAGTCCCTTCTCGCAGAAGCGGGCCGCCAGCTGTGCGGCGTTCTTTTCGCTGTATTCCTCCGTCGACACCTCGCCGCGGAAGTTGCCCGAGTTGAGAATTTTGAAGAGCAGCTTGTCGCCCTCCTCGCCATACTTGCCCATGAGCGTGGACAGGTTCTCCATGGCTGGCGTTTCGATCTGTCGGAAGCCGTAGAGAGCGTACACCTCGCGGATGGTGTTGAATATGTAGTTGCGTCGGGCCATTTCCACTGCGCCAAAGTCGCGCGTGCCCTTGGGTATGCTTGGTTTTTGAGCCATTGTCTGTTGTGTGTGATTGATTGTGGAGCAAAATTGCAAAATTCCGTTGAGAAACACGAACGTTTGCGCCCAAACGCACGAATATCCGCCACAGGCCGTGCGCGGCACGGTTGCGGCGGATATTCTCCGGTTGCGGTGGCAAAAGTATGTCTGCGGCTACTTCCAGCCCCCGCCCAGTGCGTGGTAGAGGTTGATGGTGGCCTGCAATTGTTCGTAGCGGTCGTTTACCTGCGTGAGCTGCGCGCTGAAAAGATTTTGTTGCGCCGTCAGCACTTCGAGGTAAGTGGAACTGCCGTCGTGGAAGAGCATGTTGGTCGACTCCACCGAACTCTCGAGCGCCGCTACCTGCAAGGCGCGCTGCGCCGACTTGTCAGTGGCCGTGCGGTATTGGCAAAGCGCATTGCTCACCTCCTCGCCAGCATTGAGCAAACTCTGCTGGAACGAGAGCAGAGCCTCCTCCTGTTGAGCCTGGGCAATCTTGAGGTTGGCCTTCAGCTTGCCACGGTTGAAGATGGGCTGCACCACTGAGCCGATGGCCGAAACGAGGAACTTGCCCGGGTTGGCAATGACCGCCCCGGCGTTGTTTGTCCAGCCGAGCGTTACGTCGATGCTCACGTTAGGATAGAACGCCGAACGGGCCACCTGCGTGGCGTAGTAAGCCACGGCCACGTTGCGCTCCGCCTGGCGCACGTCCGGGCGATTGCTGAGCAGTTGCAGGGGGACGCCCGTTTGCATGTCTGCCGTCAGCGTTGCCTCGTCGAGCGTGCTGCGCTCAATGCCCCGGGGCGAGCAGCCCAGTACGGAGCAAAGGCTGTTCTCCATTTCGCGAATGCTGCGTTTCAGGTCGGGAATGTTGGCCAAGACCGAACGGTAGTTGGCCTCCGCCTGCGTTACGGCTGCCTCGTTGGTCATGCCGTCCTCCTTCATGTCGCGCATAGTCTGCACGCTCTCTTTCCAGTTTTCTGCCGTCTGTTCGCTGATGGCCAGCTGGCGGTCGAGCATCAGGAGCGTATAGTAGTCGTTGGCGATGGTAGCTACCAATTGCGTCTGCACGGCTTGGCGGTAAGCCTCGCTCTGTTCCACGGCCGCCTTGGCCTTGCGCTTGGCGTTGGCCAAGCTACCGAAAACGCCCGTCTCCCAGCTTGCCGTAACCGGCACGGAATACGTTTTGCTCACCACTTCGCTGCCGAAGCTCGTGATGCCCACCTGCGGCGCAAAGTTGATGCTCGGGTAGAACGCCAACCGGGCGGCCCGCAGCGCAGCCTCGGCCTCCGTGATGCGGAGGCGGGCTATGCGCAGGTCGGTGTTGTTGGCGAGGCCCTGCTCGATGAGCTGTTGCAGCTGGCTGTCGGTAAACACTTCGCGCCACGAGCGGTTGGCCATGCACGAGGCGGTGTCGGCGGCTAGCGTGTCGGCTGTGCCGCAGGCAGCTACGCGGCTGAGGCTGTCAGTGCGGTAGAGGCTGTCGGTGCTCACCTCGGGGCGTTCGTACTCCTTGTAGAGCCGGCAGCTGTTGAGCGAGAGCGAGGCCGCCGCGAGGGCGAGTATGGGTAGGGTAGTGCGGATTTTACTTTTCATTGTCGTAAAGAGTTTGAAGTCTGTTCTTGCCCATCACCTTCTCGTCGATCCATTTGAACACGATGAAGAAAACAGGCACTACGAACAACAGGGCGATTGAACCGATGAGCATACCGCCCACCACGCCCGTGCCGAGCGAGTTGTTGCCTTTCGCGCCTACGCCGTTGGCAAACATCAGTGGCAGAAGGCCGAAGATCATACAGAGCACCGTCATCAGGATGGGGCGGAAACGAACCATGGCAGACGTGAGGGCTGCACCGCCCAGGCCCATGCCGTTGTTGCGACGCTCCATGGCGTACTCAGTCATAAGGATGGCCGTTTTCGAGAGCAAGCCGATGAGCATGATAAGACCCGTTTGCAGGTAGATATTGTTTTCAAGTCCCATCCACTTGGCGAAGATGAAGCTGCCCGCAAGGCCGAACGGCACGGAGAGGATGACCGCGAACGGCACGAAGAGACTCTCGTAGAGCGCACAGAGAATCATGTAGATAAGCAGGATACAGATGCCGAAGATGATAACCGTGTTGTTGGATGACTGAGCCTCCTCACGCGTGATGCCGGCAAAGTCGTAGCCGTAGCCGTTGGGCAGATATTGAGCCGCTACCTCGCGGATGGCTTTCAGTGCGTCGCCCGAGGAGTAGCCGTCGGCAGCCGTACCGTTGACGGCTATGCTCGAGAACAGGTTGAAACGCGTCATACTTTCCGAACCGTACACCTTGGTGAGCGTGACAAACTGGTTGAGCGGTGCCATCTCGCCCTTGTCGGTGCGCACAAAGATGTTTTTGAGCGACTCCATGTCGAGGCGGTATTCCGGCGAAGCCTGAATCATCACGCGGTAGAGCTTGGTAAAGCGGTTGAAGTTGGAGGCGTAAACACCGCCGTAGTAGCCGGCCATTGCGCTCAGCACGTCGTTGGGCGACACCCCCATCTTCTTACACTTCACAGCGTCGACATCGACCATATACTGCGGGAAGTTGATGTTGAACGACGTTTGCGCGGCACCAATCTCCGGACGCTTCTTCAATTCCGTGAGGAAGCGTTGGCAAGCCTCGTAGAGGTCCTTCTCCGTTCCGCCCTTCTTGTCCTGAATGTAGCATTCGAAACCACTGCTCTGGCCGTAGCCCGGGATCATAGGCGGCGTGAACACGAACACCTGCGCATCCTTTACGTCGGCCGTGCGCTTGTAGATGTTTTCGCTCAGTGCCTCCACGCTGTTCTCCCTGCCCTTGCGCTCGTCCCAGTGGCGCAGTTTGATGATGAACATACCGTACGACGCACCGTCGCCCGAGGTCATACCCGTACCCGAAATCTTCGAGTAGTGCTCAATCTGCGGAAGATCCTTGATGCGATTCTCAATCTTCGTCAACACCTTCTCCGTCTCCTCCACCGAACTACCCGGAGCCGTCACAACGTCGATGTAGGCCGAACCCACATCCTCCTGCGGCACAAGGCCCGTCTTGGTGGTGGTCATCAGCACGCCGAGCAACACGATGAAGCATCCGAGCGCACCCCAAATGAGCCATTTGTGCTTGATGAAGAAGCGGATGCCCGTGGCGTAGCGGTCGCGAAGGTGTTCGTACGACTTTTCAAAGGCAATATGGAAACGTTCCATAAAGCCCTTCTTCTTGCCCTTGCTCTCCTTAGCCGGACGCAATATGAGCGAGCAGAGAGCCGGACTGAGCGTAAGGGCATTGACAGCCGAGATACCTACGGCCACGGCCATCGTTACACCAAACTGCGTGTAGAACGTACCGCTCGTGCCGCCCATGAAGGCCACGGGGATGAACACGGCCATAAAGACGAACGTACAGGTGAGGATTGCCGATGTGATGCTGTTCATGGCATCGACGGTGGCCAGGTAGGGCGAACGGTAGCCCTGGTCGAAGTTGGCCTGCACCGCCTCCACCACAATGATGGCGTCGTCCACCACAATACCAATGGCAAGCACAAGGGCGAAGAGCGTAAGCAAGTTGATACTGAAGCCCGCCACAGAGAGCGCGGCAAACGTACCGACGAGCGACACGATGATGGAGATACTCGAAATGAGCGTGGAACGAAGGTTCTGAAGGAACACGAACGTCACGAGGATAACGAGCAAGATGGCCTCGATAAGCGTCTTGAAAATTTCGTGAATACTTGCGTCGAGGAAGTCCTTCGTACTCATGAGGTGAGCCACCTTTACGCCCTTAGGCAGGTCCTTTTCGATGCTTTTGAGGTAACTGTCGATTTCGCCGATTACCTCGTTGGCGTTCGAACCGGCCGTTTGGAACACCAGTGCCGTGGCACCCGGGTGGCCGTCGATGTGGGCGTGCTTGGTATATTCAAGTGCACCGAGCTCGATGCGCGCCACGTCCTTGAGACGCAGCACCTTGCCGTCGGGCAGGGCCTTCACCACGATGTTGCCGAACTCCTCCGGCTTCTCCAAGCGGCCGCGGTACTTCATGGTGTACTTGTGCACGTTTTGCGAGTTTTCGCCCAGCGCACCCGTGGCGGCTTCAAGGTTCTGCTCGCCAAGCACCTGTTCCACGTCGGCTGGCACAAGGTGGTACTGCGCCATCACCTCGGGTTTGAGCCAGATACGCATGGAGTAGTTTGAACCCATGTTCACAATCTCGCTAATGCCCGCAATACGCAGCAGGGCCGGCTGGATGTTGATCTTCATGTAGTTGGTGAGGAACGTCTCGTCGTACGTGTCGTCCTCGCTGTACAGACCGAAGATCTTCAACAAACTGTTCTGACGCTTGATGGTCGTTACGCCCACCTTCGTCACTTCGGCCGGCAACTGCCCCTGCGCCTTGCTCACGCGGTTTTGCACGTTGACTGCCGCCATGTCCGGGTCGGTGCCTTGCTTGAAGTAGATGTTGATGGTAGCGTCGCCCGAGTTGGTGGCGGTGGACACCATGTAGGTCATGTTCTCCACACCGTTGATACTCTCTTCGAGCGGCACGATAACGCTCTTCTGCACACTGCTGGCATTGGCACCCGTGTACGTGGCCGACACCATGACCGTTGGCGGCGCAATGTCGGGGTACTGCTCAATAGGCAGCGTGACAAGGCCGATGATACCCACCAACAGGATGGCGGCGGATATCATGACCGAGAGGATAGGGCGGTCAATAAATCGTTTGATGTTCATCGTTGCGCCTCCTACTTAATCTTAATGGTTTGACCTTCCTTCACGTTGGCTGCGCCGGCGGTGACAATCACGTCGCCCTCGCTGAGGCCGCCGCTAACAACGTAGCGCTTGCCGTCGTCGAGCGGCAAAATCTGAATGAGCGTGGCCACGGCCTTGCCGTTGACCACCTTGTAGACGTACACCTGGTCCTGCACCTCGTAGGTGGCAGCCTGCGGAATGACGATGACGTTGGCCATGTCGTAGGGGAACACTACGGCCGCACTGCCGCCGCTCGAAAGCACGTGAGACGTGTTGGGGAACGTGGCGCGCAGGCTTACTGCACCTGTCGACCCATCAACGACGTTGCTCACAGCGTCAATCTTGCCCTTTTGAGCATACGTAGACCCGTCGCTCAGCAGGAGCTGTACGGAGGGCATTTGCTGGATGGCGCGTTCGAGCGTGCCCGACTTTTTGACAAGGCCCAGCACCTCGGTCTCCGTCATGGAGAAGTAGGCGTAGATCTTGCTGTTGTCCGACACGGTGGTCAGAGCCGTCTCAATCTGCGGACTGACAAGTGCGCCCACCTTGTAGGGGATCATGCCAATCTTGCCGTCGGCCGGACTTTTCACCACTGTGTACGACAGGTTGTTGCGCGCGTTTTTCAGTTCGGCGCGAGCCAGTGAGAGCTGCGCCACGTTGCCGCTCAGCGTGTTGGCGGCCGTCTGGCGGTCGAGGTTAGAAATGATGTTCTTGCCGTAGAGGTTGTCCTTGCTCTTCGACGTTACGCGAGCCGTAGCCACGTTGGCCTCCGCCACGCGGACGTTTGCCTCGGCCGTTTCGAGCGCAGCCTCATAAGGAACCTGGTCAATGATGAAGAGCGTTTGCCCCTTCTTCACCATTGCCCCTTCGGCCACGCAGATTTTCGTAATAGTGCCAGACACCTGCGGACGGATTTCCACGTCGTGTACGCCCTTGAGCGAGGCGGAATAACGCTGGTCGAGGTGGATTGTCTGACGGGCAATCTTGGTGGTCTCAAAATGCTCCTGCGAGGGAGCAGCCTCTTGTTGCTTCTTGCCACACGATGTAGCCAAGAACAAAGCGGCAGCCACGAGCGCGGCTGCGCTCAGCGGGAAATGTTTCTTTCTTCTTTGCATAGAGAGTGTTACTTGTCTGAAAAATATTCCTCATTAAAAACCGCTGCAAAGTTCCCCATTGCGGCGCGCGCAAATTTGCACGGCGTATTCAATGGCATTTGCCTCAAAACGTCATTCACTGTACGCCCGCCTTTCCTCAGACTTCCAAAAACGAAAAGCCCCCGTTGCGCCCGAAGGGGGAGCAACAGGGACACTTCACATAAAGAAAATGATGAAAGAAAACATTTTATGCAAACCCTCTCCCGCTGGAGAGGCACCTAAACCAATTCAATAGACAGTTGCCGCTATCCTGCTGATGCCGGATGTGCGGCCTGCAACAAATTCACAGTGCAAAAGTAGCGAGGCGCAAAGGCGTAAATTTGCCTTAAAAGGTCAAAACGCTTATTCTGAAAACTTTTTCGCACACGCTATGGAACAGACGAAATGGTTATCTTCGCAAGCAGAAAGAAAACAGCATGAAAGAAATACAGCAGCCAAACTTCAAAGTGATGTTCAAGCAGAGCGTTGCCCGCGGGGCGCTGCTGGAACTGAACTTCGTGGACTACCTCTTTTTCAGCGTGACGAGCGGCGAGGGTACAATGAAAGCCAACGGCACTATGTATGAGCTGAAAAAGGACGACACGTTTATGGCAGCACGCAAAACAAGGATGGAATTTGCCGCCGGAACAGAAACGTTGCAGATCTTCGCCATACGCCTGAGCGTGGACTCCGTACGCGACTTCTTGCTGCATACGAAGAAAACACCCGCAGCCAAACGGACGGACAACGCCAACATGCAACGCCTGCCCAACCACTTGCTCTTGCGCAGCTTGATACAGGGGCTGAACGATGCCACTGACAACGACTACCGCGCCCCGATGCCCCTGCTCTACTTGAAGATGCAGGAGTGCCTCAACGCCGTAGCACTGGTTCAGCCGGGCCTTTATCAATGGTTCCGCCAGAAGAATGTGGACGACAAGATAAATCTGCGCGAGTTTATGGAGGATAACTGCTGCGAGAACGAACCGCTCGAACAAATGGCGGCCGCCACCGGGCGAAGTCTCTCCACCTTCCGCCGCGACTTCATGGCGGAGTTTGGCACTACGCCCAGCAGATGGCTCCTGCAAAAACGCCTCGAAACGGCCTACCACTACATAGCGGATAACCAATGCGCTCCCTCCTCCTTTATCTATAAGATAGGTTTTGAGAGCTTTTCCCACTTCTCGCGCACATTCAAGGCCCAATACGGCATCCTCCCCTCCGAACTGCTCAAAAACAGCAAAGGAACGGATGCTGATCCAAATGGCGCATATTGAAAATCAACGAGTTACGTATTACTCGAAGAAGGCTTC
>CAVLCM010000093.1:0-10916 GCA_963661625.1 bacterium
TGGAGAGGTGGCGGAATTGGTAGACGCGCTACTTTGAGGGGGTAGTGACAATTGTGTCGTGGGAGTTCGAGTCTCCTCCTCTTCACTTTTTTGTTTTGCGGAAATAGCTCAGTTGGTAGAGCACAACCTTGCCAAGGTTGGGGTCGCGAGTTCGAGTCTCGTTTTCCGCTCAAAAGCAAAAACCATCATGGAGGGCAGCTACGCTTAAAGCTTAGCTGCTTTTTCTTTCTCAACACGCAATGCGCCACTTCCCGGCACAACGCCGTTTTCCCTGCACACCTCCCAGTTTTTGCTACGAACCAAGGGGAAAACGCCAAGCGCCGGCCTTATGCTTTAAGTCAGTATATGAATATCTACGCACGCTATTTCGACCAGGACGCCTTGGTTCACAGTTACGACGAATTAATTGACTTTCTCTCGTCGATAGGCGAAATCCCCATCACACAGCATCTTGAAGAGGACGTAAGGACTTATGTGGAGAGCGACATGCCCTACCCTAAGCGCTACAAAATACGTCCGCGCGTCTACTTCATTCTGATAAAAACGTCGGCCGCCACGATGGAGCAGTTCAAGGCGAACCGCAAGGAGCAGGACGCGAAGCCGAAGGAAAATAAGCCTGAAAAGCCAGCGCAGACCGAACCGACATACAACAAGAAGGAAGCCAAAATGGCTCGACTGACGGAAACGCACGAGGGCTGGTATTTGGCAACCATTGAGTTTAAGAGGGTATTGCCCATCGCCGGCACGTCGAAGTTCCGCTATCAGGACACATCATTCCAAGCATACGTCAAAGCCACCTCGGGCCTGGAATGCTACAACCGCGTATTGGAGCACTTGAAGAACCGCCCAGAGGTAGACCTGCGAAGCCAGTTCCCCTCAGCACGCGGCAGCAACTTCACCTTCGACTACGTAGGCCACGAACTTCCCACTGAATAACACTTCCGCTCCGAGCGGAATAAACTAAAAGAAAGAGCCATCCCCTTTGGCGCAGCACCGAAAAGGTGCGCGGCAAAGGGGATGGCATTTTTTGGAGTTGGTTGATCTGTCAACGCCGGAGCGGCACATCATAAAGGCTGCTTGGCGTAAAAAGAAAAAGACTAAGGACGAACCTTAGTCTCTAACTTTGTTGCGGAGGCTCGACTCGAACGAACGACCTCCAGGTTATGAGCCTGGCGAGCTACCAACTGCTCCACTCCGCGTTCTCAAGAGTTTTGTTTAACAACCTTGTCGTTATCTCTTGTTTGCGAGTGCAAAGGTAGAGCATTTCACCATTCAAACCAAGCGCAGCAAGGAATTTTTATGCGAAAAACTGCATTTCCCTTTATTTACCACCACTTGTGCCATCTGCAATTTGCAGAACAACCGCTCCGAGGGCAGGTATTTCCACGAAGGAAGGCTTCGTATCGCTCAGCTCAATGGTTTGCAAATTGCCCGTGAGTAGGTCGGTGGCAGACGTGAGGCCTTGGCGAATGTGCAAGAACGAGAAGGCGTGTGCCGGAACGTTCACGCCGACATGGACTGGCACTTCGGCAAAGTTGGCCACAATAAGCAGCGTTTGCCCATTGTCGGCCTTGCGGATGAAGGCGTACTGGCGGTCGCAGTCGTAGCCGTTCTCACGACCGTAGTTGGCGTATTGCAAATCGTAGAACGAGCCGTCGGATAAGGCAGGCTGGGTCTTACAGAGCGAAATCACCTGCTTGTAGTAAGCGTAGAGCTTCCGTTCGTCGTCGGTCATCTCCTTTTCCGGGTCGGCAGCGGTGAGTTTGCGGAGTGTCGGCACGGACCAATAGTCAAAGATGGTGGTGCGTCCGTCGCTGCCACTGAATCCCTCCGCATCCATACCAGGCTCGCCCAGTTCCTGCCCGGCGTAGACCATGAACGGACTTGTACCCATCATGGCACTCACCACCAAAGCCGGAAGAGCCTTGAACGCATTGCCGGCAAAGAAAGCCGAAGCGATGCGCTGCTCATCGTGGTTTTCGAGGAAGTTGAGCATGTGCGGACGTATGTCGTCAACGCTTTGCCAGCAGCCCGTGATGCACGAGGCCGAGGCGTTGCAAGTCACGACGGCGCGCAGCGTGTCGTACAGGCCAACCTTGTCGTAGAGGTAGTCAAAACCAGCAGCAATGTAGCGGCGGTATTCAGCAGGGTTGTACACCTCGGCGATAAACTGCACGTCGGGGTACTTTTCACGCACACGGCCCGTAGCGTAAGTCCAGAACTCAGCCGGCACCATCTCGGCCATGTCGCAACGGAATGCGTCAACGCCCTTCGCAGCCCAGAAGAGAAGGATGTCTGCCATCTTCTTCCACGTGGAAGGCACGGGCGAGAAGTGCGCCGTGCGACCGTTCATATAGTCTACGCCGTAGTTAAGCTTGACGGTCTCGTACCAATCGTTGCGCCCCGGCCATGCGCTGAAACAGTCGTTGCCTGTGGCCTTGGCTGGATATTCCTTATAGGGCTGTGGCGCAGTGCGTTCGTTGTCAAAGTCGGCATGGAGCGTCTGTCCGCCGAGATAGTAGAAGTTGTTTTCGGGAGAGA
This sequence comes from bacterium, assembly GCA_963661625.1. Classification (GTDB taxonomy): domain Bacteria; phylum Bacteroidota; class Bacteroidia; order Bacteroidales; family Bacteroidaceae; genus Alloprevotella. Next base: position 2,542 of record CAVLCM010000093.1, read on the forward strand.
AATCTTTCGATGTGTCGTCGTCCTGCCCCAGGGCTCGCACGCCTTTAGGGGCGGCATCGCTGCTATACTGGCGCGCCACGTGGTTGGGTACAAAGTCGAGAATGAATTTCAGTCCGGCCTGATGCGTGCGTTTGAGCAATGCCTCAAACTCCTTCATGCGGCACGGCACATTGACGGCCAAGTCGGGGTCGATGTCGTAATAGTCCTTAATAGCGTAGGGCGAACCAGCTCGGCCCTTAACCACGGCTGGGTGGTCAACCTGAATGCCGTAGGCGGAATAGTCGGTTTTGGTAGCATGCTCAATAAGTCCAGTGAACCACACGTGGGTAAAGCCAAAACCGGCAATGCGACGCAGCTGAGCGGCCGTGATGTCGTTGAGTTTGGCACAGCCGTTCTCCTCAATGGTGCCGCCCGATTTGTTGACGGGGTTTGGGTTGGAGCCGTAAAGACGGGTAAATACTTGGTAGATTAAAGGCTTCATGTTTTTTGAGTTGTGTCGGAGATTGACAAAAAAAAGAGAAGAGCTACGTCCGTGTGAAAATCAATCACGACGTAGCTCTTTATATTAATGGTGCGGCCAGGGCGTTAGTCGTTCACGCCGTGTGCCTTCACGCTGTCGTTGCCCTTGCAGATTTTGGCAATCATGCCTTGGAGCGTTTTGCCCGGGCCGCATTCGGTGAAGTCCGTTGCGCCGTCGGCCACCATGGCGTTAACTTCCTTCGTCCACAGCACCGATGCAGTAAGCTGGGCAATGAGGTTAGCCTTGATTTCCTCGGGGTCGGTATGAGGCTTGCCGTCCACGTTCTGGTAAACAGGGCAGATGGGCTTATGGAACTCCGTTGTTGCGATGGCAGCTTCGAGTTCGTCCTTAGCCGGCTGCATGAGCGGAGAGTGGAACGCACCGCTTACGGGAAGGATGAGCGCACGCTTTGCGCCAGCTTCCTTCAGACGCTTGCAAGCCTCTTCAACAGCCTCAGCCTCGCCCGAGATAACGAGCTGACCTGGGCAGTTGTAGTTGGCGGGGATAACCACCTTGCCTGTTTCCTCAGTCACTTGCTTGCACACTTCCTCAACCTTTTCGTCGGCAAGGGCAATAATGGCAGCCATTGTGCCGGGCTGGGCCTCGCATGCCTTTTGCATAGCCTTGGCACGGGCGGCCACGAGCTTCAGACCGTCTTCAAAACTCAGGCAACGAGCAGCGGTGAGAGCGGAGAGTTCACCCAGCGAATGTCCGGCCACCATAGCGGGCTGGAAGTCACTGCCCAAGCAGAGTGCGCTGACTACGCTGTGAAGGAACACGGCAGGCTGCGTCACCTTTGTCTGCTTCAACTGTTCGTCAGTGCCTTCGAACATGATGTCCGTGATGCGGAAACCGAGGATGTCGTTGGCTTTTTCAAAAAACTGCTTTGCAATGGGATGTTTCTCGTACAGGTCCTTGCCCATACCTACGAATTGCGCCCCTTGACCCGGGAAAACGAATGCGTTCATTTATATTCTATAGTTTATTGTGTGTATGCTTTGAGTTCAGCCTTCGGCGCACATGCACCAAGGCGCAACGCGAAGGCGTCGTTACACGTGTTTCCACGCAGTGCAAAGTTACTAAAAATGAGCGTATCTAAGCCTTTTCCAAGTCCTTTTTCCTCTCCTTACACAATTGTCGTGTCGAGTTTTTTTGAAATCACGATAAGCCTACTATCCTCGTATTCAGATCGCCGCACAGTTTTCAGAGATAGTTGCTTTATGCCACAACAGCCTCAGCGTTTCGGCGACGGGGCAAGCACGAAAACCTTCGTTTCGTGCGGAGCTACGGTACCGCTCCATGCCGTGGTGTTTTTCTTCACGTCCTTGCGCTGCCACACGTCGCGGAGCGTGTATTTGCCCTTCAGCCCGAGGGCTTGGAAACGAACGGACGGCTTGCGCGCCTCGTCGGCAGCGTTGAGTACGGCCAAGGCATAGCGGCCTCCGCTGAGGGGGCGAAGGTAAGTCTGCACGCCCTGCTCTTCGCTAATTCTTTGTGCTGGCTGGGCGAGCGTGTCTTGGTTGATGGCAATAATCTCGGGGTTGAGCAGAATGCGGCGGTCGGCCTCGGTGAGACTCCGCAGGTCGTTGGTCATGGCGAGCGGCGAGGCGAGCATACACCACATGCTCATCTGCGTTTGGTATTCTGTGTAAGTACACCCTACTCCACCGAGGTCGCTCGACGGACCGCCCTTGCCGCAAAGTCCCACGACGAGCATGTCCATGTCGGGCCATTGCTGGCGGCTCACCTTCGGGGTGAGGGGCGCAGTAATGTTGATGATGTCGAGAATGCCCATTCCGCCCTGTCCTACCACGTCTTTCCACATGTCGCGCACGTCGTAGCTCGTTCGCCAGAGCTGTCCGCCAACTTCGGCGCACCAGTCTTCGGCGTTGCGCTGCCCCCATTCACACACGCCGAGGACAATGTCGCGGCCTGACTTCTGTAAGGCATCTGCCATGTCGCGATTGCGGCTGCATGCCGTCGCACTGTCTTCGGGGGCGTTGCAGTAGTCGTATTTCAGGTAGTCAATGCCCCACGAGGCGAATGTCCGAGCGTCTTGTTCCTCAAACCCGAGACTGGCCGTTGCTCCGGCGCAGGTGAGTTGGGCGGCATCGGAATAGATGCCCAATTTTAGACCTTTGGCGTGGACGTAGTCAGCCAAGGCTTTCATGCCCGAGGGGAATTTCTTCGGGTCGGGAATGATATTATTCTGTGCGTCGCGTCCGCCCTGCCACAGGTCGTCGATGAAGATGTACTTGTAGCCGGCAGCGGCAAAACCCTCGTCGACCATTGCGTCCGCCATCTGCTTTATGAGCGTTTCGCTGATGTTGCCTTTGAAGAGGTTCCACGTCATCCAGCCCATGGGCGGCGTGGGGGCGAGTTCGGCACGGGGTTTCTGCTGCGCCTGTGCCGAGAGGGCAAGCAGGGCGGCAAAGATAGCTGCGGATATTCGTTTCATGGTATAAGGTATAGGTTAGCTGTTCTTTTCGCTGCGCTCCCACTCTTCCCATTGCTTCATGGCTTCCTTCCAGTCGGTTTGCTGTTCGGCTGGGGCTTCCTCGGCTTTGAGCTGGGCGTCGCGTTCACGGTCGCGGGCTCGCTTGGCAAGCATATTGGCGATGGTGGCATCGTCGAGTATGACAATGGCCTTGCGTTGCAGAGCCGCATCGAGTTCTTCGGGGCCAAAGGCTTTGCCCTGCTCGTTGAAGTCGGAGATATTGAACTCGTATTTTGTGCGAAGCTCGTGGCGGATGAGTTTCTGTCCGAGGCGGTTGGCCTGGTTCTTCTTGGCCAGCAAGACGCGTATTTCTTTGATTTCTTTTTCGGAGTATTTGTTTCTTCCCATTCGTAATGTTTCGTTTTGTCACAACAGTTGCAATTCCTCAGCAAACCCTGCGGCCTCATCAAGCGTATTCAGTTTGCCCACGTCGAGCAGTCGCAGTCCGTCCTGCACACAGCCGCGGATGTCGGCCCGGGCACATTGTTGCAGATAGAAGTCCATGATGGGGAACGCCTCGGGGTAATCGTCCATCAGGCTCAGCAGACGAGGCGAGAACAGGTGGATGCCCGAGAAGGCGTAGCGGTGCAGTGACGATACGTCGAGGTTGGGGTACGGCGAACGCACTTCTCCTGTCGCAATGTTTGTCCAACCGTGCAAACACATATCGTCGTCGAAGAGCAAGTAGCGTTGCGTATGCCGTTCGCTCACCATCAAGGCTGCGTCGGCGTGGCGATGGGCTTCATAAAACTCGCGCAACGGAGCGTTGCTGAGGATGTCGACGTTGTGTATCAATATAGGGCTATCGTCGGGCGTGAAGAGCGAGACTGCCTTGCGCAGACCGCCGCCGGTGTTGAGCAGTTGGTCGCTCTCGTCGGAGATGCGCACCGGCACTTCCCATTGATTACTTTCTACGTACCGTATGATTTGTTCGGCGAAATGATGAACGTTGACAACCACCTCCGTTGCTCCTTCGCGAATGAGGTGGCGCAGGACGATGTCTATCAACGGCCGGCCGCCCACTGGCACCATGGCTTTGGGCATCGTGTCGGTGAGCGGACGCAGACGCGTGCCGAGGCCAGCGGCAAAGAGCATTACTTTCATGCTTATGTGTAGGGTTTGTGGCTTAGTGTAACCAAAAAGAGTTTAGCAGGTGGGCAAGAGGCGACCGCCTGTTAAACTCTTTCTGTGCGTGGCGGTTTGGGCCGCGTCACTTTTTGTATCGGCTGTATATCACTTGCAGTTGCAGCGGATTGCCCTCGCCGCCTTCGAGTTGTACGGAGGTGAGGCCGAGCTGGGGCTTAAGGCTGCGCAGTACGGACGATGAGCTGCCGTAAACGGAGGTACTGGTGGTGTACGTGGCATCTACCGCTACGAGGGCGAGCTTGTTCCACTCAGGGTGCTGGGCTTCCCATTCAGCGTACTTTGCGCGGCGTTCTTCGAGCGTGGGGTTAAGTTTTTTGATGCTATCTCCGAAACAAGCAATGTCGCGTACGTTTTTGAGGTACGTCACGAGCGTACTGATGTTGGAGAAGGCGTAGTAGTTCTTCGACGACGAGGCTGCCGTACTGAGGAAACTCGTTTCGCTGTCGGGCAGTTTGCCGTTCTCGAAGAACGAGGCGAGCGAATCCTTGCGTACAAGGAGCAACTGCTGCGGCGTGGGCAGGGAGTAGTCGTAGTTCTTCGTGCCTTTGCAGCGGATGATGAGCTGAGCCAGACTGAGGCTGTCGGTGTAATGCTCGCCGTTGCGTCCGTTCACGATGGAATCAACGGGAATGGTCAGTTCGGTGTATAGTCCGGCGGGTGACTGAATGTACGTTCCCTTGCCTGTGTTGAGCTGTTCTACGTAGTCTTTGAGCGACGAGCCGTTCATCTCGTTCGTCACCTTGTTGGTTTGCAGCACCTCCTCGGTAGCGCCGAAACGCTGCGTACCCGAGAGTATCGTGTCTGCCCCGGCACTGTTCGTCGCGTGGTAGCGGAAAGCCACATCCATGGCTATCATAGCACTCTTGAGCATCACGCCCGACCCTCCGGCGTGTTCTACGCTCAGGCCCGGACATACATTCTTTATGAAGAGGTAGTTGTTCTCGAAGTTGGTCTTGTTGTCGAAATAGCTGCGCATGATGCGCGTGCCGTATTCTTTGGGCAGAGCTACCTTCACGGAGCGGTAGTACTTCTTGCCGTTTGTTTCGTTGTCGGGCCGCGTAAGGTCTTTCACGGCATAGAGGACGGTTTGGTCAACAATGCCGTCAGTGGCTACGTACTTCGACGCGTCGATGGTGGTGTAGTACTTCGTGCCGTCGTCGTGCAGCAGGTTGTCCTTGCTCAGTTCACGCACACGGAGCTTCATCGTGGTGAGCGAATCGCCGTAGAAACTGTCGAGCCAGATGTACAGGTTGCACGAGTCGGCCTCCACCTCGCCGTTGTCGTTCAGCACGAGCTGACCGTCCTTCGAGGGGAACTTGCAGTTGTCGGGCAGGTGGAACTGTGCCAAGAAGCCGGCCGATGTGCGTATGCGTGTATCGGGGTCAATCACGCTGCCGAGGTAGCAGCTGCTGGTGTTCGACAGGAGGGAGTCGGAAAGCGCCGTACGGCTTTCCACGTTGAAAACGGAGTCAATGGAGGTTATCTCGTCCTTTTGGGGCATCAGGTCGTAGCCAATCTCAGCCGTGTCGTCGGTGCAGGCCGCGAGTGCCGTCAGGACAAATAGCAGTAAGCCTAAAACGCTCTTCTTCATTCGTGTTTGTGATGTGTATACAAAAAGCAAGTCCGTGTTTTGCGGCACAAATATACTTTATATGGTCTTAAAACACGGACTTCTTTCAATCTCTTAACGCAATTCTTTCAGGAATATTGCTCGTGGGGGAACGCTTTGCCCCGTCGGTTACTTCTCTCCGTCGACCACGAGGTTGAAAAACTCATGGTAAGCCACGCTCTTCGCATCCTCCTCGGGCGCGTTGAGTACGGGGATTTTGCGGTCGGCCGCCGACTTCAACAGGGCGTCTACCTTGCCGGCTTCGCCCTCGATAACGCCGTCGCTAAACGCCACTGCCAACTGGCCGAGGCTGTCGGGCTGCGTAAGGTCTACGCTGGCTTTCTTCAAGGCTGCCGCATTAGCGTTGCGGAACTCCAAGCACTCGGCGAAGCGTTCCACCTGGGTTGCGTCGGGCATTTCGCCGTAGAGCGAACTCACCACCTTCACATCCATGAAGGGCGGCTCTTCGCGATAGGCAGTCTTTATATAATAAGGTACGATGGCCGACATCCAGCCTTGGCAATAGATAACGTCGGGAGTCCAGCGGAGCTTCTTCACGGTTTCCAATACGCCACGCGCATAGAAAATGGCGCGCTCCACGTTGTCGGGATAGGCGGCGCCGTCGGCATCGGCAAACATGCCGCGCTTATGAAAGTAGTCGTCATTGTCGATGAAGTACACCTGCATACGCGCTGCCTGAACGGAGGCCACTTTGATAATGAGCGGATGGTCGGTGTCGTCGATAATGATGTTCATGCCCGACAGGCGGATAACCTCGTGCAGCTGATTGCGGCGTTCGTTAATCACGCCCCAGCGAGGCATAAACACGCGGATATCGCATCCCTGCTCTTTCAGCGCCTGCGGCAACTTTCGTCCGTCGAGGGCAGTGTAGCTCTCCGGCACGTAGGGTATCATCTCCTGAGCGATGAACAGTACTTTCTTTGCTTCCATTTGTTAGTTGTCTTATCAAGAACAGCACGCATGCTTTCCACAGCGCTACCCCCAAGGGCCACACCTTCAAAATCGGCACGCCGGTTGTTCTATCCGCAAAGTTACGAAAAAACCTTAACATTTGCTCTTCCTCACTCCTGTTTTGCCCCTTTTCGCTTTGAAATTGACACATTTACCGCCTCGTATATGCCACGGCTGATTAATTATATGTTATTTTGCACCAATTTTCTAAGGGGCTATCTCCCCAAACACAAAACACAAACCGATGAAAGTCTTCAATACAAAGAAAGGCCTCGAGGACGCCTTGGCGGCAGTCCGCGCAGAGGGCCAGAAGATTGGTCTCGTCCCCACGATGGGGGCATTGCACGCAGGGCATGCGTCGCTCGTTAAACGCTCCGTGGCCGAAAATGCCGTGACTGTGGTGAGCGTATTCGTCAACCCTACCCAATTCAACGATAAAAACGATTTGCAGAACTACCCTCGCACGCTCGAGGCCGACTGCGAGCTGCTCGAGTCGCTCGGCGCCACTTACGTGTTCGCACCCAGCGTAGAGGAGGTTTACCCCGAGCCGGACACGCGCCAGTTCTCCTACCCTCCCGTCGACACGGTGATGGAGGGGCCGCGCCGCCCGGGCCACTTCAACGGCGTTTGCCAGATTGTGAGCAAACTGTTCTACATGGTGCAGCCGGACCGCGCCTATTTCGGCGAGAAGGATTTCCAGCAAATCGCCGTCATCCGCGCCATGGTGAAGGACCTGAACCTGCCGCTCGAAATATGCCCCTGCCCCATCGTGCGCGAGGAGAGCGGTTTGGCCTTGTCGTCGCGCAACTCCCTGCTCTCCGACGACGAGAAGCGCACGGCCGTGTGCATCTCCCAGGCTCTCAAATCGAGCGTAGACTTTGCCAAGAGCCACACCGTGGCCGAGACGCACGACCTCGTGGTGGGCGCACTCAACGCCACCAAGGGTTTGGAAGTGGAATACTTTGAGATCGTGAACGGCACGACGCTGCAAACGGTGCAGACGTGGGACGATGCAGACGACATCGTTGGCTGCATCACCGTATACTGCGGACAACGCCCCGTGCGCCTTATAGACAATATTAGATATAAAGGCTAAACGGGATGTTGCTTACTCTGCTGAAATCGAAGATACACTGCGCCACCGTGACGGAGGCTAACCTCCACTACATGGGCAGCATTACCATCGACGAGGACTTGATGGACGCTTGCGGCATGGTTGCCGGCGAGCAGGTGCACGTGGTAAACAACATGAACGGCGAACGCGTGGTGACGTACACCATTGCCGGTCCGCGCAAGTCGGGCTGCGTTTGCCTCAACGGCGCTGCGGCTCGTCTGTTCCAAGTGGGCGACGAGGTCATCATCATGGCTTTTGCGCAGATGTCGCCCGACGAGGCCAAGACGTTCAAGCCGCAGGTGGTATTCCCCGAGGGGAAGAACAATTCGCTCTGATACATACGCCGCCGTGCGGCGCACTATACTTGATATTGCCGTGCGGTACATTTGCCGCACGGCAATATTTTTGAAAATAGCAAGCCCGAAGTCCCATTTCTTGACTTCGTCAACACGTCACCCCAACCAGTATTTCCGTTGAAAATCAGAGCGTACATTTATGCGATGAGTGAACGTACGTC
>CAVLCM010000094.1:0-10912 GCA_963661625.1 bacterium
ACGTACGTCGTTAGATGAAGCCTTCTTCGAGTTTTTCGTTTGCGTCACCCAAAGTCACCCTATAAAAATACGTAACTCGTTGATTTTCAATATACGCTATTCGGTGGTGCAATAAAGTGATTGTTTGGCAACATTCCTCAGAAAGGTACTGGGCTTCCAGGGGGCATGGGCGGGAAATTGTTGCCGTCGGGCAGGGGAGGAAAGTCGTCGGGGGCTGGGGGGAAGTTGTTGTCGTGAGGAGCGGGCATTGGTGCGGCGCTGGATACGGCGGAGTCGAAGGTGTCGACTTCTTCCTCTTCGGGGTTTTGGAAACGGGCATATTCGCCTTTGAAGCGGAGGAGAATGTTGCCCACGGCACCATTACGGTGCTTGGCGATGATGATTTCGGCTTTGCCACGCACGTCGCGGCCGTTGTCGTCGGTGTAGATTTTGTAGTATTCGGGGCGGTGGATGAACAGTACCATGTCGGCATCCTGCTCGATGGCACCCGATTCGCGGAGGTCGGAGAGTTGCGGCCGTTTGTCGTTGCCCTCGCGGCTCTCCACGCCACGGTTGAGCTGCGAGAGAGCGAGGATGGGAATGTTCAACTCCTTGGCCAGACCTTTGAGCGAACGCGAGATGGTGGACACCTCCTCCTGACGGCTGCCGAAGTTCATGCCCGAGGCGTTCATCAGCTGGAGGTAGTCTATCATGATGGCCTGCACGTGGTGCTCACGCACGAGGCGGCGCGCCTTGGTGCGAAGCTCGAACACCGAGAGCGAGGGCGTGTCGTCCACGAAGAGCGGCGCGCCAACGAGCTGCTTGATGCGCGAGTCGAGCTGCGTCCATTCGTAGGGTTTGAGCTGACCGCTCTTGAGCGTTTCGCCCTTAATTTCGCACACGTTGACAATCATACGGTTGACGAGCTGCACGTTCGACATTTCGAGCGAGAACATTGCCACGGGGATGTGCTGGTCCACGGCCATGTTCTTGGCCATGCTCAGGGCGAATGCCGTCTTACCCATTGCCGGGCGTGCGGCGAGGATGATGAGGTCGGACCGCTGCCAGCCGGACGTTATCTTGTCCAGGGCGTGGAAGCCCGATGCGATGCCGCTCATGCCGTCGGTGCGGGCGGCAGCGGTTTGGAGCATCTCGTACGCCTCCTTGATAACGGGGTCAATCTGCGTGTAGTCCTTTTTCATGTTGGTCTGAGAAAGCTCAAAGAGCTTGCCTTCGGCCAACTGCATGAGTTCGTCCACGTCCTGCGTGCTGTCGAACGCCTTTGTCTGGATGTCGCTGGTGTAGCTGATGAGTTCGCGAGCTGTGGCTTTTTGGGCGATGATGCGCGCATGGTACTCGATGTGGGCAGACGAAGCCACGAGGCCGCTCAACTCGGTGATGTAGAACGGGCCGCCCACTTCTTCAAGCTGGTTGGTGCTGCGCAGTTGTTCCGTGACGGTGAGTATGTCGACGGGCCGCTCCTCGATGTTGAGGCGGCGAATGGCCTCGTAGATGATTTGGTGACGGCGTTCGTAGAAACTTTCGGGGCGCAGTATCTCGCTCACTTGGAAGTAAGCGTCCTTCTCGACCATGAGTGCGCCGAGTACGGCCTTTTCCAGTTCTACGGCTTGCGGCTGCAAGTGTCCGTAGTTGTCGGTGAGTGGCGCTTGAGCAGTTTTCTTGGCATAGCCGCCGCGCTTGGAAGTGTTATCTGATGGCATGATGTGTGATTTTCGTTTTTGAGGAAAGGGGATGGCTTACTGGTTGTTGCCCGAGGCAGCAGCCACCTGGTGTTCAAAGCAACCCGCGTCGGGGGCAGATCCGCGCGTGCGGCCCAGGATGTCGACGGGGTAGTACTGCTGCGTGAGTTGAGCGTTGGCCGCGCCCACGGCCTGCGACTTCTCAGCGAGTTCAAAGCCGAAGAGCAGACGGTCGAGGTCGAAATCGGGCGTGAAGTTCTTCTCGCGGATGATGGCCTCTGCCTCCTGCGAGGCGTAGGCAGACTTTTGGTCCCAACGGCACTGCACAAAACGGTTGAACTCCTCGCTGTCCTCGTCGGGCTGCGGCGTGTTGATGAGGCAGTTGACAAACGAGTAGTTGAACGCGTCGATGTCCTTGTATTGCTCGTTGCGTGCGCCCATCAACTCATCGTCCTGATAGCCCGTGACGATGCAGTTGGCCATGTAGAGGTTTGTGAGCGGCAGGCGCGAGGAACCATCGTAGTTGGCAAAGTCGAGCGAAGCCCCCGAACCGCCCGTAAACACATAGAAGCGAGCCACCGTGCAGTGGACGGCCGACACGTCGCCGCCGCGCACATGGAGGCAGTCGCCCCCGGCGTTGGCGATGAGGCAGTTGCCCAGAAACGCCTTTGCCATGCGGATGTCAACAGCGTGCGACGTGCAGGTGTGCACGCGGCTGTTTTCCAGTCGGAGCTTCTCGGCGGAAACGTCAGACGAATCGAGGCGCAGGCCGTACTTGCCGCCGTGGATGTCGGCGAAGTTGACCGTGTTGCCCATCGACTCCGAGGTGAACGTCACGCCGCCCCACGTGCCGGGCGTGCGGTCGTAGGGCTGGTTGGTGAACATATAGTCCAGACGGTCGCCGCGGAGCGTGACGAGGCTGTCGAGCGACCCCTCCACCCTCAGCGTGCCGTGCACAATGAGCAAAGCGTTGGCGTGGAAGAGCAGCGTCGTGCCCTTGGCGAGCGTGAGTGTTTGCCCGCGTTCCACCACGAGGCTGTCCATTATGCGGTAGGGACGGCGAGCCGCAAACGTTTCGTTGGCCGTTATGCGCCGCCCGGTGAGCGTCAGCACGTCCTGCCCCGAAGCCGTCAGTTTGACGCTCTGCTGAACGCCTGCCTCGGTGGTAAACACCAGTTCGTCGGCATAGGCGGTGGGGTGGTCGCTGTCCTGCTCCGGCACGTTGGCCATAAGGTAGACCACCATGCTGTCGTTGGCGGCAATCTCAAAGTCGGAGGCCTGACCGCCGTTGAGCGCCACGCCGTCCACGTTGACCTTGAACGGCGAAGCCGCGCCACTGCGTAGCGACACGAGCGGAATGCGCAGGGCTTTCGAGGCCGTGTTGTACACGGTAAACGAGTAAGTCTTTGTGGGCGAACCGCTGATGATGGTGTCGAAGGCTATGGAGTCTTTGCTGAACGCAAGGCGGTCGGAGGGCGAGGTGGTGTAGTCGTCGTCCTTCATGCAGCCGATGAGGCAAAGCGCAAAAACGAGAAACAGGGGGATGAGGCGCATGGGGCAGGAGAGTAAGCGGCCGCACGGGGCGGCAGGTAAGAAAAAAGGCAAGCAACAGGACGCAGCCAGAACGTGGCATAAGCGCAATGCGTCTGATGCTTGCCTATATATTATATGTGTAGCGCGTGCTGCCGGGGCGGCAGTGACTTACACGCGTTTAAGGATTTCGAGCAAGTGGTCCCAAACCATCTGCACCGTGGGGATGAGCAGCCGCTCGTCGGGCGAGTGAACGCCGCGCAGCGTGGGGCCGAAGCTCACCATGTCCAGTCCGGGGTATTTCTCGGAGAACAGGCCGCATTCCAGACCAGCGTGGATGGCCAATATGAGCGGCTCTTTGCCGAACAGGTCTTTGTAGCTATCCTTGGCAATCTTTACAATCTCGCTGTTGGGGTTGAGTTTCCAACCGGGGTAACCCTCGTTGGTCAGCGTTGAGGCACCGCCCAGTTCAAACGCTGCGCGCACCACGCTCGCCATGTTCTGGCACGCACTGCCCACGCTGCTGCGCTGGCTCGTGGTGACGCTCACGTGGTCGCCCTCGCGGCGGATGCTGGCAAGGTTTGACGACGTTTCAACCAGCCAGTCGATGTCCTGGCTCATGGCGTACACACCGTTGTGCACGGCGTGGAGCGAAAGGAACATGGCCTTCATGGCCTTCGGCTCCATGCCCTCGGCGGCAGGTTCGGCCGTGTCGAGTGTAAAGGTGATGCCTGTTTCCGTCACGGCGTATTCCTCCTTCGTCAAAGCCTCGTACACGTTGAGGTCGGCGCGCAACTGGTCTTTGAACCCTGTCGGCACAGCGCAGAGGGCGTGACCCTCGCGGGGAATGGCGTTATGGAGACCACCGCTCTGAATGTCGGCCAGACGGAGGTCAGTCTTCTGCATCTCTTCCACGAGGAAGCGCACGAGCAGCTTGTTGGCGTTGGCGCGCTTCTTGTTGATGTCGTCGCCCGAGTGTCCGCCCGTAAGGCCTTTCACACCAAGGCTAAACGTGTAATAACCGCTGGGAATGGCCTCGACGGGGAAGGGGTAGGTGGCCTGCGTGCGCACGCCGCCGGCGCAGCTCACGAAGATTTGTCCCTCGTCCTCTGAGTCGAGGTTGATGAGGTAGTCGCCGTGCATAAAGTCGCTCTTCATGCCCATTGCGCCGGTAAGGCCCGTCTCCTCGTCGCGTGTGAAGACGCACTGGATAGGTCCGTGCTCAATGTCGTTGGATTTGAGCAACGCCATCTCCATGGCCACACCGATGCCGTCGTCCGCACCGAGCGTAGTGCCGTTGGCGCGCATCCACTCGCCGTCGATGACGGTTTGGATAGCATCAGTCTCGAAGTTGAAGTCAACGTTTTTGTTCTTCTCACACACCATGTCCATGTGGCTTTGCAGAATGACCGTCTTGCGGCCTTCGTAGCCGGGAGTGGCCGGCTTGCTGATGCACACGTTGCCCGTTTCGTCCACCTTGGTAGGCAGGCCGAGGCTTTCGCCAAAGGTTTTGAGGAAAGCAATCATCTTTTCCTCTTTCTTCGAGGGGCGGGGTACTTTATTTACTTCGGCAAAACAGTCAAACACAATGCTTGGCTGCAACTTTACGGATTGTTCCTTTTCCATTGTTCCTTATAATATATGTGTTCCTCCGGCAGCGGGGCGCGGCAAGTGCCTCAGATGTCCCGAAAAGCGAGGCCAGAGAAAAGTTTGTGTTTTTCTTTTTCCTTATCGTGTCCGTTCACTAACTTTGCCGCCGCAATATGCGAGCGGAATACGCTCAAACGCAAGCAAAAGTAAGAAAAATATTCATGAAACTCTTCCTGCTGCCACTCATATTCCTGCTGACACTCATAATTGTGGCCTGCTGCATTGCCCTGCTGGCCGTGAGGCTCTTCTTTGGAAAAGCGTTCGTGAAGACGCACGTCGACCAGAGCCGAGCCATGAGGCAGCGCGGCATTCACTGCGTTCAGGCGCAGGATGCGGAGCAACGTGCTGACAAGGCGCCGCACGCCATGGAACGCTCGCACTGAAGCAGGAGGAAACCACCCTAAACGAAACACTGCACACGATGAACATCAAAACCCTCACTACCGTTCTTTGCGTGGCCGCCCTCTGTGTGGCCTGTAACAAGAAAGACCCTGCCTCGCAGGTGAAGTCGAACAATCTGCCCAAGGCTGCCGCCACAGCCGACTCTGCTGCCACGGGGGCAATCGCTGTTGTCGACATCGACTCGCTCGCCGCAAAGTGCGAATACTGCAAAGACGGCCAAAAGTCGCTCGAAGCAAAGCAAAAGAGTTTCCAGCAGCAGCTCCAATCCAAGGGGCAAGCGCTGCAAAATGCCATGGTAAGTTTCCAGCAGAAGGCACAGAATGGTGGTTTTACCTCGCAGCAGCAAGCCGAAGCCGCTCAGAAGCAGCTCGAAAAGCAGCAGCAACAACTCCAAGCCTTCCAGCAGCGCATTGAGAACGAGATGGCCAACGCCACGAAGAACTACCAGGCAAAGCTTCGCCTTGACATCAGCGCCTTCCTGCAAGAATACAACAAGGACGGCCGATTCAAGGTGATCATCAGCCGCAGCGGCGACAACGTGCTTTATGTTGACCCGGCGGTCGACATCACCAACGACGTGATAGCCGGACTGAACAAATCCTACAAAAAATAAAGGGCAAAGCACTGCGGAACAAAAAATATCCGTATCTTTGCAACGCTTTCGGGAGAGAAACCCCGAAGCAATGGAAAGTTGCCAGAGTGATCGAATGGGGCGGACTCGAAATCCGCTGTACGGTTTATCCGTACCGGGGGTTTGAATCCCTCACTTTCCGCCATATGCAAAGGCTCACGCCTCGCAGCCCGAAAGGGTGGGGTAGAAGAGCTGAGTACAAACAAGTTATCCGCTATGTACCCCGTGACGAACACACGGCTACATAGCGGTTTTTGTTTTGCTGAAACCCGAACTTGCAATGAACGGCTGCTGAAACTCGTTGCAGCGCACGTGGCGAAATGCTCTAAGTGGCTAATATTTCGGATGTTACAAAATGGGAAAATCCATTTCCTCGTTTTGCAGTTCTTCAATTAGGGAGTATCTTTGCAGTGGTTATTACATATTTTTATGAGAGAAGAACGCTTAGTTCCCGACTATATATTCGAAACGAGTTGGGAAGTGTGTAATAAAGTGGGCGGCATATACACTGTGCTGTCATCGCGTGCAAAAACGCTCATGTCTGAATACCAGGACCGCGTTGTTTTTATTGGTCCTGACTTGAAGCAACCTACGGCTAATGTTGATTTTTGTGAGGATGAAAGGTTGCTGCCAGCCTGGAAGAAGGCAGCAGCAGACTTGGGGTTGGCGTGCAGGATTGGACGCTGGGCAGTGCCCGGCAAACCTGTGGCCGTACTCGTTGACTTTTCCCCGCTTTTTGAGATAAAGAATGATATTTACGCCGAGGCGTGGAACCTGTTCCGCGTAGACTCGCTCAATGCCTATGGCGACTACGACGAGGCCTCGATGTTCTCGTACGCTGCCGGCCGCTTTGTCGAGGCGGTTGTATCGCTCTGCCTCAAACCCACTGACAAGGTGGTGTATCAGGCGCACGAGTGGATGTCGGGCCTGGGCATGCTCTTCCTGAAGAAGCACCTGCCCCACGTGGCCACCATCTTCACCACCCATGCCACGAGCATTGGCCGTTCCATTTGCGGCAACGACAAGCAACTATACGCCTACTTCGACGGTTACAATGGCGACCAAATGGCGCGCGAGCTCCACATGGACGCGAAGCACAGCATTGAGAAGCAGAGCGCGTGGCAAGCCGACTGTTTCACGACGGTTAGCTCGTTTACCGACCGTGAGTGCAAGCAGTTGCTCGACAAACCGGCCGACGTGGTGTTGCCCAACGGTTTTGAGAACGACTTCGTACCCACGGGGGCAAAGTTCACCGCTGTGCGCCGCAAGGCGCGCCGCCGCATCCTCGACGTGGCAAGCGCACTGACAGGCTGCACGATGCCCGACGATACGCTCATCGTGTCTACAAGCGGACGCAACGACTACCGTTGCAAGGGCTTCGACGTGTTCTTCGAGGCCATGGCGCAGTTGCGCACGCGGCTCAACGAGCAGGGCAGTGACGGCCGTCAGGTACTCGCACTCATCGAGGTGCCTTGCTGGATGGAACAGCCTCGCACCGACTTGCAGGAGGCTCTGAAACACAGCCCCGCAGGCTGCGGCGAACCGCTCAGCGAACCGATACTCACGCACACGCTCCACAATTTCAATGAAGATCGCATCGTGGCGACCATACACAGTCTGGGGCTCGCAAACCGACCTGACGACCGCGTGAAGGTAATCCTCGTGCCTTGCTACCTCAATGGCAACGACGGCATATTCAATATGGAGTACTACGACCTGCTCGCCGCCAACGACCTTGCCCTCTATCCCTCTTACTACGAACCTTGGGGCTACACGCCGCTCGAGAGCTGCGCGTTCCATACGCCCTGCGTCACGACGGATCTCAGCGGCTTCGGCCAGTGGGTGAACGAAACGATTGGCCACGAGGGTACGCTCCAAGACGGCGTGCGCGTGGTGCACCGCGACGACAGCAACTATTTCGAGGTGGCGAGCGACATTTGCCAAACCGTTGTTGACGAACTCAACGCCACCGCCAAGCAGCGCGACGCGCAGCGGGCCAAGGCAAAGGCTCTTGCCGACAAGGCACAGTGGAAAAACTTCATCAAGCACTATTACGCGGCCTACGACTTCGCCCTGCATCGTGCGGCGAAATAAGAATGCTCCTCGCACCCCTTACAACCAACAAGCAAACTGATTTATATCACATATTTTTATGAACATCAAAATTAGCAACGCCAACCAACCGTCATGGAAGGTGGTGAACGTGAAAAGCCACATTCCCGAGGCTCTGAAGAAGCTCGACGAAATTGCTCACAACCTCTGGTGGTCTTGGAACAACGACGCCATTCAGCTCTTCACCCATCTTGACAGCGACCTGTTCAAGAAAGTGAACGGCAACCCCATCGACATGCTTCGCAGCATCGACTACGACCGCATGATCGAACTGTCGAAGGACGAGGAGTTTATCGGTCACATGAACCGCGTTTACGACGAGTTCCGCAAGTATATGGACGTTAAGCCCAATGCCAAGCGCGCTTCGGTGGCTTACTTCTGCATGGAATATGGTCTTACCCACGTGCTCAAAATATATTCCGGCGGTCTGGGCGTTCTGGCTGGCGACTACCTCAAAGAGGCTTCCGACAGCAACGTCGACATGGTGGCTGTGGGCTTCCTCTATCGCTATGGCTACTTTACGCAGACGCTCTCGATGGACGGCCAGCAGATTGCCAACTACGAAGCTCAGGACTTTGACCGCCTTCCCATCGAGCGTGTGCTCGACAAGGACGGCAACCAGGTAGTAGTGGCTGTGCCTTACCCCAACTTCATGGTGCACGCCGCACTGTGGGTGGTCAACGTGGGCCGCATCAAGCTCTACCTGCTCGACACCGACAACGAAATGAACTCTGAGTTCGACCGCCGCATCACGCACTCGCTCTACGGCGGCGACTGGGAAAACCGCATCAAGCAGGAGTACCTCCTCGGCATCGGTGGTATGCTTGCCCTCAAGCAGCTCGGCATCACGAAGGACATCTACCACTGCAACGAAGGTCACGCTGCGCTCTGCAACGTGCAGCGCCTCGTGGACTACGTGGAGAGTGGCATGAACTTCACCGAAGCGCTCGAACTGGTTCGCGCCTCTTCGCTCTACACGGTTCACACGCCCGTACCTGCCGGTCACGACTATTTCGATGAGGGATTGTTCAACAAGTACATGAACCAGTTCCCCGGCCGCCTCGGCATCTCTTGGGACGACTTTATGGGGCTCGGCCGCACCAACCCCGACGACAAGGGCGAGAAGTTCTGCATGTCTACGTTCCTTTGCAAGACTTGTCAGGAGGTGAACGGCGTAAGCTGGCTCCACGGCCTCGTTAGCCAGCAGATGTTCAAGGACATCTGGCCCGGCTATCTGCCCACCTACAACCACCCCGACCATATGGAACGCACGCATGACGAGTGGTTCAAGGTTTACAACAAGCACCCCGAGGAGAGCCACGTGGGTTACGTGACCAACGGTGTGCACTTCCCCACTTGGTGTGCACAGGAGTGGCAGAACGTCTACGAGAAGTACCTCGGCAAGGAGTACATCAACGACCAGAGCAACGAAAAGATTTGGCAGAAGATTCACAACGTGCCCGATGAGGTTATCTGGGACACTCGCGTGGCCTTGAAGAACAAGCTCATCGACTACATCCGCGCACGTTTCCGCGAAAACTGGCTGCGTAACCAGGGCGACCCCTCGCTCGTGGTAAGCTTGCTCGACAAGATCAACCCCAACGCCCTGCTCATCGGTTTCGCTCGCCGCTTCGCTACTTATAAGCGCGCACATCTGCTCTTCTCCGACCTTGACCGCCTGTCCAAGATTGTCAACAATCCCGACTATCCCGTGCAGTTCCTCTTCGCCGGCAAGGCTCACCCCGCCGACGGAGCAGGCCAGGGCCTCATCAAGAAGATTTACGACATCTCGCAGCGTCCTGAGTTCTTGGGCAAGATACTCTTCATCGACAACTACGACATGCAGGTGGCTCGCCGCCTCGTTTCGGGTGTCGACATCTGGATGAACACCCCGACGCGTCCTCTCGAGGCGAGCGGTACATCGGGCGAAAAGGCTCTGATGAATGGTGTTGTAAACCTCAGCGTGCTCGACGGCTGGTGGTACGAGGGTTATCGCGAAGGTGCAGGTTGGGCTCTGACCGACCGCCGCACTTACGAGAACCAGGAACATCAGGACAAACTCGACGCATCGACTATCTACTCTATGCTTGAGCAGGAAATCATTCCTCTCTACTATGCACGCAACCGCAAGGGCTATTCCGAAAACTGGGTGCGCACGGTGAAGAACTCCATCGCAAGCATCGCTCCCCACTACACCATGAAGCGTCAGCTCGACGACTATTACGATCGCTTCTACAACCCCGAGGCTGCCCGCTACAAGGAACTCTCCGCCAACGGCAACCAGGAGGCTAAGTCCATCGCGGCTTGGAAGGAAAGCGTGGCACAGCGTTGGGACAGTATCTCCGTGGTTAGCAGCGAACGCAGCGAAAACCTCCAGAACGGTGCGCTCGTGAGCGGCAAGCAGTTCAGTGTGAAGCACGTGGTTGACGAACAGGGCTTGGAAGATGCCGTAGGCATCGACCTCGTCATCATGTCCGGCACCGACGGCAACGAGGAAATCTACGAAGTGATGCCGATGAACGTCGTAGGTCACGAGGGCAACCTCTACACCTTCGAACTCAACGCCAGCGTCGACCTCGCCGGTTCCTACAAGGTGGCTTACCGCATGTATCCCAAGCACAAGAGCCTCCCCAACCGTCAGGACTTCTGCTACGTTCGCTGGTTCAACTAATGCAACCATCCGAAACAAGTCCATTGGGACGAATACACAAAGAAATCTCGCAAGGAAACTTGCGAGATTTCTTTGTGTATAGAGCAATTCTACTTGTTCCGAATACTTGCTATGATTCTCATGGCTTGGAAGAAACTTGCAGTTGTATTCGTTGTCAAACAAATCGGGGTTAACATAGGTCGCCACAAGATCCCCTATCCTGACTTCGTCAACGCTTTACCCAAATCAGTTTTCGGA
>CAVLCM010000095.1:0-10903 GCA_963661625.1 bacterium
ACGTACGTCATTAAAGAGGGTGGACGTACGTCGTTAGATGAAGCCTTCTTCAAGTAATACGTAACTCGTTGATTTTCAATATGCGCCGTTTTTTTGAGTGGCACAAAAAAGCGCGCCGAGGCGCGCTATGCATGGAGAGTTATTTCCGTTTGGATTTGCGTTTGAACCAAGAGAACCGGTTAATCAGTTTGTACATCAACATAAAGCCGTCGTAAACCGCCACTGCACGTTCCGCCTGGTTCACCCACTGCTGCACCTTTGTGTCGGCCTGCGGCGGGGCAAAAAGCACGTTCCAATGCTGGCCGATGGATCGGCGGCTCTTGCGCAGTTCATCGTCGACAGACTGACGTTCCTTTTGCAGCGTTTCTATAATATTTTTGTCCATTCTCTGTACCGTTTTAGGGGAGGAGCCGCGTGGCGGCATCACTTGTCTTTCTTGTCGCTCAGAAACAACTGCGCGAGAAAGTTCACTATTGGCACCATAATCCACTTGCGGCGGTTGGCCAGCACAACTGCGCCCACCAGCACGTAGAACAGCACCACGAGGGCATAGCCCGCCGTCGGGCTGCCCGTCCATACGGCAATGACCGAAGCGGCCATCATCGACAGGAATATAAGCGCAAGCCCGGAGAGCAGGAACACGATAGCCCCAATGACCACCGCCGCCGCAAGCTGCGAGAGTTTGCTGACGAAGTCAATCTGCAAGCCGCGCTTCTGCAGTTCCACGTAGCGTTTCAGCTCTTCCACGAGCTGCCCTATCGTTTCTATGTTTTTGTCGGAGGAAAACACGCAGGTAATCTTTTGTAAGAAAAAAGTCAAGGAGCATACCCGCAAGTTCGTTCGCGGCGGATGCCCCCTGACGTTGTTTGGTGAGTGTCCGCTTAGTCGTTGGCGGGCTGGAGTTCGTCGGCGATGTCGTCTACGAGGCTCTCCATCTCTTTGCGGTTGAGTTTGATGCCGCGCTTGCGGATTGCGTCAGCGATCTTCTCGCGAGTTTCTGTGCCCTTCTCGGGTGCGAACAGGATGCCGCAAGCAGCACCCACGGCTGCGCCGCCAAGGAATGCGGCGAAAATGCTTAAACCATTACCTTTCATACGTGTAGTTTTTTAAGATTAGTGTGATTACGCTTCAAAAGTACGGAAAATCTCATGCCGTACGGATTTAAGCGGCATTTATTTTCCATAAAAAAGAAGAAAATGGTTGGTTTTGGTGTGTTTCAGCAGAAGAAAAGGCTGATTTTCAGCTACACTTTTGTATTTTTGTGGCATAAACGTGCGTGAATTGCACCGCCGCGCGCTCCGAGCCGCAAGAAAGAGCGTGCTGTTCTACGCCCAGTAACAAACGAAAAATCTGAAACGGAATGAAGAAGAATTTAGTCCTCGCCATGGGTCTCTGCGCCGTGGCTTTGCTTACCAGCTGTAAATCGCGCGAAAGTGCATACCGCCAGGCTTGGGAACAGGCCATGAGCCAGGATAAGACGCAGACCAACGAGCAGCAGGTGACTACCGACAATACACAAACACCCGTAACCGTGGTTACGCCCGTAACGCCCGTGCAGACAGAGAACACTGCTACGACGACCATCACCACCGACCACAGCGACGTGCGCGAGATTAACGGCAACATGGAAGTGACTGACGGCAACGCCCTCAAAGCATACAGCGTAGTAGTGGGCAGCTTCTTGACGAAGGCCAATGCCGACGGCGTGATGGCTCGCCTCAAAAACGAGAACTTCGACGCTCGCATCATCAAGACCAACGAGACCATCAACGGCCACACGGGCTGGTTCCGCGTAATTGCCTCTTCGTACGACGACAAGGCATCGGCCGTGCAGTCGAAAGCCTCATTGGCAAGCAAGTACCCCGGCGCATGGGTGCTTTACCGCAAGTAATCACTGACGATATTTTCCTGAGATGTTAAACGGCTCAGGTTGGCGGCGCAAGAGCGTCGCCAACGGGCTGCTTAACATCTCATTATTATAAGGAGCGGCCGCACAGGACGACGCACAAACCGCAGGCCGCACACTACCGAACACAAACACGTTGGAACAAACCACCCCTCTCTTAGGACTCAACATCGAAGAACTCAAAGCCGTGGCCGTACAGGCAGGGCAAAAGGCGTTCGTTGGAAAACAAATCGCCGATTGGCTCTACCGTAAGCCCGTGACGGACATTGAGCAGATGAGCAACCTCTCGAAAGTCGCCCGCGCAGAACTCCAAAAGCAATTCTGCACGGGATTTTCCGCACCCGTTGACGAACAACGTTCTGTGGACGGCACGGTGAAGTACCTCTACACCACGCTCCAAGGCGACTACATCGAAACCGTCTACATTCCCGACGGCGAACGCGCTACGCTCTGCGTGAGTTCGCAGGTGGGCTGCAAGATGGGTTGCGCCTTTTGCATGACGGGCCGCCAAGGCTACGTGGCTTCGCTCTCTGCCGCCGACATCCTCAACCAGATTTTCTCACTCCCCGAGCGCGACAAACTCACCAACATTGTCTTCATGGGGCAGGGCGAGCCGTTTGACAACCTCGACAACGTGCTGCGTGCCATCGAGGTGCTGACGGCCGAATGGGGCTGGGCATGGAGCCCGAAACGCATCACCGTTTCGAGCGTAGGACTTGCGAAGGGCCTGACGCGCTTTGTTGAGGAAAGTCAGTGCCACCTGGCCATCAGCCTCCACCACCCCATCCCGGCAAAGCGTGCCGAACTGATGCCGGCCGAAAGGGCTATGAGCATTGCCGACGTGGTGCGTGTGTTGAAGCAGTACGACGTGTTCCGCAAGGATCGTAAAGCAACGCCCGCATCGAAGGACGTGTCGAAGCAGCGCCGCCTGTCGTTTGAGTACATTGTGTTCGACGGCATCAACGACCAGCGCGAACACGCCGACGCACTGATTCGTCTGCTCAGCGGTCTGGACTGCCGCATCAACCTCATCCGTTTTCACGACATCCCCGACACGCCGCTCCACGGGGTGGACGATAAGCGCATGACGGCCTTTCGCGACTACCTCACGTCGCACGGCCTGTTCACCACCATACGGGCTTCGCGCGGCCAGGACATTTTCGCTGCGTGCGGCCTGCTCAGTACGTCGAAGCAGGAGGAAGAGAAACGGCAGCGTGCCAACGAAGCATAAAACAGCCCTTGCTCTGGCGGCAAGGAGTTGTCATTCCACAATCTGACACCATTATATAATGAACGAACAATACGCAAAGACCGAAACAGCCCCCGTAACGCCGCAGCGCAAACTGGTACGCGTGGGCATCACGCCGGGCGACACGAACGGTGTGGGCTATGAGGTCATTCTCAAAACGTTTGCCGACAGCCCCATGCTCGAACTCTGCACGCCCGTGGTGTTCGGCAACAGCAAAACGGCCGACATCCACCGCAAGGAGCTGCACCTGAACACGTCCTTCTCCGTGGTAGCCTCTGCCGCCGAAGCACGAGACGGACAGCTCAACCTTGTCAACTGTTCCACCGCCGATGTGGCAGTGGACTTCGGGCAACCGAGCGAAGAGGCCGGACGCGAAGCATTCCTCAGCCTCGAAGCGGCCGTGGCGGCCTACAAGCAGGGCGACATCGACGTGATTGTCACCGCCCCCATCAACAAGGCAAACATTCAGAGTGGCGACTTCCATTTTGTGGGCCACACGGAATATCTGCAGGACCGCCTCGGCGAAGAGGGCGGTGCGCCGCTCATGATTCTCTTCAACGACCTGATGCGCGTGGCGCTCGTCACCACTCACCTCCCAGTGGCGGATGTGCCGTCGGCCATCACACAGGAAAAGGTGGAAGCCACGGCCGAGCGTTTTTACCTGTCGCTCCGCAAGGACTTCTACGTTTCGGCTCCGCGCATCGCCGTGCTGTCGCTCAATCCCCACGCCGGCGACGGCGGACTGCTCGGCAGTGAGGAGAACGACGTGATTGCCCCGGCGGTGAAGTCGCTTGCCGACAAGGGCATGGCATGCTACGGCCCGTATGCGGCCGATGGCTTTTTCGGTGCGGCGCAATACCGCCACTTCGACGGTGTGCTAGCCATGTACCACGACCAAGGGTTGGCAGCATTCAAGGCTCTCACCGACGGCAACGGCGTAAACTTCACGGCCAACCTGCCCGTGGTTCGCACCTCGCCCGACCACGGCACGGCCTACGACATTGCAGGCAAGGGCGTGGCCGCCCCCGACTCGTTCCGCCAAGCCATCTATTCGGCCATCGACATTTTCCGCAACCGCGCGGCCTATGTGGAGAGCCACGCCAACCCGCTCCCCAAGATTTACCAGGAGCGCAAGGAGCGTTGACCGCCTCAACCACCCCACTCTATCCCCAACCTATGAAATTTGCCATCATCGCCGCTGGCGAGGGCTCGCGCCTCCAACAGGAGGGCGTGGCACTTCCCAAGCCGCTCGTCAAGCTATGCGGCGAAGCCATGATTGACCGACTTATACGCATCTTCCGCCAGAACGGAGCTACGGAGATTGTCATCATCGTCAACACGCTCAATCCGCTCACTGAGCAACACCTGCGCCGTTTGCAGGCCGAAGGGCTTGCCGACGACGTGCGCCTTGTGGTGAAGTCCACACCGAGCAGCATGCACAGCTTTGCCGAACTTGCCCCTTACCTCGCCGACTCAGACTTTTGCCTGACTACGGTCGACACCATCTTCGACGAAAGCGAGTTTACAACGTACGTGAGCCACTTCAAGCAGGCCAGCAACGACGGCTGCATGGCCGTGACGGACTACATCGACGACGAAAGTCCGCTCTACGTGGCCGCCGACGAGCAGTTGCGCATCACGGGCTTTCACGACAAGCCCGAACCGGGCGACAAGTTTATCTCGGGCGGCATCTACTGCCTCCGTCCGTCCGCCCTCGGCGTACTTCGCCGCTGCATGGAGCAGGGCAAGAGTCGCATGCGCAACTTCCAGCGCGAACTCGTGGCCGCGGGGCTCAACCTCGAAGCTTGTCCGTTCACTAAAATACTCGACGTAGACCACGCATCGGACATTGTCAAGTCCGAAGCGTTCTTAACCGACCATTCCTAATGTACAATATCTTAGGCATCAGCCGTTCGCCCCGTTTCAGCCCCAACTCACAGGACCGCGACGCAGCCATTTTCGCTGCCGTAACGAGTCGTCTCAACCGCGGCCAGAACGATGTGAGCATCATCAGCGAGGACTTGTTCGTCGCCGTCGACCTGAGCGAGTTCGACGCAGTCTATTCCATGGCGCGCAGCCGCAGTGTGTTGCAGGACATCAGCCAGGCAGAGCAGTCGGGCAAACTCGTAGCCGTCAATTCGGCAACAGCTCTCCTTGGACTTTCGCGCGGCCACATTGCCCATACGCTTTCCGAGGCACAGGTACCTCTGCCCCACTACGCCCTTGTTTCGCCGTCGTCGCTCAGCGAGGCTCCCCTGCCCTTCCCGTTTTGGCTGAAACGTGCCGACTGCTGTGCGCAGGAGGAGGGCGACGTGTGCCTTATCCGTTCGGCGGAGGAACTGCAAGCGGCATTGGAAGGTTTCCGCAAAAGAAACGTAGAAAACCTCATCGCGGAGGAACACCTTGAAGGCGACCTTGTAAAGTTCTACGGCGTGGAAGGGACGGACTTCTTCCACATCTGCTACCCCACCAAGGAGGGCGGTTTCAGCAAGTTCGGACTGGAAAGCAACAACTCCGCGCCCCAGGGCTACGGCTACGACGAGGAGGCTTTCACAACCGCGGCCAACAAGGCGGCGAAAGTTCTCGGACTGACCGTCTACGGGGGCGATGCCGTAGTGGCTGCCGACGGAACGTTCCGCCTCATCGACTTCAACGACTGGCCCAGTTTTGCGCCCTGCCGGAAGGCCGCCGCAAAAGCCGTGGCGCAACGCCTCAATCAACTCATCAACACGCACAAACATGACTGACGCATCCACCAAACTCGAAGCTACCTTTAAGTCGACCGACACGGAGGAGTGGCTCGACATACACTTCACCCGTCCGCTCGGACTGCTTTGGGCAAGGTTTTTCAACCATTTCGACATCCACCCCAATGTGGTCACTGTGCTGAGCATCATCCTCGGAGCGGCCGCCGGCGTAATGTTCTATTTCGAGGACATCGTCTGCACCGTCATTGGCATTCTGCTGCTCGTTTGGGCCAACATCTACGACAGCACCGACGGACAGATGGCTCGCATGACGGACAAGAAAACTCGCTGGGGGCGCATACTCGACGGTTTTGCCGGCGATGTGTGGTTCTTCACCATCTACGCCGCCATATGCCTCCGCACGCAGTCGAAGCCGGTGCCATTCCTTGACAATACGCATTGGGGCATCGCCATTTGGCTGCTAGCAGCCTTCTCGGGCTTCGTTTGCCACGCCAAACAGTGCCAACTGGCTGACTACTACCGCAACATCCACCTCTTCTTCATCAAGGGAAAGGCGGGTAGCGAACTCGACAGTTTCCCAAAGCTCCGTGAGGAGTACCACAAGCTCTCGTGGCGACACGACGGCGTGTGGAAGCTCTTCCTCTACTCCTACGGCAACTACACGCACTCGCAGGAAAAGCTCACCCCGCGCTTTCAGCAGTTGCGCAAAACGCTCTCCGAAAAGTTTGCCGGTGCGCCCCTGCCCCCCGAACTCGTGGCCCGCTTCCGCAAGGGCAGTCTGCCGCTCATCAAGTATGCCAACATCCTCACGTTTAACACGCGCGCCATCTTTCTCTACGTCGTATTGCTACTCGGCGAACCGTGGCTCTACTTCGTTTTCGAGGTGGTAGTGATGAACATCCTTTTCTTTTATATGCGCGCTAAGCACGAGGCTCTCTGTGCCGACGTGAACAACGAACTCAACGGCAAAACCTCTTAACCAACTCCTGTAATAGTGAAACCCTTATACCGCAACATATTTCTGCTCTTCGGCATCGGGGCAATCATCGTGATGCTCTGCACGTTCGAAGTGGACTATTCCGTACTCTGCGACCACCTGCTTCGCGCTGGCCTCTACCTGCCAGCCGTCATCGGCGTGTGGATTTTCGTATATGCCTTCAACGCCTGGGCTTTCCAGATCATCGTCAACAGCGGAAAGCACGACAAGCATCTTTCGTTCAAGCATGCCTACAAGCTCACCGTATCGGGCTTTGCGTTCAGCTATACCACGCCCTTTGGCTTCGGCGGCGGACCTTACCGCGTGATGGAGCTGAGTTCGTACATCGGCGTGCCGCGCGCCATGTCGTCGGTGGTGCTTTACTCCATGACGCACATCTTCTCGCACATCTGCCTGTGGAGTTCGGCTGCCGTACTTTTCGCCGTTGTCTACACCGAGAAGATGACGCCCTTCCTGTGGTCGCTCTTCGCTGCCTACATTGCCCTGCTCGTAGTGGTGGTGTTCATCTTCCACCTTTGCTACAAGCGCGGTGTTATCGTCAAACTGTTCAAACCGCTCCTCCACATGCCTTTGGCCAAGCGGTGGGCTCGCAAGTTCTACGCCACCCACGCCGAGGACATGCAGAAGGTCGACGACAACATCGCCTACCTCCACTCGCAGCCACGGGCTTTCTACAGTTCGCTGCTATTTGAGTACGTGGCGCGCGTCATCAATGCGCTCGAATACTACTTCATCTTGCTCTCGCTCGGCGTGAACCTCACCTTCTGGGACGCATTGCTCGTATTGGCGTTCTCGTCGCTCGTTGGCAACATTCTATTCTTCCTGCCCATGCAGTTGGGTGCACGCGAGGGCGGCTTGTCGCTCATTGTGAAAATCCTCGGCCTCTCAGCTCCCGGCTTGGGCGTTATCACAAGTCTCTACACCCGTGTACGCGAGCTGGTGTGGATATTCATCGGCGTGGGCCTGGTCAAGGTGGGCAACAAGCGCATCATGCACGACGGTGCAAACAATAAGGAACAATGAAAGAAAATCTGCTCTTCGACTACGGCGGAACGCTCGACACTGCTGCAACCCACTGGTACTACATCTTTGAGAAAGCCTATGCGGTTTTCACCGACAACATCCCCAAGCACTGTCTGCGCGGGGCCTATGTAGAAGGCGAAAGGGCTTTGGCTCGCACACCTATTATAAAGCCTACTGACAATTTCCGCACGCTGCTGCACAAAAAGGTGCGCATTCAGATCGATGCGCTTGCAGCCCAACACTGCATTACGCCCGACCACGACGATCAGAACAGTTTGGCGGAGGCCGTTGCGTCCTACTGTGACATCTATGCCTGGAAAGAGATTGCAATGTCCGCAGGCGTATTGGAAAAGCTCGCTGCCAATCACCGCCTCTTCGTGGTGTCGAACTTCTACGGCAACCTCCGCACCGTTTTGCGCACGTATGGCATCCGCCACTTCTTTGAAGATGTCATCGAGAGTGCCGTTGTGGGCGTCCGCAAGCCTTCGCCAGCCATCTGGCAGTTGGGCGTAGACGCTGCCGGCGGACGGGCGGACCAATGCACCGCCATTGGCGACAGTTTCACCAAGGACATTGTGCCGGCCGCAGCCGTCGGTTGCGAAACGGTATGGTTCAAGGGACGCGAATGGGAGGAGAAGACGTACGACGAAACCGTCCCCTCGCACATCATCACTTCGCTGCCCGATTTGCTCAGCCTCGGCTGAAAGCGTGGCCGGGAAAAACGCAATTCGCTTTTTTGTGTAAATTTGCAACACATCAAATCAACAAACTCTCCACATAACTACTAACACCCGCACAAAAATATGGCAAAGAATACTGAAGAGAATACCGCTCCAAACACGGAGAAACTCCGCGCGCTCCAAGCCGCAATGGCCAAAATCGAGAAGGACTTCGGCCGCGGCTCGGTGATGAAGCTCGGCGAAGAGAACGTCGAGGACGTAGACGTGATACCCACCGGCAGTCTTGCCCTCAACGCCGCTCTCGGCGTGGGTGGTTATCCCCGCGGCCGCATCATCGAGATTTACGGCCCGGAATCGTCTGGTAAGACCACGCTCGCCATCCAGGCCATTGCCGAGGCGCAAAAGCTCGGCGGCATAGCAGCATTTATCGATGCCGAACACGCTTTCGACCGTTTCTACGCCAAGAAGCTCGGAGCCAACGTGGACGAACTCCTCATCTCACAGCCCGACAACGGCGAGCAGGCTTTGGAGATTGCCGACCAGCTGATACGCTCCTCGGCTATCGATATCATCGTCATCGACTCCGTGGCAGCTCTCACCCCGAAGGCTGAAATCGAAGGCGACATGGGCGACAACAAGGTGGGCTTGCAGGCGCGCCTCATGAGCCAGGCTCTGCGCAAACTCACGTCGAGCATCAGCAAAACGAACACCACGTGCATCTTCATCAACCAGTTGCGCGAAAAGATCGGCGTGATGTTCGGCAACCCCGAAACCACCACGGGCGGTAATGCCCTCAAATTCTACTCATCCGTGCGCCTCGACATCCGCCGCGTCACCACCATCAAGGACGGCGACACGCCCATCGGCAACCAAGTGCGTGTGCGTGTGGTCAAGAACAAGGTGGCCCCCCCCTTCCGCAAGGCTGAGTTCGAAATCACCTTCGGCGAAGGAATCTCCCGTGCCGGCGAGATTGTCGACCTCGGCACGGAACTGAACATTCTACGCAAGAGCGGTTCGTGGTTCAGCTACGGCGAAATGCGCCTCGGCCAAGGCCGCGATGCCGTGAAGAAGGTCATCAAGGACAACCCCGAACTGGCCGAAGAACTCGAAACAAAAATCATGGAAGCCCTCAAAAACAGCCAAAGCGAGGACTTTGAGTAACAAACGCACCAATCTGCGAATGCGGCAAGGAGCAGTCCTTGCCGCATTCGTTCGTTATAGCGTAAGGTTGAGGGGAGCAGTTTCATTCCCCTGTACTTGCCGAAAATACATTCGGAGTTATGAATAGACACTTGCAAGAATTTATTGACAACCTCAAGGGTAAGGACGGCAAGGACGCGGACCGAAACCTATGGGGGACTTACTTTTGAAACTAAGCAACGCAGGTTTACAAACACTTCTCCAACATTACAAAGGTGATAAAACCGAGCAGCAGGGCGTAGGTTGCTTGTTTCTGAAAACCGTGGGCATGGGTCTCAGGTATCATCTCGTCGCTCGTCACATAAAGCATCGCACCACCGGCGAAGCCCAGCATCACAGGGAGGAACGAGGCAGAGGCGGACCCCAAACCAAATCCCAAGAGAATGCCCACAACCTCAAGCAGGGCAATGGCCACGGAGATAATGAACGTCCGTGCTGCCGACACACCGGCGAGCATCAATGGGGCAATGATGACCATGCCCTCAGGGATATTCTGCAAAGCAATGCCAAACGACACGCCCCAATTGGCTTCACCTGCCACCTCTGCCGCGGAACAGACACTCACGCCGGCCGCCATTCCCTCGGGCAGTTTGTGCAATGCGATGGCCATCACGAAGAGCAACACATGGTTGAGCGTGGAGTTGTTGCGGTGTTGCTCAGGGTCAAGTCCGGTGATGTGGTGCAAGTGTGGAGTAACAAGGTCGAGTACATTCAAGAACAAGGCACCGACCACCACCCCAATAGCCACCACCCACCAATGCGAAGTCTGGTCAAAGGCAGGCACAATAAGTCCAAGCGTAGAAGCGGCAAGCATAATGCCGGCACAATACCCCAGCACCGTATCGTTCCACTTATGCGGCAACTCCTTAATAAAGAAGCCCAAAACTGCTCCTACAACAGTAGCCCCGCAAAGCCCCGCGGCACTAATCAAAACATTTGTCATATTTCTCCAATACTTTCCCTGCAAAAGTATTCATAGCTTGGGGAATACTCAAACATTGAGGAGGGCAATATCGGAATGGGGCCCAACCTGATAGGACAAAAACACCGAACGCCATCCGAACTTAGGCATTATACCATAGCCCGGGCGGCGTTCGTAATATATTACCTTCTAAAGTTTCCCACCTCTATTAACAGGGG
>CAVLCM010000096.1:0-10848 GCA_963661625.1 bacterium
GTTCACTCAACTTATAGACGTACGTTCACTCACCCTCATGACGTACGTTCACTCTGACGCATTGACGAAGTCAAGAAAAACCGCGTACACGACACCTGGAAGGGATGCCATGCACGCGGGTATTCTGCCGTTGCGGCCGTGGGTCAATGCCAACCGCCGCTGCTCGAACTGCCAGTGGTTCTTGCAGTGACTGATGTGGACGAAGAGCCGCAGGTAAGCGTGTAGCTGCTGCCCGATGTCAGTCCGGCGCAGGAAACGAGTACGGAGCAACTGCCGCTGCCGCCTTGGCTGCTACCGCCTCCGCCCCAGCTGCCGCCACCGCCACCGCCGCCAGGACCGCCTCCGGCACGGCCGCCGGGACCTCCGCCCTGCGAGGACGAGGTGTAGGTGGAGGGCACGGTGAACGTGGCCAACGTAGTGCTGCCGCTCACAAGGGTGATTTCTGTATTGGCCGAAACGGAAGCCGAACCGCTCACGTAGGCCTGCGTAGACTCAGACGTACTCGGAACGGAGTTGCCGCCACCCACGGCAAGCAACGTGCCGCCGGTGAAGATGACGGAGTAGTTGTCCTCCTCGTTAGCGTCGATGCCGCACTCGGGTGAACTCGTACCGAAGGCGCGTATCACGCCGCCGCTGATGTACATATTTCCGTTTGAATCGAGGCCGTCGTTGTTGGATGCTACGGCCGTGATGTCGCCTCCCTTGATGTACATGTGGCTCGCCGAGTTGAGCGCGTCGTCGTAGGCGTTGACAACGATGGTTCCGTCGGTGATGGTCATCACAGCCTTGCTCTCAATGCCCTCTGCACCGTTGCCAGAGGTTGTGACGGTGATGGTGCCACCGCTGATGTTGACGTTGCCCTCGGCCCGCATGCCCTTCGGCGATGATTTGTAGGAAGTGGACAGGTTGTCGGTGTTGCCCGTATAGTTGGTGTATTCCGTGCCGTTGACGTAAGCGTACATGCCGCCCGAGGTCGTTGCCGTAACGGAACCGCCCGATATGTTGAGTTCGCCGTCGCAGCTAATGCCTTTGCCGCCCGAACCCGTACTGGTCAGGGTGACGGTTCCGCCGCCAATGCTGACGTTTGCGTCGGAGGCTATGCCGGCGCAAGCCTTCGTTTTGCTTTCGTCGCTGTCCCACGTGCCTTTGCCCGAGCAGGTCACGGTGAGTTCACCACCCGTAATGTCGACGTTGCCCTCGGCCTTGATGCCCTTGGACGCAGCTGCCGTGGTGGCGATGTTGAGCGTGCCGCCGGTAATGGATACGCTGCCTGTGTCCTCCTCGTCGCGGTCGGTATCGTCCTTGTACGACACTTGCAGGCCGTCGTCGCCCACGCCCGAACACGTCACCGTACCGCTCTCCATGGCGAAGTACTGGTTGCAGTTGATGCCGTCCTTGGCCGCAGCAAGTACGTTGAGTGTAAGATTTTTAACCGTAACGTACTCCTTGGCAAAGATGCCATGGAGCGTGTTGCCATATACGTTGAGCGTGCCTTTTCCTTTAAGTTCGAGGTGTCCCTTGCAGGCAATGCAGCCCTTTTGTTCACCGTTGGAGCAGTCGGTCAGCGTATTCTCAGTGTCCTTCTTCACACTGAGCGAAATGCGTTTGCCGTCCTGAATGTTGAGAGCCGCGCCGCTGGGATTGGTCAGCGTGAGGCCGTTGAGTTCTATGCTCGCCTTGTACGAACCCGTGAGGGCAAATTCGCCGTCGGTGCTTGCACCGGAGAGTTGGTACGTGATTTCTCCGCACGTGTCGTCGCCCACGAGGTCGCTCTGCGCAATGCTGACGTGCGCCCCATCGGTGGAAAGCGTCAAGTAGGGAGCTACGTTACCGGCCACCGTGAGTTGTGCGGACGATGTGCCGTACGCAACCTGCACCGTGCCGTCGTCGACGGTTGTTTGCACCAAGTCGATTTCGGTGATGTCGGCCACATTGAACGTCATGCCCTGCACGGTCAGTTTTGTGCCGTTGTCAGAATAAGCCATGTTGCCCACTTGCTCGGCGGAGAAGGCATACGTCACGTTGCCCACGACCACGTTTATGCCCTGCCCCATTACGGGCAGCGCAAGCAGCGAGCCTAACAATAAGGATAGGTTCTTTTTCATTTTACCTTGGATTTTTGTGTTGTAGAACCGAATATTCTGCTGCAACGTTACGGAGAAAACCACACATTCGCAAACTTATGCTTGCAAATGTGTGGTTTTTCTAACATTTATGCAACATTTCTACTACAACCGCTTGCTTTTCGTTTTTCAGGATGGACTTTCGTCTGCTCCGCGAAAAGCAGGATTGCGCAACACGCTGCCCTTAAAATTCAAGCACCAAGGTGCCGCGCACGTCGAGTTGGAGTGTACCGCCGCTGAGGTCGATTGTTCGTCCCGAGATAACGTCGTGCGCAGTCGTTTTGGGCATCACTTCGGCATAAGGAGCGAGGTCGAGACAAACCGGCGCATCAGTTCCGTTTAGCACAACGGTGACAGTTCGTCCACCCAACTGACGAGCATATACATACACGCCGTTGCGGATGGCGAAGTGGCGGAGTGAGCCGCGGGCAATCACGTCGTTGCCCTTGCGCCAGTTGAGCATTTTGCGGGCAAAGGAGAGCGTTTGGCTCATCAGCGGCGTAAGGCCCTTCCCCGTGAGGGCGTTGACCGTATCGCCGGGGAATCCGCCGGGGAAGTTCTGACGCAGGAGGCCGTCACCCTTCGATTTGTTCGCGCTCATGGCCAGTTCGTCACCATAGTAGAGCTGCGGAATGCCGCGGAGCGTGAGCAGAAGCGTAAGTGCTTGCTGGTAGCGGTTGCGCTGCGAAGCCCTTTTAGCTACGGGGGAGAAGCGGTCGGTGTCGTGGTTGTCGAGGAAGGTGAGTAGGTTCGACGGATTGGCATACACACGGTCCTGGCAAAGGTATTCGTAGATGCGCGCCAGGCCCTTGTCCCAGTCGTTCGTTTCCTCGTCAAGGGCGGAACAGAGAAGGTTCATCAAGGGAAAGTCCATCACCGTGGGGAGCATCGAGTTGCAGTCGGCCGTGGCCACGGGACTATCCTTTTGCCAATAACTCACGCCCGTATTGGTGCTGAGCCACGTTTCGCCCACAATATTAAACTGCGGGTACTCCGCTAGGACTTCGCGACACCACTCGGCCATGGCCTCGCGGTCGGCATAGGGGTAAGTGTCCTGACGTATGCCGTCGATGCCAGCGTATTCTATCCACCAAATAGAATTCTGGATGAGGTAGCGCATAACGTGGGGGTTGCGCTGGTTGAAGTCGGGCATGGACGAAACGAACCAGCCGTCCTGCGCATTCTCCTTGTCCTCGGCGGAGGCATAGGGGTCGTTTACGGACGAAATCTTGTAGCGCGTCTGCACATATTCGCTCTTGTAGTTGAACCACGTGGAGTCGGGTTTGTCAGTGAAGAGGAAGTTGCGACTGCCGCAGTGGTTGAACACCATGTCCTGCACCACCTTCATGCCTCGGCTGTGGGCCAGGGAGACAAACTGGCGGTATAGCTCGTTCGAGCCGTAGCGAGGGTCTATTTGGTAATAATCCGTGATGGCATAGCCGTGGTACGACGTGCCGGGCATGTCGTTGATGAGCAGCGGCGTGGGCCAGATGGCTGTTACGCCGAGGCTGTCGAGATAGGGCAACGCCTGTATCATGCCGGCAAGGTCGCCACCGTGGCGCGCATCGGGGGCTTGGCTCGACGAGGTTTCGAGCAGTCCCTTCACCACGTCGTTCTTCGGGTCGCCATTGACGAAGCGGTCGGGCATGAGCAGGTATAGCACGTCGGACGCGTCGAAGCCCTGCGCACGGGTGGAGTTGTCGCGCTGACGGAGTTCGTAGGGCAGTTTCGTGGTTCGGTTGTTGTTGCGAAGAACCACGTTGAACTTCTGTGGAGCCGCCCCAGCGGTGTTTATATATATAAGGAGGTAGTTGGGATTGGCGGGGCGCACAATGCTGTCTATGCGAACGCTCGTCGTACTGAGCGACACATCGCAACGCCCCACGTTGTCGCCACGAACAAGCAGTTGGAGCGAAGGATTTTTCATGCCGCTCCACCACGAGGCTGGCTGCACGCTGACGGTTTTCTGCGGTTTTGCCCCGGCGTGCAGCGTGCACGCAAAGAGCAAGAGAATGAAGAGGGATAGTTTATGTCTCATATTTTTTCGATTGCAGTACAAAGGTAGCCCCGGCCGATGGCTCACGCAATGTGTACAAAACGGAATATAAACATCCAGCTGACTTAAAACCATGTATACCAACACTTTTCACCACGCATGCCGTACAAGAAATGTAAACCGTTTTGAAAGTTCGGCAAGCCGTGGGAAAGCCGTTTGCACAAACTTTCCTATCTTTGACGAACCAAAACCCATGAAAAACTGACACGTACGACTGATGAAGAACACGTTTCTCCTCTGTTTCCTGATATTTGCCCTCTCGCTCGTCCCCCACAACCTTTCAGCGCAGACCATAGCTTTGCAGGACGACACCGAGAAGGCTCTCGAAGCGCTCGACCAATTGATTGACCAGAAGGCGGAGCTGCACAAACAGCGCGAAACACAGATAGAAAAGCTCAAAGAGCAATGCAAACGCGCCAATGGCTACAATCGCATCGGGTTGCTCAAAGAGACGTTCAACCTTTATTCGCACTACCAGACCGATTCGGCGCAGGTGGTTCTCGACGAGATAAAGAACGCCCCCGAATATGCTGCCGACGAGTCGCTGCAAGCATACGCTCACATTGGGCAGGCGGAAATTTTCGGCGTGGCCGCCCTCTACGGCGAAGCGGAGGCGGAGATGCAGAAGGTTCAGAGCGTGCTTAACCAACACAAGCAAAACAAGGAGTTGCTCCTTTATTATTACCGCACGCAGCGCACGCTCTACGGATGGATGGCCGACTACACCAAAATGCACTCGTTGCACGAAATACTGCAAGAGAAGGCCATGTACTACCGCGACTCGCTCCTGCAAGCCGACATGGGCAGCAAACAAGACCGCGACATTGTGCAAGCGGACAAGTTGATTGCCCTGAACTGCGCGGCCGAGGCCGTACGAGTGCTTAGCCCCTACCTGAAACAAATGGACAAGGACAACCAGAACCCTTACATCTGCTTCACGGCTGCGCAGGCCTTCGCACAAACGGGCAACAAGGAACGGGCCATGTACTACTTGGCGCTCACAGCCATTGCCGACATGAAATTGGCCACAAACGAATACCAGGCCCTGCCCCTGTTGGCGCAACACCTCTACGACAACGGCGACGTGGAACGGGCGTACATCTACCTGCTCTGCTCCATGGAGGACGCAAGCTACTGCAAGGCGCAACTGCGTGCCATCGAAACGTCGCACATCTTCCCCATCATCAGCAAACAATACAAACAGCACGAACGACAACGGCGGCACAATATGCACGTTCTCATCGTGTCGCTCGGCATTCTGCTCATTGGCGTGAGCTGCGCTGTGGTGTTTCTGCGCAAACAGATACGCAAGCTGCGAGCCATGCGCCGCGAACAAAAGCGTACGAACAGCCAACTGGCGGCTGCGAACGAGAAAATTCAGGAAGCGAAGGAGAGAACACAAAACGCCTTGGACAAGGTGCAGGCCACGAACGAGGAACTGCAACAAACGTATGCCCGACTGCGCATGACGGACAAGGTGAAAGAGGAATACATTGCCCGCTACTTGGACCGCTGCCGCGGCTACCTCGACACGTTGGCGGAATATCGCCGCTACACGCTCAGAATGCTCAAAGAGCACCGCATCGACGAACTTGAAAAGGCGGCAAAAAGCGAACAGGGCATCAAGGTGGAACAGGACAAGTTTTACGCCGACTTCGACGCATCGTTCCTCACGCTCTACCCGCAGTTTATTGAAAAGTTCAATGCCCTGCTGCGCCCCGACGCACAGATTCACTGCAAACGCGAGGGGCAGCTCAACACCGAGTTGCGCATTTTCGCCCTCATCCGCCTGGGCGTAACGGACACGGCGCGCATCGCCCACTTCCTCGACTTCAGCGTGGCCACCGTCTACAACTACCGAAGCAAAATGCGCAACAAAGCCCTTTGTCAGCCCTCGGAATTTGAACAGATGGTGATAAATTTGGAGTGACGCACATCGGAAGCGTCATTCCTATTATGTATTGTCTCAAATTATTGCTGTCCGCTAAAACACAAACCCGACGCATTGCCTGGGCTTGTTTTATCGGACAGCAACAGTCTTATATCGTCACTTCGAGCAAATGCGCCTTCTCCCCTTCTTTGAGCCATTGGGGCAAGGCCGCAGCCAACTCTTCGGCGGACGCGGCTCGGGTATAATCGAGGTGGAACGATTGGGCTACGCCCTCAGCATTGTAACCCTCCGTTTGCTGTCCGGCAGCTACATAGCGGTTGCGAGCTGGCGAGTTTTCCAAACCGCTCAGCGTGTCGAAGATGCCGCCATGGGCGTTGTTGACCAACAGGATGCGGAGGTTCTTGGGCAGATGGACGTTCCACAGGGCGTTTACGTCGTAAAAGAAACTCAGGTCGCCAATCACCAACACGCTTAGGCCCCACATGGCCATACTGTAGCCCACCGCCGTGGAGAGCGAGCCTTCGATGCCGTTGACACCGCGGTTGCAAAAGATGGGGAACGAACCGGAACGGAACACATTAGCAGCCGCGCGCACGGCGGTGCTGTTAGCAAGGTGCAGCGTGAGGTTGCTGTCCATACCCTCCAATGCGTCGCGCAAGGCGAGCATGGTGTCGGTAAAGGTAAATTCTTTGCTCGGCTTCGGGTATATTTCCTGGCTCTTACGCTCTAAAAGTTCGTTGGCCTTCGCTACATGGCTATTGCCGGCAGGAAGAACGCGGCAAAGCTGCGCCAGTGCGGGCTGTTCGGCGGAACGTACCCAGTGGGTGGCGTGGCAGAACGTGTCGGGCAAGGATGCGTCGAACCCAATGCGCACCACTTGGCACGGATGGCTTCGCAAAACGCTCTTGAACGACTTATGAACGAAGTTGCCGCCGATTTGCACAATCACGTCGGGGAGTACGTCGGCCGAAGTGTGGCAAAGGCTGTCAAAGGCGTTCATCCGCTGGTTGCCCTGTACGTCGGAAATCACCTCGGGCAGGACGAGCATTTGTTCGTTTTCTGTTAGTTCGGCCACCTCGCGGCGTATGTCACCTCGTTCGTATTGCCCGATAATCAACGCCGGGAGTTTGGCGTTGGCTACAAGGCTTATTACGTCTTCAGGCAAAGGTTCACTGCTCGCTGCCACGTGTTTCCTCACAATCCTTTCGCAGGGCAATTCGTTCACGTCGAAGGTGAACATCGGTTCCTCGATAGCCACATTGATGTGCGCCGGTGCGCCGCCGTTGTCGCCGAGAGAAAGCAACGCTTCGTTTATTTGGCGATTGTTGTACCAGCGGTGTTCGTCCGTGTGAGGCGTGCCAACCTGGAACGTGCGGCAATAGGGCATCAGCGCCCCCTGCTGCGGCAACGTCTGTCCGTCGAGCTGGCCAATCCACGTCTGGGGACGATCGGCCGAAACGACGAGCAGCGGCAAATGGCGGTAGTAAGCCTCAGCAACCGCCGGGATGCACCCCAAGAGTGCCGACCCTGACGTTACGCAGACGGCGACTGGTTCTTGCACGGCAAGGGCCATGCCGAGAGCCACAAAGGCAGCACTGCGTTCGTCGGTGACGGGATGAAGCACGAAATACTTCTCGCCCTCTTCGTGAAGGTTGTGGATGATCGTTGCGTTGCGCGAACCAGGACACGCCACGACGTGGCGCACGCCATGCGAGGCGAGCAACGCAGTGAGTTGGTTTACTTGGGGAATGTGGCAGAACACGGTAATTCGGTTGGATTTGTGCAGGTTTACATGTCAGAAGAGTTCGAGCATCGTGGCGAGTTTTCGTTCCGTTTCAATCCATTCCTCGTCCTCGACGCTTTCGGGCATAATGCCGCCGCCGGCGTAGAGCGTAGCGGCCTGGGGCGTAAAGTTCATGCAACGGAGCGAGACGTACAAACTGGTTTCGCCCTCCAAAGCCAGCGGCCCGCTGAACCCCGCATAGTAGTTGCGCGGAGCGGACTCCACCTGCTGGATGTGCCGCATTGCCCACGTTCGGGGCAGGCCGCACACGGCAGGCGTGGGGTGAAGACACTGCAAAAGGCGAAGCACATCAGAGGGACTTTCAACGCCAAACGTGAAGTCGGTGCAAAGGTGTTGGAGGTTGCCCGTGGTGAGTGTGTAGGTTTCGCTTTGCTCTACGTTTTGACAGACCGCATCTAAATTTTCACGGACAAAATGCGCCACGATTTGTTGCTCTTGACGGTTTTTGCCGTTCCACGCCGGTTCGGCATTTTCCACGTAGGGAATAGTCCCGGCCAGGGCTACTGTGCGGAAGCAGCGGTGCGAATTTTCGAGCAACGGTTCGGGAGTGGCCACAAGCCAACTGCCCGTCTGCGGCGTGTGCCACAGAGCCACGAAACTGCCGGGCCGACGGTGGCAGGCGCGGAAGAAGAGTTCCACGGCATCGACGGAGTTTTCGCACTCTAACCGTAAACGGCGCGAGAGGACAACCTTGTCGGCAAGACCCTGTTGCAAAGCTCGCTTGGTCTGCGTGAAGGCTTCGTGATAGTGTCGTCGTTCTTCGCTTTCGCCGCATTTTTGCAAAGAGTTCTCGGTTACGAACTGCGGCATCGGCAGTGCGAGGCGTTCTATACGCTGCGGACGGATAAAGAGGATGGGCGTATCGGTCGATACTTCAAACGGCGCAACGACGTACCCCCCTGTGAGAGGCACGTCGAGCAACGATTGGTATTCTTCGGGACGGCTGTCCTGCGAGATACGGGTATATGTGTGGCTATGTGGGAGTTTATAAAGAACGTAAGCCGTCGGGGCTTGCTGGGTTCCCGGAGTTTGTGTCAGTTCTTCTCTTGCTTCTTGGCTTCTTCCCATAGTTTGTCCATTTCCTCGAGCGTCATGTCGGTGAGCTGGCGCCCTTGTTTCAGGGTGTGGGCTTCAAGGTATTTGAAACGACTGATAAATTTCTGGTTGGTGCGTTCAAGGGCGTTGTCGGGGTTGATTTTGTAGAGCCGCGCGGCGTTGATGAGACTGAACATCAGGTCGCCAAACTCCGCCTCGGCTTTGTCTTTGTCCATGCGTTCTACTTCGGCCTCGAACTCGCCGATTTCTTCCTTCACCTTGTCCCAAACCTGCGAACGTTCCTCCCAGTCGAAACCGACGTTGCGGGCTTTGTCCTGAATGCGATAGGCTTTGATGAGCGTAGGCAGGGCCGCCGGAACTCCCGACAGCACGGTTTTGTTGCCGTCCTTCTCCTTCTGTTTGAGTTGTTCCCATTGTTCGCTCACCTGCTGGGCCGTCTCCACCTTTGCGCCGTCCGCACCCTTTGGGGGGAATACGTGGGGATGGCGAAACACGAGTTTGTCGCAAAGTTGGTTGCAAACGTCGGCAATGTCGAAACTGTTCGTCTCCGAACCTATCTTGGCGTAGAAACAAACATGGAGAAGCACGTCGCCAAGTTCCTTGCAGATGTTCTTCTGGTCGTTGTTCATCAACGCCTCGCAGAGTTCGTACGTCTCTTCTATGGTATTGGGACGAAGCGATTCGTTGGTTTGCTTGCGGTCCCAGGGGCATTTCACGCGCAGTTCGTCGAGAATGTCGAGCAGCCGCCCGAAGGCTTTGAGCTGTTCCTCGCGTGTATGATTGGTTCTGTTGCTTTCGCTCATGGCGTATGTTTGTGTTTTAATGCATCACAAAAGTACGCTTTTCATTCGGGAATGTATATTTTTGTGATATGGAAAAGTTCGAAGTACACATATTGGGATGCGGCAGCGCACTGCCCACGCTGCGCCACTGGCCGTCGGCGCAACTCGTCAACGTGCGCGAAAAACTCTTTATGATAGACTGCGGCGAAGGGGTGCAGGTGCAGTTCCGCAAGTCGCGGCAGAAGTTCTCGCGCCTGTCGCGCATCTTCATCTCCCACCTGCACGGCGACCACATCTTCGGACTCATCGGCCTGCTCTCCACCCTCTCGCTTGCCGGGCGAACCGTTCCGCTCCACATCCACGCACACGCCGAACTCTGGCAGTTGCTTCAACCGCAGCTCGACTTTTTCTGCAAAGGAATGTCGTACGAGGTTGTTTTCCACGCCCTGCCAACCGACGGCAAGTCGACACTCATCTTCGAAGACCGCTCAGTGGAGGTGTACACCATCCCCCTGAAACACCGCGTGCCGTGCTGCGGTTTCCTCTTCAAGGAGAAGCCTCTGCTGCCGCACATCCGGCGCGACATGATCGACTATCTTGAAATTCCCTACTACGCCGTCAACAGCATCAAGCAGGGGGCCGACTGGACAACGCCCGACGGGCGCACGGTGAAGAACGCCGACCTCGTAGTGCCGGCCGCCCCACCCCGCTCCTACGCCTATTGTTCCGACACGTGCTACCAGCCGCAAAACATTCCCCTCCTGCGCGGCGTAGACCTGCTCTACCACGAGGCCACCTTTGCCGCCGACAACCTGCCCCGTGCCATCGAGACACAGCACTCCACCGCAGCCCAAGCCGCCCAAATAGCCCAGGCCGCCGCCGTCCGCCGTCTGATAATCGGCCACTTCTCATCCCGCTACGACGACGAGACAACGCTTCTCAACGAAGCCCAAGCCGTTTTCCCCAACACCATCCTCGCCAACGAGGGACTTGTTGTGGAGGTGTAAGCACAGTGCATCAAATGAAACTGCTTGATGGTGGCCGTGGGTGGCCTACATTAAGGAAAAATAATGCTCCAAGAAGATGCTTCGGAGTAAAGTATTTCCGTTGAAAATCAAAGCGTACATTTATGCGAT
>CAVLCM010000097.1:0-10819 GCA_963661625.1 bacterium
CACCCTCATGACGTACGTTCACTCATCGTATAAATGTACGCTCTGATTTTCAACGGAAATACTTTACTCCGAACCATCCCTTTTTACGAGACGCTTCTTCCTGGAAAGCTTTATAGTTTAAGAATGCGTCGGATCTGTTTTAGCGGACAGCAATAATAGAAAATAAAATTCACTTCCTCCCTGTGGGCTATCGTCGGGGGCTATGGAGCGGGCCGTCGCAAGGGCGGCTTGCCCCTACTTGCGCAATAATTTGTACTTTTGCGTTGGATATTACCCGTTTCCCGCAATACGCCATGCTCATAGAATATACATTCTTCCAAAATGCCCTTATCGGTTCGCTGCTTGCCTCGGTGCTGTGCGCAGTCATTGGCACCTACGTAGTGACGCGCCGCATGGTGATTGCTGGCGGCGGCATGGCGCACGCCTCGCTCGGCGGTGTGGGCCTGGGGGCTTATTTCGGTTTCTCCCCCCTTGCTGGGGCGGCGGCCTTTGCCGTACTTGCTGGCTGGGGCATACGCTTTCTGGGCAACAAACGGGCTGTGCGCGAAGATTCGGCCATTGCCATGCTCTGGACATTCGGCATGGCGTTGGGCATTCTCTTTGCCTACCTCACGCCGGGCTTTATGACAGACCTCCCCTCCTACCTCTTTGGCGACATCCTCAGCATCTCGCACACCGACCTCGCCGCACTGGGCATGCTGGCAGTTGTTGCGGTCGCATTCTATCTTCTGCTCCAAAGCTGCATTGTCAGCGTGGCGCTCGACCGCCACTTTGCCGCCACGCAGGGCCTGCCTGTCAACTTCATCGAATACGCCATGACCATTCTCACGGCTCTTGCCATTGTGGGTTGCCTCCACATGGTGGGCATCGTCATGGTCATTTCGCTGCTGAGCGTGCCGCAGATGACGGCGGCTCTCTTCGTACATACCTACCGCCGTATGGTGTGGCTCTCCGCACTCATTGCCTATGCTGGCTGCGTGGGCGGACTGCTGCTTTCGTTCTACGCCGACGTGCCGGGCGGTGCCTCCATCATTCTTTCGAGCATCTCGATTTACGCTGTTTGCCGCCTTGCCTTGTGGGCAAAAGGGGCAATAAAGCGCAAGTCTTGACGTTATCTTAGCACACAAACTCCCCTCTCCCATCCCTTGTCACTTTTGAGAAAAGCCGTTCACATACTCATATTCCTCGTTGCCGCCATTGTACTCGCGTCGTGTTCTGCCAAGCGGAACACGGCTTCGTCGCGTTTCTGGCAGTCGTTCGTTTCGCACTACAACATCTACTTCAACGGCGAGCAGGCTTACATCGAGGGTGAGAAGGCCAAGGTGAACGGCCACAAGGACAACTACACGAAGATGCTCCCCGTGTTTCTCGTGGGCAACGAGAGTTCGCGCACCACGGGCAAGAGCAACTACGAGACGGCCATCACGAAGTGCCAAAAGGCCATTGCCCTCCACAGCATCAAGCGTCGCCCCACGGTGAGCGCATCGAAGCGCAAGTCGCCCAAGATGAAGGCTTATCTGCAACGCAAGGAGTTCAACCCGTTCCTCAAAAACGCCTGGCTCTTGATGGGCAAGGCGCAGTTCGAAAAAGGTGAGTTTCTCGAAGCTGCCGCCACGTTTTCCTACATTTCGCGCTACTATGCTGCCCAGCCCGAAGTGGCTTCGGAGGCTCGCCAGTGGCTTGCCCGCTGTTACAGTCAGGTCAACTGGTTCTACGATGCCGAGGACGCTCTCCAACGCATGCAGCGCGACACTGTGTTGAACCGCACGCGCCGCGAGGCGGATGCCACTCGGGCCGACCTTCTGCTGCGCCAAGAACGATATGCCGAGGCTCTGCCCTATTTGCAGCGTGCCGCCCGTCAGGCCAAGGGGTCGTTTCGTCAAGCGCGCCTCTACTACTTGCTCGGGCAGGTCAACCGGGAACTCGGCAACAAGGAGGCGGCCTCGAAGGCTCTGAGCAAGTGCATACGCAAAAGTCCGCCCTTCGAGTTGTCGTTCAACGCGCGCATCCTGCAAACGGAGGTCATGTCCGACCAAGGTGGTATGGGCAAAAAGATGATTTCGAAGCTCAAGCGCATGGCGCGCCAAGACCGCAACAAGGACTATCTCGACCAGGTATACTACGCCATGGGCAACATCTACCTCGCTCGTCGCGACACGGCTTCGGCAGTCGCCGCCTACGAAACGGGGCGCAAAAAGAGTACGCGCAAGGGGTTGGAGAAGGGCGTATTGCTGCTCCGCCTTGGCGAGGTCTATTGGGACAAACGCCAGTTCGACAAGGCTCAGTCGTGCTACACCGAGGCCATCGGGCTGCTCGACAAGGAACGCCCCGACTACGAAGAGATTACCCGCCGTTCTAAGGTACTCGACAAACTGGTGCCTTACACCTCGGCGGTATATTTGCAGGACAGCCTCCAGGCACTCGCCCGTATGCCCGAGGCAGATCGCAACGCGGCCATCGACCGTGTGATCGAGGCTCTGCGCAAAAAGGAGGCAGAGGAGCGCAAGGCACGCCGCGACTCAGCGGCTCAGGCACGGCTAGACGAGAACTCGCAAAACGGCAACTCCAACAACCAGACATCGACAACAACAAATACCTCTACGCAGGGCAACAAGGAGTGGTACTTCTACAATCCGCTGCTCGTATCGCAGGGCAAGCAGGACTTCCAAAAGCGTTGGGGCAAACGCAAGAACGAGGACGATTGGCGGCGGTCTAACCATACGGTCATTCAGCTCGACAGCAACGAGGGCTACGACTACGCTGCCGATGACTCGCTGCAAGCAATCAGCGACTCCATCAGTGCTGCCGGCGAGGGCGAAACGGAGACTGCTTCTGATTCGCTGGTTGCCGACCCGCACGAACGGGCTTACTACTTGGCGCAAATTCCCTTTACGGAGGAGGCGCGCCAAGCGTCGGACGTGATTATCATGGACGGGCTTTACAATGCTGGCGTAATCGAGAAGGACGATTTGGAGGACTTCCCCCTTGCTGCCTCTACGCTCGAACGGCTCACCAACAACTACCCGTCGTACGAACATCTTGCCGATGCTTACTATCAGCTATTCCTGCTCTATTTGCGCTGGGGCAAGGCCGACCGTGCCGACGAGGCAAAGCAATACATGGCGCTGCACTTCCCCGACAATGCCCAGACGAAGATTATCAACGACACCGACTTTGAATACAATGCTCGCTACGGCAAGCAAATCGAGGACTCGCTCTATACGGCCACGTACCAGGCTTACCGCCAAAGGGACATCGCCGCAGTGAACCGCAACTTTGAACTGTCGTCGGAGAAGTTCCCCAACGGCATCAACCGCCCGAAGTTCATCTTCGTCCACGCCCTCTCACGCCTCAGCACGGCATCGACCAAGGAACTCATCGATGAACTGCGCGGCCTCGTACAGAAGTACCCCGACAGCGACGTCAGTTCTCTTGCCGGCATGATTGTCAAAGGACTTGAAAGCGGGCGCAAGGTTGGCACAGGCACGTTCGACCTCGGTTCGCTCTGGGACCGTCGCACGGCCTCAGCCGACGCAGCGAGCGAGGCTCTGGCCGCTAACCGCAAGTTCTCGGCTGACAGCAACGTGCCGTTCCTCTTTGTACTTGCCTATCCTGCCGATTCGGTCAACACCAACCAGCTGCTCTACGAAATGGCGCACTTCAACTTCACGACGTTCGTGGTGCGCGGCTTCGACATGACGGTGGTGAACGACGGCGCGCTGAGCCAGTTCCGCGTGTCGGGATTTGCTTCTTACAACGAGGCGCACGCCTATGCGCAGCGTGTTGTCAAGGAGGCCTCACTCCGTCCTTATTTGGCCAAGGGGCGCGTTCTGATTATCTCGAAGCAAAACCTCGATTTTCTCGGTACGGCGTTCAGCATCAACGACTACCAAAAGTTC
Source organism: bacterium (assembly GCA_963661625.1). Lineage (GTDB taxonomy): Bacteria > Bacteroidota > Bacteroidia > Bacteroidales > Bacteroidaceae > Alloprevotella. The sequence goes on from CAVLCM010000097.1 coordinate 3,900, forward strand.
TTCGACCTCACCTTCGCACCGCTCCAACTGCCGGCCAACCAAACGGTGGAGGAGGCTCCTATCGAGCAGCACTATGAGGACGAATATACGCCCGAACAACTGGAACAAATCAACTCCGGCTCGCAGGACGGCGGCAACACCGATGACGAAGGCGACTGGTATTAAACACACACCCTGTCGGACGACACTATTATACTGAAAGCTAACAATGCTCAACTTACCGCTTATATATAAGGCTATCGGCACGCTGCTTCAGCTCGAGGCTCTGATGCTGGCCTTTTGCTTCGGCATGGGATTTTGGTTTCACGAAACGTCCCACGCCACCTTTGGCCTGCCCGTCGTTGTGGCGTTGGTTGCCGGCACGCTGCTCCGCGTGTTTGGGCGCAATGCCGAAAACCGCATGGGCCGTCGCGACGGTTTTCTCATCGTTTCGCTCACGTGGGTGGCGTTCTCAATAGTGGGCATGCTTCCCTTCCTCATTGGGGGGTACCAGCCGCGCGTGGCTGCCGCCTTCTTCGAAACAATGTCGGGCTTCACCACCACCGGGGCCACCACGTTCGACGATGTCGATGCCCTGCCCCGTTCCATTCTGCTGTGGCGTTGCATGAGCCACTGGATAGGCGGTATGGGTATCGTGTTCTTCACCATCGCCATTTTGCCCAATATGGGCGGCAGTGGCATCAAACTGTTTTCAGCGGAGACCACGGGACTGAAAATCGGCAAGCTCCATCCGCGCATCAGCACAACGGCGCGCTGGATGTGGAGCATCTACCTGCTGCTCACGCTCACGTGTATCGGGGCTTATTTCCTTGGCGGCATGGGCTTGTTCGACGCGCTTTGCCACGGCCTGTCTACCATCGGTACGGGGGGCTTTTCCACGCACACCGACAGCATTGCCTGGTTCCACTCGTCACGCCTGCAATGGATTTCCACCGTGTTCATGTTCCTGGCGAGCGTCAACTGTACGCTGCTCTACCTTGCCTTTATTAAAGGGCGTTTCCGCACGGCTCTCCGCGACGACGAGCTGCGCTGGTTTATCGGCATGTTCCTTGTGGCTGCCGTGTCCGTAACGGGCATACTCATGTACGCCGACCACATGGCCTTCCCCGAAGCGGTGCGCAGTGCGTTCTTCAACACCGTGTCGCTGCAAAGCACCACAGGGTTCAGCGACGAGGATTTCATGAACTGGCACCCTACGGTGTGGCTCATCCTCTCGGTGGTCAGCATTGTCGGAGCGTGCGCCGGTTCTACGAGCGGCGGACTGAAATGTGTGCGTGTGCTGATGGTGTGGCGGCTCACCCGGGCGGAGTTTAAAAAGTTGCTCCACCCTCACGCCGTACTGCCCGTGCGCATCAACAACTCGATTGTCACCAACCAAACGGCGCGCACGGTCTTCGTGTTCTTCGTGGTTTATTTCCTGCTCATCCTCGTGTCCACGTTCCTCATGGTGGCCATGGGGCTGTCGCTGCTCGATGCCTTCGGCTTGGCCATATCTTCGTTCAGCAACATCGGTCCGAGCATCGGCCACCTCGTAGGGCCACTCGGCTCGTGGGGCGTGCTAAACGATGCCACGCTTTGGCTCAATTCGTTCCTCATGCTCGCTGGCCGTCTGGAAATATTCTCTCTGCTGCTTCCCCTCACGCCCTCCTTCTGGCGCGACGAGTGAGGACAGCCCCGAACACTTGAACAAAAAGGGATATATTTGGGAGCTTCGTCCAAAGATGGTGGCAATAAAGTCACAACAATAACAGCCGTGACAGATGGCTGCATCTATCATCCCGTGATTGACCAACTTCTACAAAATCCCACGTTGGCGCTGAGATAATTTGTATAGTCCACATAGAAGAGTTTTCATCTACACCCCTAACCCCCTTACAGCCTATGACCGCTACTCTTGTCATCTTGACCCTCGCAGCCATCTTGTTCATTAGCGGCCGCATCCGCTCCGACCTTGTTGCCGTGTGCGCTGCCCTCTCTCTCGTACTCACCGGCGTGCTTACCCCCGAGGAGGCTCTTGCCGGATTTTCCAACCCTATTGTCATCATGATGGTGGGCCTGTTCGTTGTCGGCGGCGGCATTTTCAGCACGGGGCTGGCTCACCGCATGGGCACGGGCATACTTGGCTTGGCCGGGAAGAGCGAAACACGCCTCTTCGTACTGCTTATGCTCACCACGGCTATTGTCGGGGCTTTCGTCAGCAACACGGGCACGGTGGCCCTCATGCTCCCCATCGTCGTGAGCATCGCCCGCGGCGCGGGCATTTCCTCTTCGCGCCTGCTCATGCCCCTCGCCTTTGCCGGCAGCATGGGCGGAATGCTCACGCTCATCGGTACGCCGCCCAACCTCATCGTGCGCGACGCACTCGCCTCGGCTGGCTACGGGGAGTTGGGTTTCTTCTCGTTCACGCCCATCGGCATCCTCTGCATCGCCGTGGGCATCGTGGTGTTGCTTCCTCTTACCAAACGTTTCCTGCGCGGCCGGAAGGTGGCCACCGATACGCATTCGGGCAAAACGCTCCAGCAGCTTGCCAGCGAATACAAACTCACGCAGGGGCTGCGCCTTATGCTCGTGTCGGAGGGTTCGCCCTTGGTGGGCAAAACGCTGCGCGAACTCAACGTCAACAGTGTCTACAACGTGACCATTGCGGAAATTCGTCGCCGTCCGCGCCAGGGCAACGCCGCCTGGCAACGCTTCGAGCAGATTGCCTTGGCCAACGTGGACATTGAGGCGAACGACCTGCTCTACGTGCTGGGCAACGAGGCCGATGCCGACCGTTTCCTCACGGAGAACCGCCTCACGCTGCAAGCGGACGAGGCAAACGAACGGAAGATGCAGTTCTACGACGTGGGCTTGGCTGAAATTCTCATCCTTCCGCAATCGTCGCTCGTCAACCAAACGGTGAAGCAAACGGCTTTCCGGTCCACCTACGGCCTGAACGTGCTGGGCATACGCCGCCACCACGACTACTTGCTCGGCGACCTCAAAGACCGCACGCTGCGAGCCGCCGACATTGTGCTGGTGCAGGGCCCTTGGAAAAACATTGCGGAACTCAACCGCCACGACAACCAAGAGTGGGTCATCATCGGGCAGCCCGAGGAACAGGCTTCTCGCGTGCCGCTCGACTACAAAGCGCCCGTAGCCGCACTCATTATGCTCCTCATGGTGGCCGCTATGGCGCTCGACTTCATCCCCGTGGCAGCAGTTACGGCCGTGATGCTGGCCGCCGTAGCCATGATTTTCACGGGTTGCCTACGCAGTGTCGAGGCGGCGTTGAAGACTATCAACTGGGAGAGTATCATCCTTTTCGGAGCAATGCTGCCCATGTCTACCGCACTTGAAAAGACGGGGGCTTCGGAACTCATCTCGCACGCCTTGGTCAACGCCGTTGGCAACACCAGTCCCTACGTGCTATTGGCCGTTGTCTACGTGGCCACGTCGCTGCTCACGTTCTTCATCTCCAACACGGTCACCGCCGTACTCATGGCTCCCATCGCCTTGCAAGCCGCCGTGGCGCAGGGCGTTAGTCCCGTACCGGTACTGATGGCAGTCACGGTGGCGGCGAGCATGTGTTTCGCCTCGCCCTTCTCAACGCCGCCCAACGCCCTCGTCATGTCGGCCGGCGGTTACAAGCCCATCGACTATGTGCGTGTGGGCCTGCCCCTGCAAATAGCCATCGGGGCGGTTATGATACTGGTGCTACCGCTCATTTACGGATAGTCAGCGAAAACGCTTTTTAGCCTGTGCAGCGGCGCGTTTCTCAAAAAAAATAAGTTACTTTGCGTCAGGTTAACTCACAATCTTATTACAAACAATGTACGGTAAATTCAAAGAACACCTTCAACAGGAATTGAAGGATATCAAGGACGCCGGCCTCTACAAGGAGGAGCGCCTCATCGAAGGCCAGCAGCAGGCTGCCATCCAGGTGAAGGGACAGGAAGTGCTCAACTTCTGCGCCAACAACTACCTGGGCCTTTCCAACCACCCGCGCCTCATCCAGGCCGCCAAGGACATGATGGACCGCCGCGGCTACGGCATGTCGAGCGTACGCTTCATCTGCGGCACGCAGGACGTACACAAGGAACTCGAAGCTGCTATTTCCGACTACTTCAAGACGGAGGACACCATCCTCTACGCCGCTTGCTTCGACGCTAACGGCGGCGTGTTCGAGCCGCTCCTCACGGCCGACGATGCCATCATCTCCGACGCGCTCAACCACGCCTCTATCATCGACGGCGTACGCCTCTGCAAGGCCAAGCGCTACCGTTACGCCAACGCCGACATGGCCGACCTCGAACGCCAACTGCAAGCTGCGCAGGAACAGCGTTTCCGCATCATCGTCACCGATGGCGTGTTCTCAATGGACGGCAACGTTGCTCCCATTGACAAGATTTGCGACCTCGCTGAGAAGTACGACGCACTCGTGATGGTCGACGAGAGCCACTCCGCCGGCGTTGTGGGCGCCACGGGCCACGGCGTGAGCGAATTTTTCAACACATACGGCCGCGTAGACATCTACACCGGCACGCTCGGCAAGGCCTTCGGCGGCGCAATGGGCGGTTTCACAACGGGCCGCAAGGAAATTATCGACATTCTCCGCCAGCGTTCGCGCCCCTACCTCTTCTCCAACTCCGTAGCTCCGGGCATTGTGGGTGCAGCCCTCGAAACGTTCAAGATTTTGAAGGAGAGCAACGAAATCCACGACAAACTCGTGGAGAACGTCAACTACTTCCGCGACAAGATGATGGCTGCCGGCTTCGACATCAAGCCCACGCAGAGCGCCATCTGCGCCGTGATGCTCTACGACGCAAAACTCTCGCAGACCTACGCCGCCAAACTCCAGGAGGAGGGCATCTACGTAACGGGCTTCTACTATCCCGTTGTGCCGAAGGACCAGGCTCGCATCCGCGTGCAAATTTCCGCCGGCCACGAGCGCGAGCACCTCGACAAGTGCATCGCCGCCTTCATCAAGGTGGGCAAAGAACTCGGCGTTCTCAAATAATCAACCGCCAACTACACGCACTGCCCCTCGGCAGCGCAACGCACAAGGGTGGAATTGCCAAACGCAATTCCACCTTTTTTGCGTGTAATGTTCTCATGGGTTACCATAGTAGGATTTTTCCTCCAGACAATGATTACGCAAAGCGGTTTTTTATTTACTTAACTTGTATTAGGCATATTTACCCCCCCCATTTGGATAGGCGTGGGTACGGCTCTATTTTTGCGGCACCGAATGCGTCGTATGAGAGCAGACACGGCGCATTTGCTTGAACATTCACCAATCAAAACCCGCTTTTTATGAAAAAAATTACCCTTTTGTTGGCACTGCTTCTGTCATTTACGACAGCGGCTTTGGCCGACGACTACAACATCGCCACGGAGGCCGGCGTAGAACCGACGTACTCCACCGCAGACGGCACGCAATACGCCTACTACCTGCGCAACGTGAAATACAGCAGTTCGTTTATGTACAACCCAGGCCCGATGGGTGTAACCACTGACGCGTCAAAAGCCATAAAGGTGAGCGTAGAGCAAGGTACAAATGGCGCGCTTCTTTATATTCTCAATGATGATGACAGCCGCACAGGTTTTAAAATACAGGCTAACGGCCCCGCCAAACTATGGGCTTCGGAAAACAACGCCTATGCCACGTATGAACACAAGTTGGAAAAGGCATCGATTTCAGCAACCGCCTATTTCCTGAAAAGCCTCAACAACAACGGCGGCAGCGTATCTGGCAAGGACATCTGCGCAAAGGCTGAAAACATGAGCGACGTCTCTATGTACGGCACGGCCACGGCATCCGATGAAGCTTACATGTGGCAGTTCATTCCTGCCAACCAAGCTGCGATGGACAAGGCCGGTTTCCTTACGCTGAAAGTGGCTGAGGGCGACGCATCGAACGGCAACCTCGCTTCGTTCTCGGCTTCGAAGGCTGTGACTGTACCCTCGGGCTACGAGGTATATACGGCCTCGTACGACAGTGACAATTCCGTTTTGAAACTCACGCAACTCTCGGGCGACGTAATCCCTGCCAACGTGGGCGTGATCATAAAGGGCGACGTGACGACTGGCTTGAAGATGGCCTACGCTGACACGCAGGACGATGCAAATGCCGTCTACTCTGCCCTCATCGCCACGGCCGACGAGAGCAAAACGGTGGCCGAAGGCGAAACGGTGTATGCGCTCGGCATGCCCTCGGGCAGCACGACGCTGGGCTTCTTCAAAGTAGCGGAAGGCACCACCATCGGCGCACACAAGGCATACTTAAAGCCCTCAACGGGCGAACAGGCTAATGCCATTGCCCTTGCATTCGGTTCTACAACTTCTATCGGCAAAGCAACTGCCAATGCCGGCTCTACCGCTCCGACTTACGACCTCACTGGCCGCCGCGTGGCAAAGACCGTAAAGGGAAGCCTCTACATTCAGGGCGGTAAGAAGTTCATTGCCCAGTAATTCTATTGTCACACCCGAAAAAGAAACAATTTCAATGAAAAAGACATATACGCAGCCGAAGGCTCAGGGCATCGCTCTGCACGCCGAAACGCCTCTGCTCAGCAACTCGCTCACAGTTTCCGACGAAACGACAATCAACGGCGAAGACGTACGTTCGGCCGAACGCGCATGGGGATTCTCCGACTGGAATAACGAAGACAACGACTAATCTCCCCTCCTCAAAGCAAATCACTCTCCTGCGGGACACGGACCGAAATGTTCGTGTCCCGCAGTTCTTTCATCCCAAACCCAAGCAAAAATGTCGTCCACCGTACGCGTGACGTGTGTCGTTCGTACGGTGGACGAAGCTTTCCCAGCAGGTTGGGACAACTTTGTTCGGGGACGGGGCGATACGCATATTCTATGGAACATATCACTCGAAGAAGGCTTGATCTAACGACGTACGTCCACCCTCTTTAATGACGTAC
>CAVLCM010000098.1:0-10776 GCA_963661625.1 bacterium
ACGTACGTCATTAAAGAGGGTGGACGTACGTCGTTAGATGAAGCCTTCTTCGAGTTTTTCGTTTGCGTCACCCAAAGTCACCCTATAAAAATACGTAACTCGTTGATTTTCAATATGCGCCATTTGGGGATGCAAAAAGTGATTTTCTACACGCCGTTGCATACCCCCCGAAACACTCTCCCCCTGAAAAGCCTGTGCCTTTCAGGGGGAGAAGTTATTTCTTGGGTGATACGGGCGCAATGCTTACTCTTCACCTGCAGGCTCTTCGCCCTTGATGAAATCGAGCAGCATGTGCATAGCCACGGTAGTAGCCGAGGAGAGGTTCTTGTCGCGGCCGTTGTCTTCCTCAATCATGCGCGTCACCATCTTTTCGGCGTTGCCCACGGCAATCCAGATAGTGCCAACGATTACGCCGGCCTTGCCGCCGTCGGGACCACCAGGGCCTGCGTAGCCACTCACGGCCACTGCATAGTCGGTGCCGAAGAGTTTGTTTGCACCGATAACCATCTGGCGCACCACCTCCTCGCAGACGGGAGTATTTTCTTCAATCACCTTCGCGTCAACGCCGAGAAGGTTTTCCTTGATTTCGTTGTTGTAGCAGATGAGACCGCCCTTATAGTAGCTGGAACTACCGGGAACAGCGGTAATCACGCTGGCGATGCGTCCGGCCGTGCAGCTTTCGGCAGTGGAGAGCGTTTTGTTCTCACGCCACATGATTTCGTTAATCTCTTTGCTTGTGAGTTTGAGGTCTAAGTCCATAACTTGTATTTCTTCGTGATGTTTATTCCTTATTATAATACTGTACGCGAATAGGCTGGCTTGTCAATCGGGCAGAAGTCCTTGTCGAGATACTTGAAGTAGCCCGTGATGGCTATCATCGCAGCGTTGTCGGTGGTATAGCTAAACTTGGGTATGTATATGTTCCAGCCGCGTTTCTCTGCCCTTTGCACAAATGCGTTGCGCAGGCCAGTGTTGGCCGACACACCGCCCGAGAGTGCCACGTGCGTTATGCCCGTCTGCTTCACCGCCATATCGAGTTTCTTCATGAGAATGTCTACAATGGTGCGCTCGAGCGAAGCGGCGAGGTCTTCCTTATGGTGTTCGATGAAGTCGGGGTCTTCTTTTATTCTGTCGCGCAGGAAGTAGAGGAACGACGTTTTCAGCCCCGAGAAGCTATAATCAAGTCCGGCAATGTGGGGCTTTGCAAACTTATACGCGTCGGGATTGCCCTGCCGCGCCAAGCGGTCGATAATCGGACCGCCCGGATAGCCGAAGCCCATCACCTTGGAACATTTGTCCATCGCCTCGCCGGCAGCATCGTCGATGGTCTGTCCGAGTATCTCGAGTTGGTTGTAAGCGTTCACCTTAACAATCTGCGAATTGCCGCCGCTCACCAAAAGGCAGAGGAATGGGTAGGGCGGTACGCTGTGTTCCTCGTCGGGCGTTTGGATGAAGTGTGCCAGGATGTGTCCTTGCAGGTGGTTTGCCTCGATGAGGGGAATGCCCAGCGAAGTGGCCAGTCCCTTGGCAAACGACACGCCGACGAGCAGCGAACCCATCAGTCCCGGGCCCAGCGTCACGGCCACGGCGGAGAGTTTCTCCTTGGTCACGCCGGCCTGTTTAAGGGCTTGGTCCACCACCGGCACGATGTTTTGCTGGTGGGCGCGCGAAGCCAATTCAGGCACAACACCTCCGTAGGCTTTGTGTACGGCTTGGCTTGCTGTGACGTTGCTCAGCAGGTAGCCGTCGCGCAGCACGGCAGCCGAGGTGTCGTCGCAACTCGACTCTATGGCGAGAATTGTTGTCATCGTTCTTTTGTTTCAGGAAATAATGTGCTGACGGAGTGCGGCTTAATGGGTAAGTACTTCCAAGCCCTCCTCTGTCACGAGGAAGGTGTGTTCCCACTGTGCGGAGGGCAGTTCGTCCTCGGTGACGACGGTCCAGCCGTCTTCTTCGTCAATAAACACGTGGTAGTCGCCCATGTTTATCATCGGCTCAATGGTGAATACCATGCCCGGCACGAGGAGCATGCCGCGGCGATGTGTGTTGTAGTGGTCCACTTCGGGGTCTTCGTGAAATTCAAGTCCCACGCCGTGGCCGCAAAGGTCGCGCACCACGCTGAAGCCGTTTTTCTTCGCGTGCTTTTCAATGGCTTTACCAATGTCGCCCACAAAGCCCCAAGGCTTGGCGGCTTCTGCGCCGATTTCGAGGCATTCCTTCGTCACGCGGACGAGCTTTTCCTTCTCGGGCGTAGTCTGACCAATGATGAACATTCGCGATGCGTCGCTGTAATATCCGTCAAGAATGGTGCTTACGTCTACATTGATAATGTCGCCCTCTTCCAAAATTTCGTATTCCGAGGGGATGCCGTGGCAAACCACCTCGTTGATGCTGGTGCATACGCTCTTGGGGAAGCCCTCGTAGTTGAGGGGGGCGGGTATTGCGCCGTGGTCCACGGTGTAGTCGTAGACGAGCTTGTCAATCTCTGCCGTACTCATGCCGGCGTGGATTTCCTTCTCCACGAGGTCGAGCACGCCAGTGTTCACTACGCCAGATCGGCGTATGCCTTCAATTTGTTCGGGGGTCTTTACGAGTTTGCGGTGCGGAACAAGTTCGCCGTGATTTTGGAAGCTCAATATTTTCTTGTCAAAATCGGTAAGCTCTTGTCCCTTTGGAACGTTCCAGTTTCTGCGTTTTGTCATATGCGTGTTCTTGGCATCCGTTCCGTGGCGGAATGCCGCTGTGCTTATTCTTTTGCAAAAGTAACGAAATCGTTGAAAAGGCTAATACTCACCCGTCTTAAATTATGTAGCTCCGTCCTCGGCGGTGCAGCCTTCAATCGAGTTCAAAGCGCAGGTAGCAACGGTCGTCGAACGACACGTTGCCCTCGCGCCAACCCTTTGTGGCGGCGTTGACATCAATGCAGAGAGGGTCGCTCGTCAAAAGGTCGTGCAACGCCTCTTCGCTCTCGGCAAGGGTGTCGCCCACTTGGGGGTAGCCATCGGAGGCGAGGATGAGTTGCGCCACATCGTGCGGCACGGCTATTTCTCTCACAAGCATCTCGTCCACGGGCGTACCGTCAAGCACGGCGTAGCGATAGGGGTTGCCCGGGTTGGGGTCGTTCTGGAAGTTTGTTTGGTCGCGGAGGGCATCGGCTATAAACTGGCGGCCAAGGTCGCGGCGGCGCAGTTCGTCAGCACTGCCGCCGTGGGCAAGCAGATGGTGCAACACGCCGCAGCGCACCTCCGTCAGGATGGTGTCAACGAGTTTATTGTTCGTATAGGTTGTTCCGCCAAAACGACATTGGCAATCGCCTACCATCCACACCGTACGCCGCGCCTTGCTGTAAATCACGGCCGAACAGGTAAGACGGTAGGCGGCATTGCCCTGTGCCTCGGGGATATTGTGCGCTGCTAGCACACGGGTGAGATATTGGAGCATCTCGACTTTGTCGGCTTTTGGGGAGAGGGTCTGCAACGCCTCGCACACCAGTTGCATGGCTTCGCGCCCGCCGTGCCGTCCGGGTATTTTTGAGGTGCTTCCGTCTACCACGGCTGCGAAGTGGGGCGTAATGGCTATGCCGTCTTCGCAAAGTGGCGGGTCTTTTTGTTTTCCTTGTACGAATTGTTCTATGATACACATCTCTTCCTTACAAAATAGTTGCAAATATTGACATTGCCGTACGTTATGCAAACTAAAACGCAAAAAGTTTTTACATTTGCGCATTGCGATGCGGCTGCGTTGGCTTTTACGCCTCAGCCTGCGTCTTACGAACGTCCATGTCCTGAACACCGTTCAGAAGCAAGCGAAGACTTCCCTACCCTCACAGATTTGGGGCCAGTTCACGCCTGCGTCGCCAAATGCCGGACAGGACTATCTCAAACACAAAACGACACACTATGACCTCGCTCAACGATTTTCTTTCTTTCCTCAACAGTTACCTTTGGGGCGTACCCATGATTGTATTGTTGATGGGCACTCACCTTTACTTGACTATCCGTCTGCGTTTCCCGCAACGCTACCTGTTCAAGGCCCTGCGGCTGAGCATTACGCGCGACAAAGGGTCGACGGGCGATGTCAGCCAGTTCTCGGCTCTCGCCACAAGTCTTGCCGGCACTATCGGCACGGGTAATATTATAGGTGTGGCCACAGCGGTCACCATGGGCGGCCCGGGTGCGGTGTTTTGGTGCTGGATGACGGGCTTGCTCGGCATTGCCACAAAATACAGCGAGGGACTGCTGGCCATTAAGTATCGCGTAAAGACGAGCGACGGCAAAATGCTCGGTGGCCCGATGTACGCTCTCGAAAGAGGACTTCACTGCAAGTGGTTGGGCGTGGTGTTTGCCTTCTGCACGGTGCTTGCCTCGTTCTTCATTGGCAACATGATACAGTGCAACTCCATCTCGATGCTTCTGAGCGAGGGCTACCACGTGCCGCCCGTGGCTACGGGGGCAGGCATTGCACTGCTCACGTGTGCGGTGATTTTCTTCGGTGTGAAGGGCATCGCCCGTGTTTGCGAAGGGCTGGTGCCTTTCATGGCTCTGCTCTATGTGGGCGGTTGCATTTGGTTGCTTGTGCTAAACGGCGAGTATGTACTGCCGGCAATCAAACTTATCCTGACGGACGCTTTCAGCGCAAAGGCTGCTGCTGGAGGTTTCGTCGGGTCGACCATCATGACGGCTATGCGCTACGGCATTGCGCGCGGCTTGTTCTCGAACGAATCGGGCCTTGGCTCTGCCCCCATCGTGGCGGCTGCCGCACAAACACGCAACCCGGTGCGACAGGCTCTGGTGAGTTCCACGTCGCCTTTCTGGGACACGGTGGTCATCTGTGCCATCACGGGCGTTACGCTGGTAAGTTCCGTCATGGCCGACCCGACCATCGACTCGAGCGCAGGGGCTACACTTACCAAGGTGGCTTTCGGACAGATACCGACATTCGGACCGTTGGTACTTACGTTGGGCATCGTCACCTTTGCGTTCAGCACCGTCCTCGGGTGGAGCTATTTAGGCGAGAAGGCTCTTGAATATCTTTTCGGTCGAAAGGCGCGCTATGTTTATCGTGTGCTGTGGATTTCGGCCACGTTCATTGGGTCGGTCACGGCTATCAACCTTGTGTGGAACTTAGGCGACACGTTCAATGCTCTCATGGCTCTGCCGAACATCGTCTCGCTCTTGTTGCTCTCGGGGATGATTGTACGCGAAACGCGCCACTACCTTTGGGAGAACCGCCTCGACGAGGAGGGGGAATAGCTATATGTTTGGAAAGGTTGGCGGTTGTCCACTTGGGGCCAGCGCTGTCTGTATACAAAAAGTCTCGCAAAGCTATTTGCGAGACTTTTTGGTTTGCCTGCAAGCCTCCCGTTGTTGGGATGTAGCCTAACGCAAGGTTATCGAACGTCCAATGTCCACAAACCGCGCCCGAACGTTGTCCAATATCAAGGGGGTTATCCTTGCCTCGAGGATTCATCCTCGTCAAGGTAAACGGAGGACACTGGGCAGGAGGCGAAGAGGCCTCCGGGTATCCGTTCCGCCCTCATTTCGCTGAGCTTTTGGAGTTTTTCCATCCGGGCGGCGTCGAGCAGACCGAGTTTGGCCCTCTTGCGGTTGTACTTCCACCAGTTGAGCAGGGCGCGGTTGTCTACCTTTCGTTTGTCGGGCAGATGACCATTTTGAAGCACGTAGGCGTAGAGTGCCTTGTAGTTCTCCTCCCAGCGTTCGCGGTTATTGGACATCGATTGGCTGTTTTCGGGTGAACGTTCTTACTGGCGTGCAATCCAGTCTACAATCCATGCGCCTACTTCCTTTGTACCGTACTTCGCTCCACCCTCCACTTGTATTTCGGGCGTGCGTACGTTGGCGTCGAGACTGGCGTCTACGGCCTTGCGCACCAATGCGCCTTCTTCCGTGAGGTTGAAATATTCAAAGAGCATGGCCACGGAGAGTATCTGCGCCAACGGGTTGGCAATGTTCAGTCCCTTTGCTTGCGGCCACGAGCCGTGAATAGGTTCAAAGACGGGCGTGCTTTCGCCGGTCGAGGCGGAGGGCAACAAGCCCATAGAACCGGAGATACACGAGCCTTCGTCGGTGAGGATGTCGCCGAAGGTATTCTCCGTAACCATCACGTCGAAGAACGTGGGTTCTTGTATCATGCGCATCGAGGCGTTGTCTACGTACATATAGTCGGTCTGCACGTCGGGGTGTTTCGGAGCCATTTCCTGCGCCACCTTGCGCCACAAGCGCGACGAGGCGAGCACGTTGGCCTTGTCCACCACGGTGAGGTGTTTGCGGCGGCGTTCGGCATAGGCATAGGCCACTTCGAGGATGCGCTCTATCTCGTGGCGCGAATAGGCATTGGTGTCGTAGGCGTAGTCGTCGCCTTCTTTCTTTTCGCCGAAGTACATGCCGCCGGTGAGTTCTCGAATGCACACAAAGTCGGCTCCGCGAACGAGTTCGTCTTTCAGGGGCGACTTGTGTATGAGGCAGCCAAACGTCTGTACGGGACGTATGTTGGCGAAGAGGCCCAACTTCTTGCGCATGGCGAGCAAGCCCTGTTCGGGGCGCACCTTGGCGTTGGGGTTGTTGTCGAATTTGGGGTCGCCCACGGCGGAGAACAGTACGGCATCGGCCTGGCTGCACACGTTGTAGGTTTCTTCGGGGAACGGGTCGCCAACGGCATCGATGGCCGCAGCCCCTACGAGAGCGGACTTGAACGTTACTTCGTGGCCAAACTTCTCGGCCACTGCTTTGAGCACGGCTACGCCCTGCTCGGATATTTCAGGACCTATGCCGTCACCGGCAAGCACTGCTATGTTGAGTTTCATAAGCTTGTATTTTGTCTTTATTTTCTACTAAGAAGTCAATATCGTCGAGTGCGTTTTCAAGGCAGTATTTTTTGTAGCCATTGATGTCGAAGCGCTCGCTCTCTCCCGTGGCGAGGTTGGTCACCGTTTGGTTGGGGAGGTCTACTTGTACGCGCATTTTAGGGTCGGTCTCAATGCTTGCAAAGAGGTTGGCGAGGAAGCCCTCGCTCACCACTACGGGCAGCACAAAGTTGTTGAGTTCGTTCTGCTTGTGGATGTCGGCGAAGAACGAACTGATGACTACGCGGAAACCGTAGCCTGCGATGGCCCAGGCTGCATGTTCACGACTTGATCCGCAACCGAAGTTTTTGCCGGCCACAAGCACCTCGCCGCCGTAGGTGGGGTCGTTCAGCACAAAGTCGCGCTTCGTGCCGTCGGGGGTGTAACGCCAGTCGCGAAAGAGGTTGTCGCCAAAGCCGGCCTTGTCAGTGGCTTTGAGGAAACGTGCCGGGATGATTTGGTCGGTGTCGACGTTTTCGAGCGGAAGCGGCACGCAGGTGCTTTCTATGATGTGGAATTTCTGTTTCATGGGGCAATGGTTTAGAGGAGGGTTCGCGGGTCGGTTATCACGCCAGTCACGGCTGCCGCAGCTGCCACGAGGGGCGAGGCGAGCAGAGTGCGCGCGCCGGGGCCTTGGCGACCCTCAAAGTTGCGGTTCGACGTAGACACGCAGAGTTTGCCCGAGGGTATCTTGTCGTCGTTCATGGCCAGACAAGCGGAACAACCGGGCTGGCGTATCTCAAAGCCTGCCTCGCGCAATATAGTGTCAATGCCTTCGGCCTCAATCTGGCGCATCACGGGCCACGATCCGGGTACGAGCCATGCCGTCACGCCCTCAGCCTTTTTGCGTCCCTTGGCCACGGAGGCAAAGGCGCGGAAGTCTTCAATGCGCCCGTTGGTGCAGGCTCCGAGAAATACGTAATCAATAGGTTTCCCCAACATGGGTTCACCCTCTGCAAACTGCATGTAGGCGAGTGCCTTGCGGTCGGAGTCGGTCTTGGGGGCGGGGATGCGTTCACCAATGCCAATGCCCATGCCCGGGTTTGTGCCGTAGGTAATCATGGGCTGGATGTCGGCGGCTTGGAAGGTCAGTTCTTTGTCGAACACGGCATCATCGTCGCTGCGCAGTTTGCTCCACTCGGCCACGGCCTTGTCCCAATCTGCGCCCTTGGGGGCATAGGGGCGGCCTTTGATGTAGCAGAACGTAACCTCGTCGGGGGCTACGAAACCGCCGCGCGCCCCCATCTCAATGCTGAGGTTGCAGAGCGTGAGGCGGCCTTCCATCGTGAGCGAACGAATTGCCGAACCGGCGTATTCGACGAAGTAGCCCGTTGCGCCGCTCGTGGTGATTTGGCTCATCAGGTAGAGGGCTACGTCCTTCGCCGTAACGCCTGCGCCGAGCGTACCTTCCACGTTGATGCGCATCGACTTGGGTTTGGCTTGGAGGATGCACTGCGAGGCCATAACCATTTCCACCTCAGAGGTGCCTATGCCGAACGCTATCGCGCCCATGGCTCCGTGGGTAGAGGTGTGGGAGTCGCCGCACACGATAGTCATGCCGGGGAGCGACAGTCCCTGCTCGGGGCCTACCACGTGGATGATGCCGTTGTTGGGGTGCATCATGCCCCAATGGGTCAAGCCAAACTCTTTCGTGTTTTGCGCAAGGGTGTCTACCTGCTTGCGCGACACGGGTTCTTCAATGGGTTTGTCCTGGTCGTGAGTGGGGGTATTGTGGTCGGGCATGCAAAAGATGCGCTCGGGACGGAAACACCGCAGTCCGCGGCTGCGCAAGCCCTCAAATGCCTGGGGGCTTGTCACCTCGTGGGCGTAGAGGCGGTCTATGTATAGTTGGTCGGGGCCATCGGGTACGTGCTGTACCACGTGTGAGTCCCATATTTTGTCAAAGAGTGTGTTCATAGCTGTTGTGTTCTTGTCTGCCGCAGGGAGTTAGTGTTTGAAGGAGTTGATGGCGTCGATATAGGCTTCTACGCTGGCGGTGACAATGTCGGTGTTTGCGCCGAAACCGTAGTAAACTGCGCCGTCGTACTCTACTTGCATATGCACCTTGCCCACGTCGTTCGAGCCTTTGTTGATGGACTGTATGGTAAATTCCTTCAAGGTCATTTTGCGATTGATGATGTTCTTCACCGCATTGATGGCAGCGTCGACAGGACCATTGCCCTCGGCGGCCGCACTGAACTTCTCACCGGCGATGTCGAGGATGATGGCTGCTACGGGGCGCACGCCGTGGCCCGAAGTCACTTGCAGGTAATCGAGCTTGATGTTGTGCGAAGCTGCGCGTTCGGCACCGGCAAGCACAAGAATGTCATCGTCGGTCACGTCCTTCTTCTTGTCGGCAAGCACAAGGAAGCGCTGGTAGATGTCGTTGAGTTTGTCAGCCTCAACCTGCACGCCGAGCACTTCGAGGCGGTGCTTCAAAGCGGCATGGCCGGAGCGGGCGGTGAGGATAATGGAGTTGTCGTCGATGCCCACGTCCTTGGGATTGATAATCTCATAGGTTTCCACGTTTTTCAGCACGCCGTCCTGGTGGATGCCACTGGAATGGGCGAAGGCGTTGCGGCCCACGATAGCTTTGTTGGGCTGCACGGGCATGTTCATCAGCGAACTTATCATGCGCGACGTGGCGGCGATCTTCTGCGTGTTGATGTTGGTTTCGATGTTCAGGTGGTGGCATTTGAGGATCATGGCTATCTCCTCCTCGGCCGTATTGCCGGCGCGTTCACCGATGCCGTTGATGGTCACTTCCACCTGGCGCGCACCGTTGAGTACGCCTTCGAGCGTACAGGCCGTAGCCATGCCGAGGTCGTTGTGGCAGTGGGTGGACAGGATGGCGTTGTGCACGCCGTCCACGTGTTCCATGAGGTACTTTATCTTTTCGCCGTACTCGTGGGGCAGGCAGTAGCCCGTGGTGTCGGGGATGTTGACCACCGTGGCTCCGGCCTTGATTACGGCCTCTACCACGCGGGCAAGGTATTCATTGTCGGTGCGGCCGGCATCTTCGGCGTAGAACTCTACGTCCTCCACGTAGCGCTTGGCGTATTTCACGGCAGCCACGGCGCGCTCGATGATTTCCTCGCGGGTGGAGTTGAACTTATATTTAATGTGACTGTCGCTCGTGCCGATGCCGGTGTGGATGCGCTTGTGCTTGGCGAATTTCAATGCCTCGGCTGCGCAGTCGATGTCCTTTTCCACGGCACGCGTAAGGGCACAGATGGTGGGCCACGTCACGGCCTTGGAAATTTCGATTACGGAGTTGAAATCGCCCGGACTTGAAATGGGGAAGCCGGCCTCTATCACGTCCACGCCAAGCTGTTCGAGTTGCTTGGCCACTTGTATTTTTTCTACGGTGTTCAGCTGGCATCCCGGCACTTGTTCGCCGTCGCGCAGGGTGGTGTCGAAAATGTAAAGTCTGTCGCTCATATCTTAGATTTTTTGTTGTCGGTTGTGGTTTATGCGAAGAGCCTCACTCAGCAGGTTGTGCGTGCTGGAGTGAGGCTCTTCGCTATATTTGTTCCGCTTGGCCAAGGCTGAGCGCGCTTGGCTGTCGGCTTGCGTTTCCTATCGTGGCAGAAAATGCATGACTCTCACTCCGGCGTACCTTCTGTACGCAAGCTAAGCAGGGCACTAAGTCGTGAGCGGAATGTAAGGGTCATAGCGTATTATGCTTTCTGTTACGTGGGCAAAGTTATAAAATAATTACATATTGCAACCACCACCCCCTTCTTTTTTGTACAAAATGTTCGCTCGGCGCCTTGATATACGAACACAAGCGCACTCGTCTGCAAACGGGCGAAACTCCCCACAAACATGGCAATCGGGGTTTCCACCCTTTCATCCATCGTACGTTCACCGGCCATTCACTCGAAGAAGGCTTCATCTAACGACGTACGTCC
>CAVLCM010000099.1:0-10639 GCA_963661625.1 bacterium
TGGAACTTGCCTTGGGAGGTATAGACGAACGGTTGAGAGGATTGGAACGAATGCAAAAAGTGCTGCTTGAAGTTTCTGCAGCTTCACGTTCTGAACAAACTGCGGATATTACTCATGCCTCTTGTGGTAGGCAGACTACTAATACTGCTGCCTCCCGCTCCGAGCAAGCTGCCGAGACGGGTAACTCCAAACTCGCCCGCGTCCGCTCTTGCCCCGGCTTCCCCGTCAATGCCTACGAGCCGATACCCTGCCGGTTGAACGGGCAGGAGATGGAGCTTTGCCCGAATGAAGGCTGTTTCTTGTTCATTGCCGACTGGCAGCGGTTCTCCATTCCCGAGGATGTTGTGGTGGTTGGCATCGAGAATATGGAGAACTTTCGCCTCGTGCGCCAGCAAAAGGCAATGTTCTCTTCCTTGCTACCAGGCGAACGTCTGTTCTTCGTATCGCGTTACCCCCAGTCTGCCGACCTGCGCTCTTGGTTGCAAACCATCCCCAACCGCTACGTTCACTTTGGCGACTTCGACTTGGCCGGCATCAACATCTTCCTCACCGAGTTCCGCCGGCACTTGGGCAGCCGTGCCTCTTTCCTCATCCCCACGGACATAGAGCAGCGCTTGCAGAACGGTTCTGCCGAAAGGTATCGCGAGCAATACGCCCGATTCCGCCACCTCACGTCCGACCTCCCGTCCCTGCAAAAACTGATAGACCTCATCCACCGCTACCATCGGGGCTACGATCAGGAGGGGTACATCGCTAATGCAGAAGTGGAATGAAGGCAAAGGAATTTCCTGGCTTCGTCAATGCGTCTGCCAAATCAGTTTTCGGAGGTTTCTAACTTGAAAAGCGGCTTTATGGCGAGGCGTTTATCCCCATGTGCAATAAGCCACAAAAACAGCCGGTCATTAATCCTTTGACTAATGACCGGCTATCGTTTGTAGCGCCTACGGGAATCGAACCCGTATACCATGCGTGAGAGGCATGTATCCTAACCGTTAGATGAAAGCGCCGTGTGCGGAAGCTGGGGGATTCGAACCCCCGGTACGGTTAAACCCGTACGTCAGTTTAGCAAACTGGTGGTTTCAGCCACTCACCCAAACTTCCTTACCTTTGTCGTTTCAAAGCGTTGAAACCACCGTTGTGTTTCTGTTGCTCTTGGTGTTGGGGTACCCGGATTCGAACCAGGAAAGGCAGGACCAGAATCTGCAGTGTTACCATTACACCATACCCCAATTTTGCTTTTCGAACCTTGCCTTAACTTGCTTTGTTTAGCGTTGTTTTGGTGTTGTGTTCTCAAATCGATTGCAAAGGTAGGGCTTTATTTCAAACCTGCAAACCTTTGCCTACTTTTTTTGAAGAATAATGCCGAAAAAATGCGTTTTCGGGGTTTTCGGGCGTGTTTCGACCCCAAAAGCGCACTTTTTCGGCTGTTTTGGCGGCTCATCGGCGCTTTGCCGTTGCTCGGCGAAAATGGATGGGATTTTTCCGTAAGGCGAAGCTCAGCCAAATATTATTGCAACCGCCACAGGCGAATGCCGATGGAGGACGGGTGTTCTTCGAGGTAGCGGAAGAGGGTCTTGGGTTCTTCCACCACCTTTTTGTGGATAGACGAGGCGTTGAGCAGATGCAGCTGTCCGTCCTTGCCCCAAACGGCCAGACCGAGGTGCGAATAGTCAATGCCGTCTTTGCGCGTCACGATGGCCACGAGGTCGCCTTCCTCAATCGCTTTCAGCTTGGCGCGTGTGAGCGACACATTCTTTTGCGGCAGGTATCGTCCGTCGATGCCGTTGGCGGCTTGTTCCATCGTCTTGATGCTGTCGACCCATTCGGGGTGGAGGCGGAGAAACTTGTACTTGTCCGGGTATTTCGACATGTAATGGTTGTTCACGTTGATGGGCGTAGTGAGGTTGGAGGGCAGGATGACTTCGGCGATATTGCTGCGCTCGGCATTGTCGTGCCACCACCAGGAGAAGTAATGCAGGCGCGACAGGTAGCCGTCCATCGTCCCGCCTCGGTAGCGGAGCACTTCAAGGTTGTGGCAGTAGTCCTCGAACGTGCGGCCGCCTTGGCGGTGCGTACGGGCCAGGGCGAGGGCTGTCTCCACGAGCGTGGTGCAGTCCAGGCCCGTCAGGTTCACAACGAGCTGTTCAGGGTCGCTCCTTTCGAGCGTAGAGGCCACGTAGGGGATGCCCTTGAATTGGCGAGCGTAGAAAAGCACGTCGTTGCCCGTTACGTTGGCAGAGAGCAGCGATACGATTTTGGCCGAATCGGCCGGCGTGTAGAGCGTGTGGTTCAGTATCGTGTCGGGGGCAGCAGCGGCTTCAGCAGCCGGTGCAGGGTGGGACAGGGCGTTTTCGCTCTTGGTGTTCGAATGACACGACAGCGATAGCAATGCCGATAGCAGGCAGGGGAAGAAAGGTTTCATGGAAAAAGGATGGAAAAGCGAAAGCGAAGGCGCAGGTTCGGTGGAACCCGCTTCTTCGCTTTCAGTCAATTTATCGGTATTGGGATGCGTATCACTTAATGAGGCTCACCGAGCGGTTGATGAATTTGCTCAGAGCCTCGCCGCGGAGAAGCCCGTTCTGCAAAAGGGCGAGGTCGATGAGCTGCGCCACAACGGGCGTATCCTTGCCGTAACCGGCCCATGCCTGCTTGCGTTCTTCCTCCTTTGCCTGGATTTGGTCGTTGCACTCCTTCACGTCGTTCTTCTCGCTTTCGGTGAGTTCCTCGGTTTTCTTGTCCTTCTGTTCCTGTTCGAGGGCTGTGCGGCGAGCGTGGAGCGTTTTTAGTTCCGTCTCGATACCTTGCAGCTTGTCTGCCAGGGCCGTCTTCATGCCGTCGAGAACCTCCTTTACGAGGCGGTGGTCTGAGTTGAGCACGAGGTTATACATATCGGGCATTTCGCCGTAGAACGACATGCCCTGCTGATAGCGGCTGACGTCCTTCATGCGTCGCATGTATTCGCTCTGCGTGATGATCACCGGCGTGGCGTTCTCGCCCAGGGCGGCCGTCTCCACGTGGAACTGCGTTTTGTCCATCGTGGGCAGTTCGGCAGTGAACACGCCGTTGAGCGAAGTCGCGTCGTCGTCGCTCAGGGCGTTCTTTGGTGCGTCCTCCTTTTGGATGATGCGGTCGATAACGTCGCCGTCCACACGGCTGAATCGGCTCTTCTCAAACTTCTGTTCGAGCATGCCCACCATGGCCGTGTCGAGCTGTCCGTCGAGCAGCAGTACGCTGTAGCCCTTTGCCTTCGCCGTCTCGATGTAGCTATATTGCTCGTCCTTGTCGGTGGCGTAGAGGTAGATGAGGTTGCCGTCCTTGTCGGTTTGCTGTTCCTTGATGAGCGTAGCGTATTCCTCATAGGTGAAGTATTTGCCCTCCACGTCCTTGAACAGGGCGTAGCTCTTGGCCTTGTCGTAAAAGTCCTCCTCGGAGAGCATACCGTAGTGGATAAAGAGCTTCAGGTCGTCCCATTTCTGCTCAAAGTCCTTGCGGTCGGCCTTGAAGATAGACTGCAAGCGGTCGCTCACCTTCTTGGTGATGTACGACGATATCTTCTTCACGTTAGCGTCGCTCTGCAAGTAGCTGCGGCTCACGTTGAGGGGAATGTCCGGTGAGTCGATTACGCCGTGGAGCAGCGTAAGGAAGTCCGGTACGATGTTTTCCACCTGATCGGTCACGAACACTTGGTTGCAATAGAGCTGAATCTTGTTGCGGTGAATGTCGATGTTGTTCTTGATGCGGGGGAAGTAAAGCACACCCGTCAGGTTGAACGGATAATCCACGTTGAGGTGAATCCAGAAGAGCGGTTCATCGGCCATCGGGTAGAGTTGGCTGTAGAACTTCTTGTAGTCCTCGTCCTTGAGCGTCGAGGGCGTTTTGGTCCACAAGGGGTTCGTGTCGTTCACGATGTTGTCCTCGTCGGTGTCCACCTGCTTGCCGTCCTTCCACTCCGTTTTTTTGCCGAAGGCGATGGGCACGGGCAGGAAGCGGCAGTATTTCGTGAGCAGTTCCTGCACTTTCGAGTTTTCAAGGAACTCCTGGCAGTCGTCGGAGATGTGGAGAACGATGTCCGTACCGCGGTCCTCCTTCTCGCACTTGTCAATCTCGAATGCCGGCGAACCGTCGCACGTCCACTTCACGGCCTGTGCACCTTCGCGGTGGCTGCGAGTAACGATGTCCACGCGGTCGGCCACCATAAAGGCCGAGTAGAAGCCCAGACCAAAGTGGCCGATGATGGCCGAAGCGTCGTCCTTGTACTTTTCCAGGAAGTCGTTTGCGCCCGAGAAGGCGATCTGGTTGATGTATTTGTCAATTTCCTCCGCCGTCATGCCGATGCCCCGGTCGCTGATGGTGAGCGTCTTGGCCTCCTTGTCGGCCTTCACGCGTACCGTCAGGTCGCCCAGTTCGCCCTTGAAGTCGCCCTTCATCGAGAGCGTTTTCAACTTTTGCGTAGCGTCGACTGCGTTGCTCACAATCTCGCGCAGGAAAATTTCGTGGTCGCTGTAAAGAAACTTCTTGATAACCGGGAAGATGTTCTCGGTGGTTATTCCAATGTTGCCCTTTTGCATAATATAATAAGGTGTATTTGTTGTTTGTTTTCTCTCATCATCCTACAAATAGCGTGCCAATATGTCGTCCTGTCACGTCGGCAGTCACGGCCGGGCGGCGCAGGAGAGCAAAAAAGGCGGACGCAAAGATGTGCGTCCGCCTTTTGGGGTGAGTAAGGTGTTGAACCTCAGAAAAATTAGAGGTTTGTCTTCTCGATGTCCTTGAAGTACTTGTACGTGCCGTGCGTGATGTTTTCGCAAGCAGCCTCGTCGCAAACGATGATGCCGTGCTGGTGCATTTGCAATACGGAGATGGTCCACATCTGCGTTACGGGGCCTTCAACGGCAGCCTTCAATGCCTGTGCCTTGTTGTGGCCGTTGCAAAGGATGAGCACTTCCTTGGCCGACATCACAGTGCCAACGCCTACGGTGAGGGCGGTTGCGGGCACGTCCTCGGGCTTGCCACCGAAGAAGCGTGAGTTTGCCACGCGAGTGTCGGTGGTCAGCGTCTTCTGACGCGTACGGCTCACGAGCGAGCTGCCCGGTTCGTTGAAGGCGATGTGGCCATCGGGGCCGATGCCGCCGATGAAAAGGTCGATGCCGCCAGCCTGGGCAATCATCTCCTCGTAGTGAGCGCACTCAGCCTCGAGGTCGTCGGCGTTGCCGTTGAGGATGTGGATGTTTTCCTTGGGGCAGTCGATGTGGTTGAAGAGGTTGGTGGCCATGAACGAGTGGTAGCTCTCGGGGTGCGACTCGGGCAGACCTACGTATTCGTCCATGTTGAACGTAAGCACGTGCTTGAAGCTCACGCGGCCTTCCTTGTTGGCCTTAACAAGTGCCTTGTACATGCCGATGGGTGACGAGCCTGTGGGTAAGCCCAGCACGAAGGGCTTCTCTGCCGTGGGAGCGGCTGCGTTGATTTTGCTGATTACATACTCTGCGGCCCAGTTCGACAGCTTATCGTAGTCGGGTTCAATAATAACTCTCATGATGTGGTTTATGTTGTTGATGGTTTAAGATTAATCGCGCTTTGAACTTCACGCACGGAACACGCTGTGCAGCCTTCCGCCGTGATTTCTCGCAAATTTAACCATAAATCGACAACACGGCAACCCCGATGCGCTTTTTCTCGTTTTTGCGCTCGAAATAGCACAGGGCCGCACGGCGTGTGGAGGGATTTTAGTAGTTTTGTACGTATTACGCAAACTCTTTCCACACTCGCATCAGCTATGCAGGATTTCGTACACCTACACGTCCATACCCAATATTCCATCCTTGACGGTCAGGCCGCTGTGTCTAAGCTTGTCGACAAAGCCATCAAGGACGGTATGCGCGGCATGGCCATCACCGACCACGGCAACATGATGGGCATTAAGGACTTCTTCAACTATGCCAATAAGGTGACGGGCAAGGCCAAGGGCATTGTGAAGGACACTGAGGGTAAGCTGCAATCCTTGCGCGATGGTACGTACGAGCCGAAGCCCGACAAGGACGGAAAGAACCCCGATGAGGGCAAGACCACCGACGAACTGATTGCCGAATGCGAGGCCACCATCAGCAAGCAACGCCCCGTGGCCAATTTCAAGCCCATCTTCGGCTGCGAGATGTACGTGTCGCGCCGCGGCGACAAGTCGCTCAAAAAGGAGAAGGTTGACCAATCCGGCTGGCACCTCATCGTGTTGGCTAAGAACGAAGTGGGGTATCACAACCTCGTAAAACTCGTTTCGCGAGCTTGGGTCGACGGTTTCTATATGCGTCCGCGCACCGACCACAAAGACCTTGAACAGTTCCGCGAGGGCCTCATCGTTTGTTCGGCCTGCCTCGGCGGCGAAGTGCCGCAATATATATTGAAGGGCGAAATCGACAAGGCCGAGGAGAGCGTGCAGTGGTTCAAGAGCGTCTTCGGCGACGACTACTACCTTGAACTTCAACGCCACCAAGTGACCGACCCGGCCGTGCGTGCCAACCGCGAAACCTATCCGCTGCAAGTCACCGTCAACAAAGAACTCGTTCGCATCGCCCAAAAGTTAGGCGTGAAGTACATCTGTTCCAACGACAGCCACTTTGTTGACGAAGAAAACGCCGAAGCCCACGACCGCCTTATCTGCCTGGCCACCGGGCGCGACCTCGACGACCCAAACCGCATGCTCTACACCAAGCAGGAATGGTTCAAGACGCGCGCCGAGATGAACGAAGTGTTTGCCGACCTGCCCGAAGCCCTCGCCACCACGTGCGAAATCTGCGACAAGGTAGAGACGTACAGCATCGACCACGCGCCCATCATGCCCAACTTTGCCATCCCCGAAGAGTTTGGCACGGAGGAGCAGTACCGCGCGAAATACACCGAAGAAGACCTTTTCAACGAATTTACCCGCGACGAAAACGGCAACGAGGTGATGAGCCGCGAGGACGGCGAGAAAAAGATAAAGAAACTCGGAGGCTACGATAAGCTCTACCGCATAAAACTCGAAGCCGACTATCTGGCCCTGCTTGCCTACGCCGGGGCGAAACGACGCTACGGCGACCCGCTCGACGAGGAAACGTCGGAGCGCATCAAGTTTGAGTTGCACATCATGAAGACGATGGGCTTCCCCGGCTACTTCCTCATTGTGCAGGACTACATCCGGGCCGCCCGCGAAGAACTCGGCGTGAGCGTAGGCCCTGGCCGTGGTTCGGCCGCCGGTAGTGCGGTGGCCTACTGCTTGGGCATTACGCAAATCGACCCCATTAAGTACGACTTGCTGTTTGAGCGTTTCCTCAACCCCGACCGTATCTCGCTGCCCGATATCGACGTTGACTTCGACGACGACGGCCGCGGCCGCGTGCTCAACTGGGTGACGCAGAAATACGGGGCCGACAACGTGGCCCACATCATCACGTACGGAACAATGGCTACCAAACTGGCCATAAAGGACGTGGCGCGCGTGCAGAAGCTCCCCCTCAACACGTCGAACTACCTCTGCAAACTAATCCCCGACAAACTGCCCGAAGGCCCCGACGGCAAGGCGCCCAAACTCAACCTGCCCAATGCCATTGCCGCCATACCCGAATTGCGCGAGGCCGAGACTTCGCCCGACGCGCTGTTGCGCGACACCATTCGCTACGCCAAGATGCTCGAAGGCAACGTGCGCAACACCGGCGTGCATGCCTGTGGCTTCATCATCTGCCGCGACAGCATCTCCGACTGGGTTCCCGTGTCGACCGCCAAAGACAAGGTGACGGGCGAGGAACTCCACTGCACGCAGTACGAGGGCAAGGTGATTGAGGAGACCGGCCTTATCAAGATGGACTTCCTGGGACTGAAAACGCTCTCTATAATAAAGGAAGCCGTTGAAAACATTAAGGAGTCGCTCGGCATCGACCTCAACATCGACGAAATAAGCATCGAAGACCCTGCCACGTATCAGCTCTATTGCGACGGGCGCACCATCGGCACGTTCCAGTTTGAAAGTCCTGGCATGCAGAAATACCTGCGCGAGCTTCAGCCCTCTACCTTCGAGGACCTCATCGCCATGAACGCCCTCTACCGCCCGGGCCCGATGCAGTACATCCCGTCGTTCATTGCCCGAAAGCACGGCGACGAACCCATTACGTACGACTTGCCCTGCATGGAGAAATACCTCAAGGACACGTACGGCATCACGGTGTACCAGGAGCAGGTGATGCTCTTGTCGCGCGAGATAGCCAACTTCACGCGCGGCGAGAGCGACGCTCTGCGAAAGGCTATGGGTAAGAAGCTCATCGAGAAGCTGAACCACATGTACCCGAAGTTTATCGACGGCGGAAAGGCCAACGGGTACGACCCCAAGGTGCTTGAAAAGATTTGGGACGACTGGCGCGCCTTCGCCTCGTACGCCTTCAACAAGAGCCACGCCACGTGCTACTCGTGGGTGGCCTACCAGACGGCCTACCTCAAAGCCAACTACCCCTCGCAGTACATGGCCGGCGTGATGAGCCGAAGTCTCTCCGACATCAATACCGTGGCCAAACTCATGGACGAGTGCAAGTCGATGGGCATCAACACGCTCGGGCCCGACGTGAACGAGAGCCGCCTGAAATTCAGTGTCAACCACAGCGGCGACATCCGTTTCGGCATGGCCGCCGTGAAGGGCGTGGGCGAGGGAGCCGTACAGCAGATACTCGACGAGCGCAAGGCGCGCGGGCCGTTTACGTCGATCTACGACTTTGTGGAGCGCGTCAACCTGTCGGCCTGCAACAAGAAGTCGCTCGAAAGTCTTGCCCTCTCCGGCGCGTTCGACAGTTTCGGCACCGTTACGCGCGAACAGTTCGTCACCCCGTTCGACAACGGCGAGACATTCCTCGACACCCTCGTGCGCTACGGCAACCGCTACCAGACGGACAAGGCCGAAAACACCTTCTCGCTCTTTGGCGAAACGGAGATGCTCGAAATAGCCAAGCCCGAGCCGCCCAAAAACGTGGAGCGTTGGAGCGACCTCGAACGCCTCAACCGCGAACGCGACCTCATAGGCATATATATATCCGGCCATCCGCTCGATGCGTACAAAATTATCGTTAACGACGTGTGCAACATGCACATGATGCAGCTCGAAGACATCACCCCCTTCGCCAACCGCGACGTGATGATAGGCGGCATCGTGACCGACATACGCACCGGGCAGGGGCGCACGGGCAAGCCCTTCGGCATCGTCAAGATGGAGGACTATACAGGTGCCGGCGAAATAGCCCTCTTCGGCGACGACTGGGCGCGGTTTAGCGGTTACTTCCAAAAGGGCAACTCCCTCTTCATCACCGCAAGGGTGGAGCCGCGCCGCTGGAAGGAAAACGAATACGAATTGAAAATAGGCCGCGTGGAGTTCCTCACCGACGTGAAGGACCAGAAGGTGAAGACCATCACCATATCGCTCTACACCGACAAACTCACGCAAAGCATTGTGGCGGAGATGTCCACCATCATGAAGGAAACGCCCGGGCCGACGGAGGTGCTTTTCAACGTACACGACACGGAGAAGCAGATGCAGGTGATTGTGCAGAGCAAAAACACCCGCATATCCGTCGACGGCACGCTCATCGACTTCCTCAAACGCAACAGCATGGCCTACACGCTCAACTAATGGCACGCTTATTGCATTTCTGACTACATAGACGAAACGAATTACATAACCTCAATAACAGATTAACAATGGAAAAAATCATCACCGATTCCAACTACGAAAGCATCGTGGCCGAAGGTCTGCCCATCGTGCTCGACTTCTCCGCCACCTGGTGCGGTCCCTGCAAGAAGATTGCCCCCATCATCGACGAACTGGCCGCTGAATACGAAGGCCGCGTGAACGTGGGCAAGTGCGACGTTGACGACAACGAGGAACTCACCTCAAAGTTCGGCATCCGCAACGTGCCCACCGTGCTGTTCATCAAAAACGGCGAAGTGGTCAACAAGAACGTTGGCGCTGCCCCCAAAAGCACCTTTGTAGAAAAGATTGAAGAACTGCTGAAATGAACATCGACGAAGAACTGATGCTCGACGCGCAGGAAGACGCTGCGGCCGTTGCCTACATCAAGAAGCACCTGCCGCAGGACCTGCAAGAGAAGTTTACCGACGACCTGCTCTACTATTTCCTCGACGTTATCGTGGAGTATTATACCGAAAGCGGCATACTCGACGCTGAGCCCGATGCCGACGGCTACGTGGAGATAGACCAGGAAGCCATCGCCGCCACCCTTGCCAAAAAGGCCAAGAAGGAAGGCATGGGCGAGTTCGACCCCGAAGAACTCCTCTTTGTGGTGCAAGCCCACATGGATTTCGAGGAAGAACAGGAAGAACTCTAAGACACGCACATCAGCCCAAAACAAACGTGAGGGGCTGCGCCGCAACAAGCAATTTGCGGCGCAGCCCCTCGCATTTTATCCTCTTCAAGGAATGTACAGCCGCATTAGAGCGAAGCAACGTTTAGGGTTAATGATGAGTGGGACGCTTTGAAGGAAAACGCTCTGCTTGGTGCAATTTTTCCTGACTTCATCACCTTTTGCGCCATCAAATGGTATATATTGAAAATCAGTGAGTTACGTATTACTCGAAGAAGGCTTCATCTAACGACGTACGTCCACCCTCT
>CAVLCM010000100.1:0-10631 GCA_963661625.1 bacterium
AGAGTGGACGTACGTCATTAAAGAGGGTGGACGTACGTCGTTAGATGAAGCCTTTAGGACAACAGTGGTGTACGGCCTGAAAGGCCAGTTCTCCATAGCCCATTATCGACGCAAAAACGCACGGCGAATGAATGCCGTGCGTTTTTGTACAGGTTCGTATTTGTTCCGTCCTGTTATTCTACTTCGCTTTCCGCGTCGCCCCAGGCGCTGAATGAGTTGTTGTTCCATTCGCGTTCGTTGCTCCAGTCGTCGCTTTGGATTATGTTTTCACTCGCACTCACATTCATAAGCACAGAACGTTCGATGTGGAAACAGATGAGGTTTGCCTCGGGACGTATGTATGTTTTTTTCATTGTCTGTTGACGCTTCGTTTTGGTTGTTTTTGGTGGGGCACAATTACTGCGCGATGAACTTTTTGCCGCCCTTGATGTAGAGGCTGCCCTTTACGAGGGTCGACACGCGGCGGCCTGCGAGGTCGTAGACGGGGGCGTTGGCGGTTGGCGCATTGTCTGTCTCTACGGCATTGATGCCTGTCGTATGGCCGCCGAAGTTCATGGCTACGCTGTTGGCGGCAGGCTTTTGCACGTAGGCGCGGTTGGCAGGGAGCGTGGAGTTGGTGGACTTGTAGAAACCTACTTTTCCAGAGCCTCCGGCGCGGCCGAAGCTGAGCACGTTCGTCAGGTCGCTCAGACCGTCAGTTGTGCCTTTGAGGTCGTTGTCGATGGCGTTGGCAGAGCTGACCACTTTGAGGCTGATGCTCTCCACGCCTTCGTTGCCTTTGAGTATCACGCCTTGGTTGGCCGGCACGGCACTTACCTCTACCATGTCGAGTTCGCTGTCCGAAGTAAACTTGCCTGCATATGCCTTAGCTTCGTTGCTGACAACCTCTACCGCATAAGGCAGACAGGTCGTGGCATACGTCTCGTTGTTGTCGGCAGCCGATGCGTTGAGGGGGATGCTTATGGTCGGCTCAGTCAAGCGGAAGGTGTAAGCGGCATCGGTGGGGGTGTTGGAGAGGTCTATTATTTCAAAGTAGATGTTATTGGCATCGTTCTGGTGCCATGCAACGTTGCCGCTACCGATAGTCCAGTTGGAATAAATGTAAATACCAAACGTCTCGTCAGTAATCTTGAAAAGTTTGAAGGTGTTTTTTCCTCCTGTTCCAGAATACTTAAGTTGACAACGCTCACCCAAAAAGCTTGTATTACTCGGAATCAAACTTGTTTGAGCAATATTGTCTTTTCCCACATTGTGGAACTGAAATCCTGAAAAAGGATCGCCCGTTACATACCAGAGGTCGCTCTTCACGTCGTTGAGGGTTGAAGCCTGTTCGTTGGCAGAAGCCGTGCTGCGATACGTAAGATCGGACGAGCCATAAAGGCGTGTCAAAGCATCGTCGCTGCCGCAGGAGAAATAGTAATACTTGTCAGTCTCAAAGGGGAGATTGGCTACGCATTCAATATCAACGGTTGTACCGGCTATGGCTTTTGTCACCTTGCCCGCAGGTTTCTGTGCCGTCACGTAAGCAGGGAACGTAGTCGTAAAGTCGGGGTATTCTGCGGTGCTACTGCACGAAACGGTCTCCGTACCCTTGCTTTCGCCATTGTACTTGAAGTTGTAGGTAAAACTTACAATATCTACGGCGTAGAACTCAATCGACGCACGGTTGCCGTTATCCGTAGAAGCATCGCTGTAGCCCATCTCGTGACGAGCGGTGTTGTTGCCCTTCACGCCGTTGTCTACTACATATACTGATTTATCCCTTTCTTTTATGCCCCCCCAACTAATGTATTGTTGTTTACATATTGTTATCAGCTTAAAAGCGCAACCATTCGCCTCGGTTGTAAACGTCGTTGATGTAGACGACATTGGGAATTGATTAGGCTGGTAGGCGTTGTAGTAACCTTTTGCCTGCGCCCAATAAGTATTTCCCGTATAGCTCTGCAAGGTGATGGATCCGTCGGAGTTCTTCACTACGTTCCAGAAGTAATTGTATTGGTCGGAGGTAATATTGTCGGTGTTGACGATGGTACCTGCCACGTCGTTGGCCTCGGCATAGGTGTAGCTGTCGGCATAATAAAGCCACTGTCCTTCGCTGGCAGTGGTACGGTCTGATTTCATGCGGAGCATATATACGCCGCTCTCAATTTGGGTGGTAGGGGTTGTCGCTACCGTTTGCGCTACGGCACTTGCCACAAAGCACAAACAAGCTGCCGCAAAAACGGCAATTCGTCTCTTCATATTCGTTCGGTTAAAGTTTAGTTTTGTTTTTGCGGCTGCAAAGGAGGCAAATGAATAAGGATGCAACAAACGGAGGAAGGCAGTTTTTAGGGTAATACCAATAATTCCCGCGGTTTACCAAGGTAATTGACAGGCAAAGTCAACAAAAAGTGATGAAGTCAGGAGACAGCCATAGATTAGATTAACGGCGATTAATGTTCAAGAAAACACAAAAGCCCAGGGCATCGCATGCGGCAATTCTCCGTCGCGCTCTGCCCTGGGCTATATTTTTATGGCTAATTCTGTGGTTTACTTCAAATAATCGTTGAAATAGCGTGTAATGCGTTCGTGGAGGTGCACCATGTCGTGGCCCATCATGTTGTGGCCGTCGCCGGGATAGACGAAGTAGTCGGGCTGGGTGCCGGCATCCTCACAGGCACGGAGGAAGGAGAGGCTGTGCTGCATGACGCACGTAGGGTCGTTGTAGCCCACGATAATCTGCAAGCGGCCTTTGAGGTTCTTGGCCTTGTTGAGCAGGGAGGAGGAGGCATAGCCCTCGGGATTTTCCTGCGGCGTATCCATGTAGCGTTCGCCGTACATCACCTCGTAGTACTTCCAGTCGATTACGGGACCGCCAGCCACGCCCACCTTGAACACGTCGGGGTAGGAGCACATCAGGTTGGTGGTCATGAAACCGCCAAACGACCATCCGTGCACACCGATGCGGTCGGCATCGACGTAGGGGAGAGATTTGAGGAACTTCACGCCCTCAATCTGGTCCTGCATCTCGATGTCGCCAAGGTGGCGGTGGGTGCAGCTCTCGAAGGCGAAGCCTCGATTTTCGCTGCCGCGGTTGTCGACCACAAACACCACATAGCCGCTCTGCGCCATGTAGATTTCCCACGGACGGGCCAGGTAGTTCCACGATGCCTCCACGTTGTGGGCGTGCGGACCGCCATATACATAGACCACGGTGGGGTATTTCTTAGCCGGGTCGAAATTGACGGGCTTCACGAGGCGATAGTAGAGATCGGTGGTTCCGTCGGCCGCCTTGATGGAGCCGCCGGTGATTTCGGGCACGTTATAGTCGCGCCAAGGATCGTCGTTTTCGAGGAGTTTCACGGGTTTTGCACCCGAAGTGCTGACGAGGTCGTACTCGCGGAACTTATCCGGCGACGACCAGCGGTCGCGCAGGAACTTGCCCCCGGCGGAGAGTGTGGCGTAGTGCGCCCCCTCGCCATTGTCGAGCTGAGTCACCTTGCCGTTGGCCACCGACACGCTGAAATGGTTGTACTTCACGGGGCTATTTTGGTTGCTCTGGTAGACAACGCTCTTGGTCTGCGAGTTGAAACCGAGCAGGGCCGTCACCTCATACTCGCCCTTGGTGAGCTGGCGGAGAAGCTTGCCCGACACGTCGAAGAGGTAGAGGTGGTTGTAGCCGTCGCGGCGCGTCTGCATGACGAATTTCGATGCGTCCCAGGGCAGGAATACGATGGGGTTGCACGGTTCAACGTAACGCTCGTTGGTCTCGGTGTAAAGAACGGCCTTGCGCGCACCGGTCTCGGCATCGTAGCTTACGAGTTCGGCCTTGTCCTGCGTACGTGGCAGTTCGAACATATAGATCGTCTTTTCGTCGGGACTCCACGCAATGTTGGTGAAGTAACGGTCGGTGGGGTCGCCGGCTTGCAGGTAGACAGTCTTTTGCGTCGACGGGTTGTAAACGCCCACCGTCACCTTGTGGCTCGTCATGCCTGCCATGGGGTATTTCTCGGGAGCCAGTTCGGCCACGCGCGGACTGATGTCGACGAGCGGATAGTCCGTCACCATGCTCTGGTCCATGCGGTAGAAGGCAAGGAGATTGCCCTTGGGACTCCAAAACGTGCCTTTGCGAATGCCGAACTCATCGCGGTGGACGCTCTGGCCGTACTGCAATTCGCGCGAGCCGTCGGTGCTGACTTGGTGTTCCTTTCCGTCGGCAGTGCGCACGTAGAGGTTCCACCCACGCACGTATGCCTCGCTCTTCGAGGCTGCGCAGAAGTCGTTGCAACTCTCGCCCTGGGTGCGACTGGCCTTCCACACGATTTTCTTCGTCTTCCAGTCGAAGAGGACGCGCATCTTCGTGGTGCTGAGCAGGGCAAGCGTCTTGTCAGCATAGGGGAAGGAAGCGTTGTAGAGGTGAGAAAGTCCGATGGAGTCGGGCAAAGCGTTCACCTCGTCGAGGGTGAAGAGTTTTTCGGGCTTTACGGTGCGCCCCTTGTCGTCGGCGAGAGTCTCCACATAGTCGAGTTCCACACGGAGAAGGCGGTCGCCCCAGAAATCCGTGCCGTAGTATTTCGGCATAATCTGGGCGTAGTTGGTGCCGCCCCACATGAGGTCCTCAAGGGTGAAACTCTTTTTGTTTTGTGCCATAACCGACGTTGTGCCAAGCACGAGCGCGAAAGCCGCGCCGATAAACTGCTTTATGTTCATTGGATGGATGTCCGCTTTGTTCGTTTGTTATTTCTTAAATCCGCCACGGGGCTTGCCAAAGCCGCCCTTGCCGGGGCCTCCCTTGCGGAAACCGCCGCCTTGGCGCGGGCCATTGCCCTTCTTGCCACGGAAACCACCGCCATCGCGTTTGGGTCGTTCGCTGCGACCGCGGCCCTCGCTCTTGGCAGCACGCGAGGCTTGGAGACGCTCAAATTCGCGATGCTTGCTGCGCAGGATGCGGTATGCCTGTGCCTGTTCGTCGTCCTCGTCGAACTGGTCGTCGTCGAAACGTTTCTTGAAGTCGTCGCGCTTGGTGCGGAAACGTTTCTGGTCGCTCATGAGGCGACGTTCCTCGTCGGTCTTTACACTGCCACCCTCGGCACGGAAGTCGCTGAGCTTGCCGCCGAAGAGCTGGTATTTGCGGAAATCGCAGTCGAGCTTGCCGTTGAAGATCTGCGTTTTGAGGCTCGGGCGAAGGCCGATGTTTTCGAAGAGTTCCTGCTTGGAGGAGATGACCCATGCCTCGCCGCCCTGGAACGCATTCTTCAACACCTTGCCCAACGTTTGGTAGAGGGCGAGGATGTCGGGGGGAGTAAGGCGTTCGCCATAGGGAGGGTTGGTCACCATGATTGTGCCTTCGCCGCCGGGATTGGCGAAGTCGCGGATGTCGCGCTGTTCTACGCTCACAATGTCGCTCACACCGGCGCTGCGTGCGTTTTTCTGCGCTGTTTCCACGGCAGGCACGTTGATATCGTAGCCATAGATATGGTGCGTGAACTCACGCTCCTGCGAATCGTCGTCGAAGATTTCCTGCAACAGGTCGGCGTCGAAATCCTTCCACTTTTCAAAGCCAAACTCCTTGCGGAACACGCCGGGATAGATGTTTTTGGCCATCAAGGCAGCCTCAACGAGGAACGTTCCAGAGCCGCAGAACGGGTCGACAAAGTCGCTTTGGCCCGTCCACCCCGTGAGTTTGATAAGGCCGGCCGCAAGCACCTCGTTGATGGGGGCTTCGACGGTGGCCACACGGTAGCCGCGCAGGTGGAGGCTCTCGCCCGAGGAGTCGAGCGACAGGGTGCAGTCCGACTCGGCGATGTGTATGTTGAGCTTCACGTCGGGGTTGGTGATGCGTATATTGGGACGCTCGCCCGTGGTGTCGCGGAAATAGTCAACGATAGCGTCCTTGACCTTGTAAGCCACAAACTTGGAGTGGCGGAACTCTTCGGAGAAAACCACCGAATCCACGGCAAAAGTTGTGTTAAGGTCGAGGTACTGGCTCCAGTCTATCTGGCGCACAGCGGAATACACGTCGTCGGCATCCTTGGCCTTGAAGGTTTTGATGGGTTTGAGGATGCGCAAAGCCGTGCGCAGACAGAAGTTGGCACGGTACATCAAGGCTTTGTCGCCCGTAAACGACACCATGCGGTGCCCTATCTGGATGTCGTTGGCCCCGAGTTCGGTGAGTTCCTGCGCCAGGACCTCTTCAAGCCCTTGGAAGGTCTTCGCTATGAGTTGAAATTCTTGCATAAGTATGTGTGTTTCCTGTCGTTGTGGAAAGTGCTTCGATTAAATCTTTTCGCCTTGCGGCACGTCGTGCGTCACCCACTTGTTAGCGCCGACCACCGCACCCTTGCCAATCGTGATGCGGCCGAGAATGGTGGCGTTGGAGTAGACGATAACGTCGTCTTCGAGAATGGGGTGGCGTGGGTTGTTCTTGATAGGGTTGCCGTGTGCGTCGAGCGGGAAACTCTTAGCGCCGAGCGTCACGCCCTGATAGAGTTTTACGTGGTTGCCGATGATGCACGTTGCGCCGATAACTACACCCGTGCCGTGGTCGATGGTGAAATATTCGCCAATCGTTGCCCCAGGGTGGATGTCGATGCCCGTTTCGCTGTGGGCCAATTCGGTGATGATGCGGGGAATGAGCGGCACGTCGAGTTTGTAAAGTTCATGGGCCAGGCGGTAGCACGTCAGGGCGCGGATGGCCGGGTAACAGCTAATCACCTCGCCGTAGTTTTGTGCCGCCGGGTCGCCAAGATATGCCGCCTCCACGTCGGTGGCCAGCGTGCGGCGAATCTGGGGCAACATGCTGATGAGCGCCGCGGCTATAGCCTCAGCCTTGGTGTGGAAGTCTACCGCGCCGGGAGCGGCCTCTCCGTCCTGCTGTCCGAAACAGAGACCCGCCTGTATCTGGGCGGTGAGCATGGAAAAGAGCCGCTCCACCTCCATGCCGATGTGGTAGCGGACGGTCACGCTGTTGAGCGTGCTTTTGCCGTAATATCCGGGAAAAAGAACGGCCCGGCACAAACCGATAATCTCTTCGAGCGCAGCCGATGAGGGCAACGGGTCGCCATGGCGGTGCTGGTGGAAAAGGCCCTTCATCTTTGTTGTGTCCGAAAGCTCTTCCACCGTCTGCTTCAACAAGTTCGTGTAGCTTTCGGGAGGGTTCATGCGCAGTAATGTCCTATGTCTCGCAAAGGTACGAAAAAAAACGTTACCTCACCCCACTCGGCCGCTGGCCGCCCCAATGCCGCCCCGGGCGCAGCGAAGGAAATGGAAACCAGAAGGCAGGAAAGGTGTGCGAAATCCGAAGGAAAACGCGCATACCGTACGAGTGGCATGTGTTACTCGTACGGTGAACGACAAAAAACTCCCGATGCAAGGAGAACTCACCTCGGAAGAATACCCAATGTGGGATTGGAGTTAAATGTAGTATTCCACAGGGTCGGCAATGCCAGAGCGCAGGGCTATCCGCGTGGCTTCGTAGACGGTTGAAACGCCCAACTTGCGGAAGAGGTTCTTTTTGTGGGTGACGATGGTGTGCACGGAGGAGTTGCGCCGCTCGGCGATGGCTTTTGCGCTCAGTCCCTCGGCAAGGAGGGCGAGTACCTCTGTTTCGGCGGCGGTAAGGTTGGCCACCGTGTCGTGACGGTGGATTCCCTCATTGAGTTGGGCCTGGACGGAGGGACAGACGGTGCGTTCGCCGTGCAAGGCGAGGTAGATGGCTCGCTGTGCCTCCTCACGCGTGCAGTCCTTGGCAAGGAAACTCACCTGCGGCTCGCTGCCGAGGAGACGAAGAAGATTTTCGGTGAAATCGGCGGAAAGGAGCAGCCAATGTGCCTCGGGAAAACGGCGGACATAGATGAGGAGATTTTCTGGCGTGGTGAAATCAAACAATGAAAAGTCGAGCACGGCCAAGGCCTCTGGGTGGGCAGTGAGACGACTAGCCAATTCGGCCTTGCCAGCCGCAAAAAGCAATGGCTGGCCGGCCAAGTAGCCGGTCAGCGCATCACGTGTGAGGGGTTGATTGTCTGCAATGATAATCATACGGGGTATTCTTCGAAGGCGTAAAGCACCGTGGAGAGGTAGCGTTCGCCAGTGTCGGGCAGAAGGGCTACGATGGTCTTGCCCTCGTACTCGGGTTTCTTGGCAAGCTCAATGGCAGCGTGCAGGGCCGCACCGGCCGAGATGCCCACCAGGAGGCCTTCTTTCTTGGCCAGAAGACGCGATGCACGGATGGCGTCGTTGTCGGCAATGGGGAAGATGCCATCGGCGGCAGATGCGTCGAAATTCTTAGGCACAAAGCCTGCGCCGATACCCTGTATCTTGTGCGAACCGCTGGGTTTGCCTTCGAGTACAGCACTCGTGGCGGGTTCTACGGCGAAGGCCTTGATGTTGGGATTGTGGCTCTTCAAGCCGCGCGATACGCCGCTCAGCGTGCCGCCGGTGCCTACGCCGGCCACGAAAGCATCAACCTGTCCGTCGGTGTCGCGCCATATCTCTTCGGCCGTAGTGCGGGTATGAGCGGCCGGGTTGGCGGGATTTTCAAACTGCTGGGGGATGAAGCTGCCCGGATGTTGGGCTTGCAGTTCCTGAGCGCGTTTGATAGCTCCTTTCATGCCTTCTGCACCAGGCGTAAGGACGAGTTCTGCGCCGAGGGCTTTGAGCAGGTTGCGACGTTCGAGGCTCATTGTCTCGGGCATGGTGAGGATAAGGCGGTAGCCCTTGACGGAGGCCACCCAGGCCAACCCAATGCCGGTGTTGCCACTGGTGGGTTCAATAATCACGCCACCGGGCTTGAGTGCACCACGCTCCTCGGCATCGTTGATCATGGCCAGGGCCACCCGGTCCTTGACGCTTCCACCGGGGTTGAAGTATTCGAGTTTCACTACGACACGGGCTTTCAACCCGAGTTCGGCTTCGATGTTGCTTACTTCGAGCAACGGCGTGTTGCCCACGAGTTCGGTGAGGTTCTTGTAAATTTTGCTCATACCTTAGTGTTGTTTTAGTTATTGTTTCTGGTGCAAAGGTACGGGCATGAAGGGCTGTGGGGAATACCACGTTTGCGGTATATAGCGCAAGGGGGATAAAAAATTAGGTCTTTCACCCGGAAAAGCCAGTGAAAGACCTAATAAAACCTTTAAATCCTACGCAAGAGTTTACGAGACTTCTCGTAACTTAGGCGAGCTTGTTGATGTGGTTCATCACACCGCTCTTGATGTTAGCTGCCTTGTTCTTGTGGATGATATTTCTCTTAGCAAGCTTGTCAAGCATCTTCTGTACTTTCGGCAGAAGTTCTGTTGCAGCTGCTTTGTCAGTCGTAGCGCGGAGCTTGCGCACTGCATTACGCATAGTCTTAGCGTAGTATCTGTTGTGCAGTCTGCGAGTCGCCGTCTGACGGATTCTTTTTACAGATGATTTGTGGTTTGCCATTTCTTATTCTATTTTTGAAGTAGTCCCTAGGAGAGTCGAACTCCTCTTTAGAGAATGAAAATCTCTCGTCCTAACCGATAGACGAAGGGACCATCGCTTTCTGAACAGTTGACTACTCTTCTCGATGATGAGCGGCGTTGTTCGTAATTGCGAGTGCAAAAGTAGTCCTTATTTTGTTTCGCACCAAACTTTCGCGCTTTTTTTTGCGAAAAAATCAGACCAACCAAGCTTTTGCACCATTTTTGAACATGCCGAGAGGGGATTTTGAAGGTCTTTCGCCTTACTTTTGCAAAACACTCCCCTAACCCACTCCTGCCTATGCGCTGCATTGTTCTACACGTGACGAAATACAACGACGAGCAAATCATTGCCAACCTGCTGACCCAGAGCCAGGGCCGCGTGGCGATGATTGTGCGAATCAGCCGTTCGAAGCGCGCTGCGGTGAGGCACAGCCTGTTTCAGCCGCTCGCCCTGCTCGACGTGCAGTGGGAGAACCGGCCAAACGCCAAACTGCAACGGCCGCGAGCGGCTCAGAACGTATTCCCCTTTGCCTCGCTACCATACGACCCGGGAAAGAGCGCGATGGCTTTTTTCCTGGCCGAGGTGCTGCACCACGCCGTTCGACAAGAGCCAGACACGGACTTGCTATTTGAATATGTCGAGCGGTCAATGATGTGGCTCGACGCTTGCGAACGGGGATTTGCCAACTTCCACCTCGTGTTCCTCCTGCGCCTGACGCGTTTCCTCGGCTTTATGCCCAACACGGAGGGCTACGAAACGGGAAAATACTTCGACCTGCGCACGTCGTGCTTCACTTCGCAGCCCCCGGCGCACGCCGACGTGCTGCTGCCGGCCGACGCGGCCCTCGTGCCGAAACTTTTGCGCATGCGCTACGACACAATGCGCTTTTTCAGGTTCAGCGGCAACGAAAGGGCACGCCTGTTGGAATACATCAGCCTTTATTACCGCCTGCACCTGCCGGGTTTTCCAGAGCTTAATTCGCTCGCGGTGCTTAAAGAACTTTTTCACTGAGCGTGCGAGGGCAACCACGTTCACAAAGGATTGATTCACCATTCCGTTTTCCACCCTTTCATTCACCGTACGTTCACCGGCCATTCACTCGAAGAAGGCTTCATCTAACGACGTACGTCCACCCTCTTTAATGACGTACGTTCACTCTACTTATAGACGTACGTTCACTCTACTTATAGACGTACGTTCACTCACCC
>CAVLCM010000101.1:0-10565 GCA_963661625.1 bacterium
AAGTAGAGTGGACGTACGTCATTAAAGAGGG
Source organism: bacterium (assembly GCA_963661625.1). Lineage (GTDB taxonomy): Bacteria > Bacteroidota > Bacteroidia > Bacteroidales > Bacteroidaceae > Alloprevotella. Next base: position 32 of record CAVLCM010000101.1, read on the forward strand.
TGGACGTACGTCGTTAGATGAAGTCTTCTTCGATTAATACGTAACTCGTTGATTTTCAATATGTGCCATTTGGCGGTGCAAAAAGTGATGAAGTCAGGAATTGCACCAGCGGCAAGAGAAAACCTGAGCAATGCGTTGGGCTTGTTTTAGCTGACTGAAATAAAAACGTTTAGGACAACATTGAATTGAAGACAAATAGGGAATGCAGCAACACCAAGTGGCAGCATACATAGATTAGAGGCACTTCGAGTTTCAACTCCCAACACCCCTTACAGAAAAGGAGGTCGCACTAAGCAACCTCCCAAACGAGCCTAAAAAAACCGTCAGTTAGCAGAACTAACCGACGGCCTTACAATTCTGTCGGGGTGACTGGATTCGAACCAGCGACCCCACGCCCCCCAGACGCGTACTCTAACCGGGCTGAGCTACACCCCGAATTGCGAGTGCAAAGGTACGGCTTTTTGCGAAACGTGCAAATCATTGCCACACTTTTCTTCAAAAAAAGTCGCTTTTTGGGCTGTATAGCCCCATTCTGTACGTTTTTGGGCTACTTTTGCACTGAAAAGAGCGCGGCTGCGCTTTTGCCTTTTCCCTGGGAAGAGGCTTTCTTATTTTGCTGAATACAAATGTGGAATAATCAGGTTAAGGGAGGCATTTACGGCTGCATAGCCGCCATCAGCTACGGCATGAACCCGTTGTGTGCAAAGTCGCTCTATGCGGCAGAGTACAACACCAACACGGTACTGTTCTACCGTTTCTTGATAGGCTCGCTCATGCTGGGACTGCTGATGCTTTTTCAGAAAAAGGACTTCTCACTCACACGCAAGGAACTTTGCGTGATCAGTCTGCTCGGCTTCGTGTTTGCCGTGTCGTCCGTCACATACTTCCTCAGTTTCCTTTATATGAGTGCCGGTGTGGCAGCCACTCTGGTATTTGCCTACCCCGTGTTCACCGCGCTGCTCATGGCCGTGTGTTTTGGCGAAAGGCTCAAATGGCCGTCGATACTCGCCATTTTGCTCACCATCGGCGGCATTGCCCTGCTCTACAAGGACGACACGGGCAAGCCCATCGCCACAATGGGCATTGTGCTGATTATGGTTTCTGCCCTTGCCTACGCATTATATATAATAGTGGTGAACAAGAGCGGCATCGTGATGTCGAGCGTGAAGCTCACGTTCTACGCCATGCTCACTTGCTGGGCGTTCATTGTGCTTTATGCCACCTTGTCTCCCACTGGCAGCATACAGTTGCTCCAAACTCCCGGCGAATGGGGCTTTGCCCTTCTCCTTGGCCTTGTGCCGACGGTGGTGTCGCTGGTGTTCATGGCCATGGCTATCCAGTGCATAGGTTCCACGCCCACGGCTATCATGGGCGCACTCGAACCCGTCACGGCCGTGGTGCTGGGCATCCTCGTGTTTGGCGAAGTGCTTACGTTGCGCATCAGCGCGGGCATCTGCCTCATTCTGCTCTCCGTCACGCTCATCATTCTCGACAACAAACTGCGCCGCTCGCTCGCCAACACAAAGGTGGTGAAGCGCGGACGGCTCATCATGAAGAAAATACGCTGGAAGTAACCCTTCCGCCTCGTTCACACAAACCCAACCCACTCTATGGACAAGCCACAAAACATCTACCCCATATTCGACCGTATGCTCTCGCGCGCTGACAAGGAACAACTCCTCGGGCAGCGCGGCGTTATGCTGTGGTTCACCGGACTTAGCGGCAGCGGAAAGAGCACCGTAGCCATCGCCCTCGAACGCGAACTGCAAAAGCGCGGCCTGCTCTGCCGCATTCTCGACGGCGACAACATCCGTTCGGGCATCAACGCAAACTTAGGTTTCAGCGAGGAGGACCGCCGCGAGAACATCCGCCGCGTGGCGGAAGTGTCGAAACTCTTTGTCGACACGGGCATCATCACCATCGCCGCCTTTGTCAGTCCCACAGAGGACTTGCGCCAGCTTGCCGAGCAAATCATCGGTAAGGAAGACTTTAAGGAAATCTACATTTCCACGCCCTTGGCCGAATGCGAACGGCGCGATGTGAAAGGGCTTTACGCACGTGCCCGCCGTGGCGAGGTGAAGAACTTCACCGGCATCTCAGCCCCCTTCGAAGCTCCCCAGCACCCTGCGTTGAGCCTCGACACGTCCGTCCTTTCGCTCGAAGAAAGCGTGCGCAAGCTGCTCGATTTGCTTGGAGTGGAATAATCCGAGAGGAATACACCTATTATAATATAAGCCGAAATACATGTCACTGCCACAAGACCCTATGATGCTGTTCAGCGTGGTCAACACCAAACTGCGCGACGAATACAGTTCGCTCGACGAACTTTGCACCAGCCTCAACGTCAACCGCGAGGAACTGGAAGCCACCCTCTCGCAAGCAGGATTTGAATACAACGAAAAGCAGAACAAATTTTGGTAATTTGCATCTCGTAAGAAGCAACCATCCGCCGCTACACAAATGAACAAGTCCTCCGCCGCACGGTGCATTGCCGCGCATTTCCCCCTTACATTGGTTTGCCTTGCTTTGATATGGTACCTTTGTCTTTTCCGTGCGCCCCACGTGAGCGTGCTGAGCGACATTGAGGGCATTGACAAGGTGGTGCACGTGTGCATGTACCTCGGCACGTGCAGTGTGTTTTGGGCAGAATACGCAAGGGGGAAATTCCGTTGGAACAGGCTGCGCCTCATGCTTTTAGCCGGGGTGTTGCCCATTGCCATGAGCGGCGTGATTGAACTGGCGCAGGAATACCTAACCGACTATCGGTCGGGCGATTGGTACGACTTCCTTGCCAACAGCTGCGGCGTGTTGCTGGCTTGGGCTTTGTCGCCCGTCATGCGCCGTCTGTTTTCCTAACTCAAACCCAAGAACCGTGTACATACGCATATCCGACAGCGAACTTTCGTTCGCCCACTACGAAGCAAGCGAACCGCAGAATTTCCAGTTCGCCACATTCCCCGTACGTCCGCAGGTGTCGCTCATGGTCAACCTGCGCACGGCTCTCCAACAGGTGACGTTCCTGCCGCAATCCGCCCGCCATACGGAGGTACTCGTCAATACGCCTGCCACCCCCGTGCCGCTTGCAGAGTTTCAGGAGGAGGACATCGAAACGCTCTTCCACTCGTGCATAGCCACCGAGGGCAAGCAGCGCGTTTTCTACGACAGCGTGCCGGCTCTCAACGCCGTGTTGCTCTATGCGCTGGGAGAAAGCGTGTGCAGTTCGTTGGAGGAAGTTTTCGGCACAGTGCACTACACCTCGTCGCAAACGCCCCTTTTGCAGCACTTTGCCAAGAAAGGCTTAGACACCACCGCTGGGCGACGCGTCTTTGTGTACCGCCACGACAATCAGGTACACATCATCGTGCTCGAAGCCAACCGCCTCGTCACGCAGAACGCCTACCGGGCCATTTCGCCGGCCGACGTGGAGTACTACCTTTTCAACACCATGCAGCACCTTGCGCTCTCGGCAGCATCTACCCCCATCTTCGTGGCAGGCGACGCTTCTCTGCGCGCACCACTCGAAGAGGACTTGAAGAAATACGCCTCACGCGTCTACGCCGTCAACCCTGCGGCAGAGTTCAACCGCAGCCGGGTGGCTACCACCGAGGGCGTGCCTTACGACCTTATGTGCGCCCTTTTACGATAAAGAAGCAAAATGAGAATAATCACCGGAAAATACAAAGGACGGCACTTTGAAGTGCCTCGCACGTTCAAGGCTCGGCCCACAACCGACTTTGCCAAGGAGAACCTTTTCAACGTGTTGCGCGCCTACATCGACTTTGAGGACATCCGTGCGCTCGACCTCTTCGGCGGCACGGGGAGCATTTCGCTCGAACTGCTCTCGCGCGGCTGCATCAGTGTGCTGACGGTGGAGAAAGACCGCCGCCACCTTGCCTTCATGGAGCAATGCCAACGCGCGCTCGGAGACGATGCTTGGACCCCCATCGCGGGCGACGCACTGCGCTTCATTGAACGCAGTCGCGAGGCGTTCGGACTTGTCTTTGCCGACCCTCCCTATGCGCTGCCCGAGCTGGGCGAACTGCCCGACCGCGTCATGCAGTCGGCCCTTGTGGACGAGAACACGCTCTTTGTGCTTGAACACGGCAAGAACTACGATTTCAGTTCTCGCCCCGACTTCCTCGAACACCGCTCATACGGCAGTGTGAATTTCAGTTTCTTCAGAAAACCCCAATCATGACCGACGAAGACTACATGCGCCGCGCCCTCGAACAGGCTCGCATAGCGTTCGACCGCGACGAGGTGCCGGTGGGTGCAGTGGTTGTATGCAAGGACAGCATCATATCACGCGCCTACAACCTCACCGAAACGCTCACCGACGTGACGGCCCATGCCGAGATGCAGGCCATCACCGCTGCCGCCAACCACCTGAACGGCAAATACCTCGACGTTTGCACGCTCTACGTCACCGTGGAGCCTTGCGTGATGTGCGCCGGGGCTTTGGGATGGTCGCAGATTGGCCGCATCGTCTACGGCGCAGCCGACCCTAAGCGCGGCTTTTCGCAGTTTGCCCCCCATGCGCTCCACCCCAAAACGCAGGTGACGGCCGGCGTGCTTGCCGAGGAGTGCGGCGAACTGATGCGTACGTTCTTCAAGCGCAAACGCTGACCATGGCACAGCACAACCAGCTCGGGGCAACGGGCGAACAGGAAGCCCTCTACTACTTGGCAGAAAAGGGCTACACGCTGCTCGACCGCAACTGGCGCATCGGACATCTGGAAATAGACATCGTGGCGGAGTGGCACGGCGAGATTGTTTTCGTCGAGGTAAAGACGCGCCGAAACGAGGACTATGCGCCGGCCGCCGAAGCCGTTACGCTCGAAAAGAAACGCCGCGTCATTGCTGCGGCCCGTGCCTACATGGCTATTCACGGGCTGCGCCACAAGGCTTACAGCTACGACATCATCACGCTAGTCGGCACGGAGTCTCCCTTCCAAATCAACCACATCCGCCACGCCTACAACGAAGACGGCGTTTGGCACGAAAGCCAACGCAAGCGTCCGTTTGAGGTTTAAGGACGGCTCGCCAAAGGCCCCCTATTCGCACTATGTTCCCCTCCTCACTTTCTCTCCTTCCCAACTGGGCACACTGGCATTTGCACGAGACAGACTCCACCATGCAGCAAATGCGCCGATCGGAGTACGCCGTGCCAGCAGGAAAGGACTTTGCCTTGCTGACCGCCGACTGGCAGACTGCCGGACGTGGACAACGTGGCACGCACTGGGAGGCCGACGCAGGAAAGAACCTGCTTTTCAGTCTTCGCTTTGAACCGCGAGGCGTGCCGGCGGCGGAACTGTTTGCCCTTTCAGAGGCCCTTGCTCTCGGCATCCGCGCCGCCCTTTCGGCCTATGGCGAAGGATTTAGCGTGAAGTGGCCCAACGACATCTATTGGAACGACCAAAAGGCGTGCGGCATACTGCTCGAACACCAGTTGCAAGGCAGCCTCATCGTCGAGACAATTGCCGGCGTGGGCATCAATGTCAATCAGGAAATATTCCGCAGCGATGCGCCCAACCCCGTGTCGCTTCGGAAAATCACAGGCAGGCCAACGCCGCTCGTCCCGTTGCTTCAAAGCGTGCTTGCGGAGTTTGAACTGCGGTTGCGCAAAGTGCAGCAAGGGCGTTACGCCGAACTTCACGAGGAATACCGCATCCACCTTTTTCACGGCGAGGGGCTGCACGCCTACTACGACGTAGCTCGGGAACAAACGTTCGAGGCGGAAATATCCCGCATATCGCCGCTCGGCATGCTCACCCTGCGCCTGCCCAACGGGACGGAACGCAGCTATGCCTTCAAGGAAGTAAAAACGATTATTCACGGAGGGAAAACGCTTTGACCGCTCACCGCAATCTCAACCGCCACATATTGCACATTGCCCTGCCGAGCATTGTGTCGAACATCACCGTGCCGCTCCTCTCGCTTGTCGACACCGCCATTGTAGGCCATCTCGGCGCAGCGGCCTACATCGGGGCGATAGCCCTGGGGGGAATGGTTTTCAGCATGGCCTACTGGCTTTTCGGTTTTCTGCGCATGGGTACGAGCGGCCTCACGGCGCAAGCCTACGGGGCAGGCAACCCAAGGCTCGTCCACCACACGCTTTTTCGTTCTCTGCTGTTGGCGTTGGCCGTATCGCTTGCGCTGATAGTTTTGCAGGAGGTCATTTTCAATACTACGTTCCATTTCGTAGCCGCCACGCCGCAAGTCAGACAGTTGGCGCACGTGTATTTCCGCACGCTCATCTGGGGCGCGCCGGCGGTGCTGTGCCTGTACAGTTTCACGGGATGGTTCTTGGGACAACAAAACGCCCGTTTGCCCATGGTTACGGCAGTGGCTCAAAATGCGGTGAATATTGCTTGCAGCTCCTTTTTCGTTTTTGTTCTGCGCATGAAGGTGGAGGGCGTGGCGTTCGGTACGCTCATTGCGCAGTACGCCGGACTCGCCATATCGCTGGTAGCGTGGCGGCGACGTTATTTCCCACGCCGTGCCGATGTGGACTGGCACGGTTTGCTTAACCGCAGCGAACTGGGAAAGTTCTTTGCGACAAACCGCGACATTTTCCTGCGCACGTTTTTCCTCATCGCCGTCACCACGAGTTTCACGGCGTTCGGTTCGGCTCTGGGCGAAAACACCTTGGCCGCCAATGCGCTGCTTATGCAGTTTTTCGTCGTCTTTTCGTACGTGATGGACGGCTTTGCCTATGCCGGCGAGGCGTTGGGAGGCAAGTTTGTCGGTGCGTGCAGCGTGGCGGACTTCCACTCGCTTACCAAACGGCTCTTTGTCTGGGGCATGACGTTGTCAATGGCCTTCACACTCCTTTATATATTGTGCGGATCGGCGTTTCTCAGTTTGCTCACCAACAATCGAGCAGTGACAGCCTGCGCCCTGCGCTTCTTCCCCTACGTTTGCGCCATCCCCTTGGCGAGCTTTGCCGCCTTCCTGTTCGACGGACTGTTCATTGGGGCCACGTCAACTCGCTTCATGCTGGCGGCGGTGGCTCCGGCTTCGGTGCTTTACTTTGGCATTGTCGCCCTCCTGCCGCAGGGCAACCACGGGCTGTGGCTGGCTTTTCTGAGCTATCTGGCCTGCCGTGGCTTGGTGCAGGCACTGCTTTACCCCCGCGTGGCAAAGAAAATAGGCTAACGCCCAACGAACACGAAAAAATCACTAATTTTGCGCTATAAGAACGCAGTAAAAGACACTTACAATGGCAAAATTCAAACGCATATTGCTCAAACTGAGCGGAGAGAGCCTGATGGGCGAACAGGGCTACGGCATCGACACGAAGCGCCTCAACGACTACGCCGCGCAAATCAAGGAAGCCCTCGCAATGGGCGTGCAAATCAGCATCGTGATTGGCGGCGGCAACATCTTCCGCGGCCTGAGCGGAGCCACCAAGGGCTTCGACCGCGTCAAGGGCGACCAGATGGGCATGTGCGCCACGGTAATCAACTCCCTTGCGCTTAGTTCGGCTCTCGGAGCCATCGGCGTAAAGAGCAAGGTGCTTACCGCCATCCGCATGGAGCCTATCGGCGAGTTCTACAGCAAGTGGAAGGCCATTGAGGCCATGGAGCGCGGCGAAGTGGCCATCATCAGCTGCGGCACGGGCAGTCCCTATTTCACCACCGACACGGGTTCGTCGCTCCGCGGCATTGAGACGGAGGCCGACGTGATGCTCAAAGGTACACGCGTGGACGGCGTTTACACAGCCGACCCCGAAAAGGACCCCACGGCCACAAAGTTCGACGAAATAACCTACGACGAGGTGTTGCAGCGCGGACTGAAAGTGATGGACGTGACGGCTACGGCCATGTGCCGCGAGAACAAACTGCCCATCTACGTGTTCAACATGGACACCTACGGCAACCTGAAACGCGTACTCAACGGCGAACCTATCGGCACCTACGTACACGCCTAATCCCGCAGCGGCCCGCATGAGAGAACGGGGGCGCAGCGGAAAACGACACAAACTACATACACTTCATATCAACAAATGGATCTTATAGAACAACTCATTGCGCGTGCAAAAGCCAACAAGCAGCGCATTGTTCTTCCCGAAGGAACAGAAGAACGCACTCTGAAAGCAGCCAATCAAATTCTTACGGACGAGGTGGCCGACCTCATTCTCCTGGGCAACGTGGACGAAATCAACGACCTGGCCAAGCAGTGGGGACTGGGCAACATCGGCAAAGCTACCATCATCGACCCGGCTACAAGCCCGAAGGCCGAGGAGTACGCACAGCTTCTGGCCGAGCTCCGCAAGAAGAAAGGCATGACCATCGAAGAGGCACGCAAAAAGGTGCAAGACCCTCTCTACTTCGGATGCATGATCATCAAGAGCGGCGAAGCCGACGGCCAGCTCGCCGGCGCACGCAACACTACGGGCAACGTTCTTCGCCCCGCCCTGCAAATCATCAAGACGGCTCCCGGCATTAGCTGCGTGAGCGGTGCCATGCTTCTGCTCACACACGCTCCTGAGTGTGGCGACAACGGCGTATTGGTGATGGGCGACGTGGCCGTAACGCCTGTACCCGACGCTAACCAACTGGCGCAGATTGCTGTTTGCACGGCACGCACAGCCAAGGCGGTTGCCGGCATCGACCCTCGTGTGGCCATGCTCAGCTTCTCTACAAAGGGTTCTGCCAAGCACGAGGTGGTTGACAAGGTGGTTGAAGCCGTGGCCATTGCCAAGACGATTGACCCCGAACTCAAGATTGACGGCGAGTTGCAGGCAGACGCAGCCCTCGTACCCTCTGTGGGTGCATCGAAGGCTCCGGGCAGCGAAATCGCCGGCAAGGCCAATGTGTTGGTTGTGCCGAGCCTCGAAGTGGGCAACATTGGCTACAAGCTCGTGCAGCGTCTGGGTCACGCCACAGCCGTAGGCCCCATCCTCCAAGGCATTGCGCGCCCCGTCAACGACCTGTCGCGCGGCTGCTCCATCGACGATGTCTACAAGATGATTGCCATCACCGCCAACCAAGCCATCGCAGCCAAGGAGGCTGAATAACCTTTGTCACACCACGGGGGCCGCTGCGCCCCCTCACCCACCAAACCGTAACACATGAAAATTCTCGTAATCAACTGCGGCAGTTCTTCTATCAAGTACAAGCTCTACGAAATGGACGACAAGAGCGTGCTTGCTGCCGGCGGCATCGAAAAGATAGGACTTGAGGGTTCGTTCCTCAAAACAAAGATCAACGGCGAAACGAAAATCATCGAATCGCCTTGCCCCACCCATACGGAGGGTATCAAACTGATGTTCGACACGCTGCTCAACCCCGAATACGGCGCAATCAGCAGCCTCGACGAAATCAGTGCGGCAGGCCACCGTATCGTGGCTGGCGGACGCTTCACGAAGAGTATGGTCGTGACCGACGAAATGCTCAAAGAGTGGGAGAACTACATGGACCTTGCTCCGCTCCACTCCGAAGCTCACCTCAAAGGCTACGTGGCCGTTAAGAAGATGCTGCCCAACCTTCCGCAGGTGTTTGTATTCGACACGTCGTTCCACCAAACGATGCCCGCAAAGGCATATATGTACGCCGTGCCTTACAAGTACTACGAAAAGAACAACATCCGCCGCTGGGGCGCACACGGCACGAGCCACCGCTTCGTGACGGCACGCGTTTGCGAGGTGCTTGGCGTGAAGCCCGAGGACGTGCGCATCATCACGTGCCACATCGGCAACGGTGCGTCCGTTTCGGCCGTGAAGTACGGCAAGTGTGTTGACACTTCGATGGGTCTCACTCCGCTCGAAGGCCTTGTGATGGGTACGCGCTCGGGCGACATCGACCCCTCCGCCGTGCTGAGCATCATGAAGAGCGAAGGCCTCACGCCCGACCAGATGAGCGACCTGCTCAACAAGCAGAGCGGCGTGAAGGGCATCTCGGGCATTTCGAGCGACATCCGCGAAGTGGAAGCCGGCATCCGCGAAGGCAACGAGCGAGCCAAGTTGGCCATGGACATGTACGACTACCGCATCAAGAAGTACATCGGCGCATACGCAGCTGCCATGGGCGGCGTGGACATCATCGTGTTCACCGCTGGCGTGGGCGAGCATCAGTGGGACGTGCGCCAAGGCGCTACCGACGACCTCGAATTTATGGGCATTGAGCTCGACAAGGAGAAAAACCGCCAGAACTGCGGCGAGGAGGAAATCATCTCCACCCCGTCGAGCCGTGTAAAGGTAGTTGTTGTGCCCACCGACGAGGAACTCCTCATCGCCTCCGACACGCTCGACCTCGTGAAATAAACGCTCCATACAATGTCGCCTGTCCAAGGCGAAGAAATAGGTAACTGAAAGCCTTACAGTTGATAGCTCTGAGCAACGTTCAGGGTTAGCGACTGTGAGGCTTTCTGCCTATTAAGTCTTGCTATTTCTTGACCTGGTCAACGCTTCACCCAAATCAGTTTTCGGAGGTTTCTAACCCGAAAAGCGGCTTTATGGCAAAATGCTCCTCTGTGAGGAACAGCGTTTTTGTGAAATTTCCGTTGAAAATCAGAGCGTACATTTATGCGA
>CAVLCM010000102.1:0-10467 GCA_963661625.1 bacterium
TGACGTACGTTCACTCATCGCATAAATGTACGCTCTGGTTTTCAACGGAAATACTTTACTCCGAAGCATCCTTTTTTCTTTACATTTCGAGACGCTTCTTCCTGGAAAGCTTTGGGAGTTGCAATATTGTCCTAATCGTTTCAAGCATGTTTTGTGCAGGATCACTTGGAAACGGAAGGGGCGGCTGCTGTCCGTCTTGCCTTGAAATCCGTCCCGAAATGCCCCCGAAAAGGAGCGTGTAGGAAAAAATGACTACTTTTGCAAGCTAAGTTTTTTGAAAATGCGGGGAGTGCTACTGCCCCCGACAAAAAGGAAAACCTGTATGACAGTTGAAATTAAGAAGGTTGAAACGAAGAAAGACCTTAAACGGTTTATACGTTTCAACTATGAGTTCTATAAGGATAATCCCTACTCCGTTCCCGACCTTTACGACGATATGCTCAACACGTTCTCTGTGAAGAAGAACGCCGCGTTTGAGTTTTGCGAGGCCGACTATTTCCTTGCCTACGAAGACGGGAAGATAGTGGGCCGCGTGGCGGCTATTATCAACCGCCGAGCCAACGAAAAGTGGGGCAAACGGGCGGTGCGCTTCGGGTGGATAGACTTTGTCGACGACATCCGTGTGAGCCGTGCCTTGATTGAGACGGTCAAGCAGTGGGGCAAGGCGCGTGGCATGGACGAGATAGAGGGGCCGCTCGGCTTCACCGACATGGACGCTGAGGGCATGCTCGTAGAGGGCTTCGACCAACTGTCGACAATGGCCACCATATACAACTATCCCTACTATCCGCGCCACATGGAAGAACTTGGACTCGTGAAGAGCGCGGACTGGGTGGAGATGAAGATTGCCATACCCGACGACATCCCCGAGAAGCACCGCCGCATATCGCAGATAATTGAGCGTAAGTACAACCTGCACGTACGCAAGCTCACGAGCAAGAAGGAAATACGCAAGAGCGGCGTGGCGCACGACATATTTCGCCTTATCAACGATGCCTACGAGCCGCTGTTCGGCTTCTCGCGCATGACGGAAAGGCAGATAGACCAGTACGTGAACATGTACGTCCCCGTGCTCGACCTCCGCATGGTGAGCATCGTCGAAAACGAGCAAAACGAAATCGTTGCGGTGGGCATTTCCATGGCCTCGCTCTCCGAGGCACTGCAACGGGCCAAGGGACGGCTTTTCCCCTTCGGGTGGATACACCTGCTCAAAGCCTTGTTGCTGAAACGCCCCAAGGTGCTCGACCTGCTACTCGTGGCCGTGCGCCCCGACTATCAGGGCAAGGGCGTGAATGCACTGCTCTTCACCGACCTCATTCCCGTTTACAAGAAACTCGGCTTTGAATACGCCGAAAGCAACCCTGAACTCGAACTGAACGACAAGGTGCAGAACCAGTGGCAATATTTCGACCACAAACAGCACAAGCGCCGCCGCTGTTTCAGGGGCGACATAAAGTAGCGCACCCACAAAGCGCAGAGGAAGGAGAACACACAAAAGCACCCGAAGAATGAGCGAAGAAATACAGACGGCAGAAGCCCCGAAGGAAGTTGTTTACGACGAGAGCAAGATACGCCACCTTGAAGATACCGAACATATACGCGTGCGTCCCGGCATGTACATCGGTCGCCTTGGCGACGGTTCGCACGCCGAGGACGGCATCTACGTGTTGCTCAAAGAAGCCATTGACAACAGCATCGACGAATACAACGAGGGCTTCGGCAAGCGCATCGAGGTGAACATCACCGACGGTCTGACGGCAGAAATCCGCGACTACGGCCGAGGCATACCCCTCGGTGCGTTGGTCGACGCCGTGTCGAAACTCAACACCGGCGGAAAATACGACACCGCTGTGTTCACCGCCTCGGTGGGCATGAACGGTGTGGGCCTGAAAGCCGTCAACGCCCTGTCGAGCCGTTTTGTGGCTCGCAGCGTACGCGACGGCAAGATGCACGAAGCCGTCTTCGAGAAAGGAAAACTCGTTAGCGACACCGAAGGGACGATTGACGAGGAGAACGGCACGTACATCTTCTTCGAGCCGGACAAGACCCTCTTCCAGAACTACCGCTTCCACAGCGAGTTTGTGGAGAACATGCTCCGCAACTACACATACCTCAACACGGGCCTCTCCATCTTCCACAACGGCCGGCGCATTCTGAGCCGCAACGGTCTGGAAGACCTTCTCAACGACAACATGACCGCCCCGGGGCTTTACCCCATCGTCCACCTGACGGGGCCCAGCATCGACATAGCTTTTACCCACACGTCGCAGTACGGCGAGGAGTACTACTCGTTTGTCAACGGGCAGCACACCACGCAGGGCGGTACGCACCAAAGCGCGTTCAAGGAACACATTGCCAAGGCCATAAAGGAGTATTTCGGCAAAAACTACGACGTGCAGGATGTACGCAACGGACTTGTCGGAGCTATCGCCCTGAGAGTGATAGAACCCCTCTTCGAGAGCCAAACGAAGATTAAGCTCGGCTCGCTCACCATGGCACCCGACAAAGACTCGCAGGGCAATCCCTTCCCCCTGTCGGGCGTGAGCGTGAACAAGTTTGTGGGCGATTTCATCAAGGAAAACGTTGACAACTTCCTGCACAAGCACACCGACATAGCCGAGGTTATCAAACAAAAGATTGAGGAGAGCGAAAAGGAACGCAAGGCCATTGCCGGCGTGACGAAGTTGGCTCGCGAACGCGCCAAGAAGGCCAACCTGCACAACAGCAAGTTGCGCGACTGCCGCATCCACCTCAACGACCCTGCGCCCAAGCAGCGCAAGAAAAACGATGAGGACGACGAAGACCCGCGCCTCGACTCAAGCATCTTCATCACCGAGGGACTTTCAGCCAGCGGTTCTATCACGAAGACGCGCAATGTCAACACCCAAGCCGTCTTCTCGCTCCGCGGCAAGCCGCTCAACTGCTTCGGCCTGACGAAGAAGGTTGTCTACGAGAACGAGGAGTTCAACCTGCTCCAAGCTGCGCTCAACATTGAGGACGGCCTCGACGGACTGCGCTACAACAAAGTAATCGTGGCCACCGATGCCGACGTGGACGGAATGCACATCCGTTTGCTCATCATCACGTTCTTCCTGCAATTCTTCCCCGACCTTATTAAGAAGGGACACGTATATATATTGCAAACGCCGCTCTTCCGCGTGCGCAACAAGAAGAAAAAGGTACGCTCCGCGCCCAAGGTGAAAACCGTTGACGACAAGAGTGCCGGGGCCGCTATCCTGAAAAAGACGCAGGCGAGCGACCGCTCGGAGTACGAAACGATTTACTGCTACTCCGAGGAGGAACGCCTGGCGGCTATCGAAAAACTCAGTCCCAACCCCGAAATAACCCGCTTCAAAGGACTTGGCGAAATCGACCCCGAGGAGTTCGTGTCGTTCATCGGGCCGGAGATGCGTCTCGACCCCGTGACGCTCCACAAGAGCGACAACGTCAACCAACTGCTCGAATACTACATGGGCAAGAATACCATGGAGCGGCAGGGCTTCATTATCGACAACCTCGTGGTGGAGGAAGACCTCGTGGAGGGCGACCTTTAAGCATACCCATACCGGCAAACAAAATCCCGCAAACACCCCAAATTTATGCGCATAGCCATATTCCCCGGTTCGTTCGACCCTTTCACCGTAGGGCATGCCAGCATTGTGGAGCGCGCTCTGCCGCTCTTCGACCGCATTGTGATAGGAGTGGGCGTGAACGACAATAAACGGTCGGCGCAAACGCCCCAACAGCGCGTTGAAGCGATAGCACGGCTCTACGAGGGCGACGACCGCATCAAGGTGGTGGCATACAACGACCTCACCGTCGACCTCGTCCGCCGCGAAGGAGCGCAGTATATCCTGCGCGGCTTGCGTTCGGTAAAGGACTTTGAGTACGAGCGCGACATTGCCGAGATGAACAAACACCTCGCCGGCGTAGAGACCGTGATGCTCTTTACCGAAGCCCAATATTCGCACGTATCGTCGAGCGTGGTGCGCGAACTCGCCGCCTACGGCAAGGACGTTTCCTGCTTCCTGCCGCAAAAGAAGTGACACCTATTTCTACAATATAAGCCAACCAGAAACAATGAAACAGCTGATACTCTTCCTCATCGCCCTGCTGCCCGTCGCCTCGTGCGCACAGTCGCAGCGTTTCGGCGACGTGGACTTTGCCCAAGTGAGGAAACTCCAAATGGCTGAACTTGCCGTGGCCAGCCTCTACGTCGACAGCGTAGACCAAGAAAAGCTCGTTGAAGACGCCATCAACGGCATGCTCAGCAAGCTCGACCCCCATTCCTCATACACCAATCCCAAAGACACGAAGAAACTCAACGAACCCCTCAGCGGAAACTTCGAGGGCATCGGCGTGAGCTTCAACATGGTGAAGGACACGCTCGTCGTGTTGCAGGTGATCAGCAAAGGCCCGTGCGAGAAGGTCGGCATGCAGGCCGGCGACCGCATCACCGCCGTCAACGGCATCACCATCAGCGGCGTGAAGATGGACAAAGACAGCATCATGACCAAACTGCGCGGCCCGAAGGGCACCATTGCCAACCTCGACGTGGTGCGCAAGGGGGCTGACGGCCTGCTCCACTTCAAGGTGGTGCGCGACAAGATACCCCTCTATACCGTCGACGCTGCCTATATGATTACTCCCACGGCGGCTTACATCCACCTCGACAGCTTCGGCGCAACGTCGGGCCAGGAGGTGCACGACAAGATACTTGAATTCCGCAAACAGGGCATGAAGGACATCATCCTCGACCTCAGCATGAACGGCGGCGGCTACCTCAACGCAGCTCAGGAGGTGGCTAGCGAGTTCCTTCCCGAGGGTTCGCTCATCGTGTTCACTGATGGCCGCGCCACGCCCCGTCAGGAACTGCGCAGCGAAGGCAACGGCCTGATGCGCGACAACGGACGCGTGGTCATCCTCGTGGATGAGTTTACCGCCTCGGCCGCCGAAATCGTGAGCGGTGCCGTGCAGGACAACGACCGCGGTACCATCATCGGCCGCCGAACCTTTGGCAAGGGACTCGTACAGCGTCCTGTCGACCTGCCCGACGGCTCTATGATACGTCTCACCGTGTCGCACTACTATACGCCCTCGGGCCGCTGCATCCAGAAGCCCTACGTGAAAGGCGAGAAGAGCGAGTACGAACACGACCTCGACAACCGCTATACCCGTGGCGAGTTCGTTTCGGCCGACAGCATCCACCTCGACTCCACCAAGGTGTACAAAACACTCAAAGAGGGTCGCACCGTTTATGGCGGCGGAGGCATCATGCCCGATATCTTCGTGCCGCTCGACACCACGGCCTACACTCCTTATTATAGAGGTCTGCGCCGTTACAACCTCATTGTCGACGCACAGCTCCGCTACGTAGATGAACACCGCAAGGAACTCACTAAGAAATACCGCAAGTTCGACGATTACGAGGCAAACTTCACCGTGCCGCAGGAACTTCTCGACAGCATCATGGCGGAGGGAAAGCGCAAAAAAGTGGAACCAAAGGACGACAAAGAACTCCAAGCTACGCTCGACGACCTTCGCTTCACGCTCAAGGCAGGCATTGCCTACAACCTCTGGGACCGCACCGAGTATTACCGCCTTGTCAACAAGCGCAGCGACCTCGTAAAGCGCGCCGTTCAGTTCCTCAGCGAGGGAAAGTGAAAAGCACAAAACGGCCCGCTTTGTGCAAATAAATCCATCTTTTCGCGGCAAAAGTTTGTTGGTATAGGTATTTAGCATTACTTTTGCACGCGTTAAATCCACAGAAATCAAAGGAAAACATAATCCATAATTCAAAATAAGAAACTATGTCTGATATTGAAGCAAAAGTAAAGGCTATCATCGTTGACAAGCTCAGCGTTGACGAATCCGAAGTAAAGAACGAAGCAAGCTTCGCCAATGACCTCGGTGCCGACTCTCTCGACACTGTAGAGCTCATCATGGAATTCGAGAAGGAATTTGGCATCACTATCCCCGATGACAAGTCTGAGAAGATTTCTACCGTAGGTGACGCAATCGCTTACATCGAAGAGAACGTCAACAAGTAAAAATCCATCGCTTGTAACGACGGTGCTTTTCACTTTCAGAGAAAGTTGAAGAGTTCGGGATTAACGTTTAACGTCCTGCGTCAGCGTCACTGCTTTGCGCTTTCATGCAAAGCTTTGCACGGGGCGTATGCGTTAAACGTTAATTCTTTTTTTAATAAGCGCAGCCAGTGCCGGCAAGTCGTGGCGCAATGGAACAGCCTTGGGCGCACGCCCCGTTCCGTGCCAATGGCCACCGTTGCCGTGCCAAAGTCTCCCCCTGAGAGCAAATGTTTTTATTAGAAGATCAGCGAGTGTCCGCGCTGCCGCCCTTGTGTGCAGCCGTGCGTGCTGATCTGCTAACTGCCCGAAGGGGTTGAGCGCACAGGTTAGACGGCCCTGCCGTATGCCGGTCGCCGCGCTTTTTCGTTGAACACAGAAAAACAAATTTACACCTATCAATATGGAACTCAAAAGAGTAGTAGTAACAGGTCTTGGAGCATTGACTCCCCTGGGCAACACCGTTCCCGAAACTTGGGAGAACATTCTCAACGGCGTGAGCGGCGCAGGCCCCATCACCCACTTCGATGCCTCACAGTTCAAGACGCAGTTTGCCTGCGAGGTGAAGAACTTCAAGGCCACCGACTTCATCGACCGCAAGGAAGCCCGCAAGATGGACCTCTACGAGCAGTATGCCCTCGTAGCTGCCATGGAGGCTATCAAGGACTCGGGTTGGGATCTCGACACGCTCAACAAGGACCGCGTAGGCGTTGTTCTCGGCGTGGGCATCGGCGGTATCCACACCTTCGAGGAGGAGGCTGGCTACTACGCTACCAATAAGGAGAACGGCCCCAAGTTCAACCCGTTCTTCATCCCCAAGATGATTGCCGACATCGCTGCTGGTCAAATCTCTATCCAGTACGGTTTCCACGGCCCCAACTACACCACTACTTCGGCTTGTGCTTCGTCAACCAACGCTTTGGCCGACGCGTTCAACCTCATCCGTCTCGGCAAGGCTGATGCTATGGTCACTGGCGGTGCTGAGGCTGCCATCTGGCCCTGCGGCGTAGGCGGTTTCAACGCCATGCACGCCCTCTCCACGCGCAACGACGACCCCACGCACGCTTCACGTCCTTTCAGCAAGAGCCGCGACGGCTTCATCATGGGCGAGGGTGCCGGTATCCTTGTGCTTGAAGAACTTGAACACGCCAAGGCACGCGGTGCGAAGATCTATTGCGAAATCGCTGGCGCAGGTATGTCTGCCGACGCCCACCACATCACCGCTTCTCACCCCGAAGGCCTCGGTGCAAACCTCGTGATGAAGGCCGCCCTCGAAGATGCTGAGATGAAACCCGAGGATATCGACTACATCAACGTACACGGCACGTCAACTCCCGTTGGCGACATCTCTGAGGTGAAGGCAATCACCCGCCTCTTCGGCGAACACGCCTACAAGCTCAACATCTCCTCAACGAAGAGCATGACGGGCCACCTGCTCGGCGCAGCCGGTGCAGTGGAAGCCCTCATCTGCTGCCTCTCGGTGAAGAACGATATCGTTCCGCCCACCATCAACCACGAGGACGACGACCAAGACGAAAACATCGACTACAACCTCAACTTCACGTTCAACAAGGCGCAGAAGCGCACCGTGCGCGCCGCCCTGAGCAACACGTTCGGCTTCGGTGGCCACAACGCTTGCTGCATCGTGAAGAAATATGAGGCTTAAGCCGGTTGACGTGTAGACGCGTTGTCCGTCCCCCTGCCTCAATCGGCCGCCGGACGGAGCGTCATGAAAATTGACAGAATGATGCGAGTGCGAGAATGCCGGAATCTGCCGCAAGCGGACTCCCGCGTTTCCGCACTCGCATTTCACATAAGGAATAATATGATATCGAACTTACTGGACCGGATGAAGCTCCCCTTCCGCAAGAACAGGGAATTTCTTTCGGTGCTATACGACATACTCGGATTTTATCCGCACGACATTGACATCTACCGCGTGGCCTTCTCGCACAAGTCGCTCGGTTACCGCCGCAGCGAACAGCCTGCCAACGGCGGACGCGACCGCAAGTCGGGCCGCCGCGATGCGCGCAACCGCAAGCCGCAGCGCAATGATGCCCCGGCCAAACCGCTCAACAACGAGCGGCTCGAATACCTTGGCGATGCCGTGCTCGAAACGGTGGTGAGCGACATCCTCTTCCGCCACTTCGAGCACAAGCGCGAGGGCTTCCTCACGGCCACCCGTTCCAAGATTGTGCAGCGCGAGGCCCTCAACCGCCTGGCCTCGGAGATGGGACTTGAAAAGCTTATCATCGCAGCTCAGGGAACGCGCATGAGCCACACGAACATTGGCGGCAACGCTTTCGAGGCTTTGATGGGAGCCATCTACCTCGACCGCGGCTATAAGCATTGCCACTGGTTCATTCAAAACCGCGTCATTGGCCGTTACGTCGACCTCGACAAGGTGGCGCAGAAGGAGGTTAACTTCAAGAGCAAACTTCTTGAATGGAGCCAGAAGAACCGCATCAACATCAAGTTCGTCGACAACGAGACCGAAGAGGGCGGCAAGGGCTTCAGCACCGTCATTGTGCTCGAAGGCATCACGATGAGCAGCGGCACGGGCCGTTCCAAGAAGGACAGTCAGCAAGAGGCTTCCAAGGAGGCCCTGACGCGTATGCGCAAAGAGCCGAAGACCTACGACAGCATCTTCCGCGCCAAGGAAAAGCGCACGGCCATGGAGGCCGAGGAGTCGTTTGCTCTCCCCAAAATCGACGAGATTGAGCAGAACGCCGCCAAGAGCAACAACCGCAAGCAGCATGGCGGCAAGGGCGACGCACCCGTGCTTGAAGACAAGAAGGGCAAGCAGTCGCAGCGCTCATCGGCGGTGGACGATGCCTACGACACGGCCTACGACGAGAGTTCCGACTTCGAGGTAATCGACACCGCTCCCGAGGAGCCCATGCTCACGGCTGCCGACTACGAGGCCAAGGGCTTGCCCGCTCCGCCCGAGGAGGACGAACTCCGTGCCGCCGACGAAAAGCTCCGCAAAAAGCGTACGCGCAACCGCGGCCCCAAAACCGTGGGCGATGCCGTGAAGGGCGTGCACAAGGGTGAGACAACGCCCGAGGAACGCAAGGCAAAGCGCGAAAAGGAGAGCCGCGATGAGGTGGAACGCCAGCGCGCCAAGGCCGAACGTAAGCGCAAGGAAAGCGGTGAGGCTCTGGCCAATGTGGTGACGGCTCTCGCTGTCCAGGCCGAAACAGCCGCTGAGGCGCAGCCCGAAACGTCTGTGGCCGAACCAGCCGAGGCTAAGCTCGTAGAGGTGGTTTCGGAAGTCCCTGAAACCAGTGCGCCTGTCTTTGAGGAGGAAAAAGAAACAGCTCCCGTTATCGTCCCTGAGGCTGAAAGCGAAGCCGAAGCCCCTGCTGCTGAAGAACCTGCCGAAAAGCCCCAGCGCCGTCGCCGTTCGCAGAGCGGCCGTTCGCGCCGTGCGCCCAAGAACGACGCACCTGTTGAGAACGTTGAGGCTGAAACAAGCGGCGAAGCCCAACCGGCTGAGACTGACAATACCCCTGTTGATATGGACAACGCTCCTGCCGATGGCGAGGAACGTCCTAAGCCCAAGCGCCGCCGTTCAAATCGTCGCCGCCGTCCGTCTGCCAACAAGGGCGGCGAGGCAGCTGGCGAAGGTGGCGAGGCTTCTGCTCCTGAAGCTCCTGCCGTTCCCGAGGCGGAGTAAGGCTGTCAACCCTTTGCACACAATGTTATGGAACATCCCCTTTCCGACTTCCTCTATTGTCCCCACTGCGGCTCGTCCCGTTTTGTAGAGAACAATCCGCTGAGCAAGCGTTGCGAGGCGTGCGGCTTTGTCTACTACCCCGATGCTGCTGCCGCTACGGTGGCTGTCATCGTCAACGACCGCGACGAACTCCTCTGCGTGCGTCGACGCAACGACCCGGCCAAAGGCACGCTCGACCTTCCCGGAGGCTTTGTCGACCCAGGCGAGAGCCTCACCGACGGCCTTGTGCGCGAGGTGAAGGAGGAAGTCAATGGCGACGTAGTGGCCTACGAGTTTCTCTTCTCCCAGCCCAACGACTACCTCTATTCGCAGCACCTTGTCCATACGGCCGACGCCTTCTTCCGCTGCCGCTTGCGCAGCTACGACGGCCTTCGTCCGCTCGACGATGCTGCCGAGATGTTGTGGCTGCCCCTGCGAAGCCTTTGTGTGGAGGATTTCGGTTTGCAGTCCGTAAGGCAGGGCCTGCGCCAACTCATTGCCGACCTCGGAAAGGCATAAACAAAGAGTTTCCCTTTTGCCGCGTTGAAGCGGGCAAAAGGGGAACGTTCTTTTGGATAACGAACCTTCTTCCTGACTTCGTCAATGCGTCACCCAAATCAGTTTTCGGAGGTTTCTAACCCGAAAAGCGGCTTTATGGCAAGA
>CAVLCM010000103.1:0-10432 GCA_963661625.1 bacterium
TCCGATGTTCCACTTCACCGAAAGGCGAATCGAGGCGCACATCTGCATCTGCTTTGTCGCCTACAAGGTATATTCAAACCTTCTTCAGCTGTTGCCTTTATCATACAGCGATAAAAAGAAAACCTGAAACAGTTGTCGCCGCTCCGATGGGGGAGGGTAGGCGAACACTGTTTCAGGTTCTTTATTGTATGCGGCTCATGGCCGCTATGCAGGGCATGCGCCTGCGGCGTATTATTCTGCGCGGAGCGTGAAACGCTTGAAGGCAGTAACGGTGAGCTCCTTGTCGGTAGACTTGAGGTAGTCCGTCACAGTCTGCTTAGCGTCCTGGATGTACTCCTGATTGAGGAGGCAAGATTCCTTGTAGAACTTGTTCATACGGCCGTTGGCGATGTTCTGGATCATCTGCTCGGGCAGGTTGGCAGCCTTCTGTTCAGCCGTAGTCTTCTTCAGCTCGCGGATCTGGTCAGCCTGCTCAGCCGTGATGTTGCCCTTCATGATGCCCTCTTCGAGGTGTTCTTCGCTTTCGGCGATGTAGAGGTTGAAACCAGCCTTCTTCAAAGCAGCTTCAACGGCCTTCTTCACCTGCTCCTCCTTAGTCTTCTCGATGGCAACCTTGAGTTCCTCGTCCTTTACGCTCTGGGGAACGCTTGCCTCGTCGAGAGCCACGGGGTTCATGGCAGCTACCTGCATAGCCACGTTGTGAGCCTGCTCCTCAGCGGGCTTGTTCGTCTGAACCATGGTGCAGAGCATGTGGCGGTTCATGTGGTCGTAAACAGCTACGTTCTCGCCTTCGATGAAGGAGTAGCCGTCGAGTTCCATCTTCTCGCCAGTGATACCGCTGCGGTCAGTCACAGCGTCAGCCACAGTGTGTGCGCCGAAGGGGAGGGCCTTCACCTCGTCGAGGCTCTTGCACTTGTTGGCAACAGCAGCGTCGAGGATGTCCTGAGCGAGCTTCACGAAGTCTGCGTTCTTTGCTACGAAGTCAGTCTCGCACTTGAGGGCGATGATAGCGGCAAAGCCGTTTTCGCTCTTCACGAGCACTGCACCTTCGGCAGCCTCGCGGTCAGAACGCTTGGCAGCAACTGCCTGGCCCTTCTTGCGGATGATTTCGATGGCTTCTTCAATATTGCCGTTCGACTCAGCGAGTGCCTTCTTGCAGTCGCCCAAACCAGCACCGGTCATGGTGCGGAGTTTCTTGATATCTTCTAATGCAACTCCCATAGTTGTTGTATGATTTCTTTGTGTAGTTTGTAAAATAAAAAAGTTCTCAGCTATAAGGATTACCCGCCCTCTGACTGCAATTCCATGTCCGTGTTGAGATGGCGTGAAACTTACATCATAGCGTGTGCGCCTTATAACTGAGAGCTTGCTTGTTTTTTTGTCTGTTCTTTTTTACGGTACAAGGTGAAGTTATTCAGCCTTAGCTTCCTCTGCTTCGGCGGGCTTTTCAGCGCGAGCCTTAGCCGTGCGCTTGGGAGCCTTAGCTTCGCCCTCGCCAGCAGCCTCGGTGTCAACCTTCTCGGCCTTGCGCTCCTCGATACCCTCAGCGATAGCACCGCAAACAGCGTCGAGAATTACTTCGATGCTCTTGTTGGAGTCGTCGTTGGCGGGGATGAGGTAGTCAACCACGTTGGGGTCAGAGTTAGTATCGACAATACCGAACACGGGGATACCCAGACGCTGAGCCTCCTTCACGGCGATGTGCTCCTTGCATACGTCAACCACGAACAGTGCGGCGGGCAGACGAGTAAGGTCGCTGATAGAGCCGAGGTTCTTCTCCAACTTAGCACGCTGACGAGAAATCTGGAGGATTTCGCGCTTCGACAGGTTCGAGTAAGTGCCGTCGCTCATGAGTTTGTCGATATTGGCCATTTTCTTCACAGCCTTGCGGATAGTGGGGAAGTTGGTGAGCATACCGCCCGGCCAACGCTCCGTTACGTAAGGCATGTTTACAGAAGCCGCCTTCTCAGATACAGCTTCCTTTGCTTGTTTCTTAGTAGCTACGAAGAGGACACGCTTGCCCTGTTTTGCGATAGCCTTCAAAGCCTCAGCGGCTTCGTCTATCTTGGCAACAGTCTTGTGAAGGTCGATGATGTGGATGCCGTTGCGCTCCATGAAGATGTAGGGAGCCATGGCGGGGTTCCACTTGCGCTTGAGGTGGCCAAAGTGGCAGCCAGCCTCCAAGAGTGTTTCGAATGATGTTCTGGACATTTTCTTTTCTTGTTTTGTTTACTTTCTTTGTAGTTGTGGTTAGTTCAACCAGCCGCAGGGTAGCCTCCGCGCTGTGGCGACAGGATCCTCGCGGTTTAGATGCTAAACATACCTTTATTCCCTCAGGCCGCACGATCAATGTCAGGCGGCAGGGGAAGGGCAATATTAACGCTTGCTGAACTGGAAGCGACGGCGTGCCTTGGGCTGACCGGGCTTTTTACGTTCAACAGCACGCGGGTCGCGTGTCATGAAGCCTTCTGCGCGGAGAGCCTTCTTGTCGTCGGCGTTGATTTTTACAAGCGCACGAGCGATGGCGAGGCGAAGAGCCTGGCTCTGGCCGGTGAAGCCACCGCCGCAGAGGTTAACCTTGATGTCGTACTTTTCAGCAACGTCCAGAAGAGTGAGGGGCTGCTTAACAACGAACTGGAGGATGGGTGAGGGGAAATATTCCGTAAGGTCTCTCTTGTTGATAGTGATTTTGCCAGTGCCCTCTGTCATGTAGATGCGGGCAATTGCGCTCTTACGGCGTCCTAATGCATTGATCATTTCCATTGCTGCTGTACTTATTTAAGAAGGTTAATATCAATAGCCTTGGGCGACTGTGCCTCGTGCTTGTGCTCTGAGCCTTCGTAAATGTAGAGGTTGCGGAGGAGCTGAGCGCCGAGCTTGTTCTTGGGGAGCATGCCCTTCACTACGCGGCGGAAAAGCTTATCTGCGCCGTTGGGCTTAGCCATGATGCTGGCGGGAGTGTGCTCGCGCTGGCCGCCGGGGTAGCCCGTGTAGGTGAGGTAGATGCGTTCCGTCCACTTCTTGCCAGTGAACTGGATCTTGTCGGCATTGATAATAATCACGTTGTCGCCGCAATCCACGTGGGGAGTAAAGTTGGGCTTGTACTTACCGCGAAGAAGCTTGGCAACTTTTGTGCAAAGGCGACCCATCACCTGGTCAGTGGCGTCAACCACCACCCATTCTTTCTGTGCGGTCTCCTTGTTAGCGGAAATGGTCTTGTAACTTAAAGTGTCCACTTTGGTTTGTTAGAATTAAATTGTGTAACTACTAAATTTATCTTTCCCCGCAGGCCTAACCTAACCATTGCGCCCTGGCCAAATTCGGACGCAACTATTAACCTACGGATTGGCAGTTTTTACGCTGCCAGATAATAATCGGCTTGCAAAAGTACTAATTTCTCCCGTTCCGACAAATCTTCCTCTCTCATTTTTACCGATTTGCGCACTTTGAGCGTTGACGCTTTCGACTTCTTTCCGTCTTCCGTTTGGCGGAATAACCCTCAAAGAGGCAGAACAATGGCGGCAGGCAGAACAAAATGGAAACGGTGCCGGCAATCATGCCGCCCGCAACGCAAGTGCCGATAGCGGCGTTGCCCCTTGCCCCTGCGCCCCGTGCAAGCATAAGGGGAATCATGCCAGCAATCATCACGCTCGCAGTCATTACGATGGGGCGAAGGCGGGCGGTAGCGGCAGAAAGCGTGGCGTGTACAACGGCCAAGCCCTCCCTGCGTCGCTCTGTGGCATACTCTGTGAGCAGGATGGCTGTCTTTGCCAACATGCCGATGAGCATCACAAGACCAATTTGCATATAAATGCTGTTGTCTATGCCAAAAGCTGCAGAAAGAAGAAAACTGCCGCAAAGTCCGAAGGGTACAACAAGAAGAACCGCGCAGGGGATGAGCAGACTTTCGTAGAGGCAGCACAGGATGATGTATATAAACACGATGCTTATGCCGAGCACGAGGACGGTCGTGTTTCCTTGCGATGCCTCTTCGCGTGACAGTCCGCCCAGTTCGTAGCCGAAACCCATGGGGAGTGTTTGCTTTGCTACTTCGCTTATTGCTCGTATAGCCTCGCCCGAACTGTATCCGTCGGCTGCCGTCCCGTTCACTCGGATGGCCGGGAAAAGGTTGAAGTGGATGAGGTATTCTGCGCCGTTCACTTTTTTCAGCGTGACGTACTCGCTTAGTGGCGACATCATTCCGTCGTTGCCTCTCACATACATGCTTGCCAGTGATGCCTCGCTGAGCCGGCTGGCAGCTTCCGATTGCACCAACACGCGGTAGAGTTTCGTGTATTTGTTGATATTGGAAGCATAGTCGCCGCCCACGTAAGCCGACAAAGCCCCCAGAACGTCTTTGGGCGACACGCCCTTCATCAGGCAGCGTGCTGCATCCACTTCCACCGTATATTGCGGATAGTCCATCTTAAACGTATAGTGTGCTTTGGCTATTTCGGGACGTTGGTTCAATGCTTCCGAAAATTGCTTGGCAGCATTCGAGAGGGCCTTGAAATCCTCGCCCTTGCGGTTTTGCACGTAGAGTTCAAAGCCGCTGGTCGACCCATAGCCGCGTATAGTGGGGAGCGTGGCGCAGTTGATGTCCGCTTCCTTTATATAGGCTGTCCGACGATAGATCTCGTTGACTACGCTGTCAATGTCATCCTCCCGATGAGTACGCTCCGCCCAGTTTTTCAGGCGGACGGAGAGGAAACCGGCAGTGGAGGTCTGGTTCTGATGCGCATCGCGGCCGTCAATGCGGGTGTGAATTTTGATCTGCGGAATGTCCTTGACTGCCGCCTCCACCTGGTTCATCACCTTGGCGGTCTGCGCAAGACTGTAACCGGGGCGACACTGCACATTCACGTCGATTGTCCCCATGTCTTCCTGAGGAACGAGGCTCGTTTTGGCGTTAGCTATCATTACAGCCAACAAAATTACGGAGAATAGCGAAGCGGGTACAACGAGTTTGCGGTAGCGTATAGTTGTTGCGACGCAACGAAGGTAAAGCGCAGTCCACTTATCCTTTTTGTTGTCTGCTGTCTTTGGGCTCTTTCGAGCGTCCGAAATGCCTTTGCCCTTCAATAGCAATGCACAAAGAGCTGGGCAGAGTGTCAGGGCGTTGAATAACGAGATGGCCACGGCAGCAGCCATTGTCAGGCCAAATTCCTTGTAGAACACGCCCGTCGTTCCACTTGTAAAACTCACTGGAATGAACACGGCCATGAAGACGATGGCTGTGGTGACAAGAGCCGACTTCAATTCCCTCATGGCTTCCACCGTGGCTTGAAAGGCCGTGAGGTCGCCTCTGCTGAGTTTTGTCTGCACGGCTTCAACAACCACGATGGAGTCGTCTACCACGGTGCCGATTACCAGCACCAGTGCGAAGAGGGTGAGCAGATTGAGTGAGAACCCCGCGGCATACATAAAGGCGAATGTACCGATGAGCGAAACGAGAATGGCAATGACTGGCACCGCCATCGACCGTCCGTCGCGCAGAAAAATGAATACGGCCGCCACCACCAGCACAAGGGCTATGATGAGTGTTTCCGCCACGTTGCGCATCGATGCCCCGAGAAAGTCCATCACGCTTGTTTGGTCTTCGAGTAACATGCCGGGCGGAAGTGTTTTCCTAACCTCATTCTCCACCTTGTCTATCTGCTTCACGATATCGCTTGCATTCGTGCCAGCAGTTTGTGTGATGCTTGCCGACGCACCGGGCTTTCCGCTCGTGCTACTCTTCATGTTGTAGTCGGCCGTCCCCAGTTCCACCTTTGCCACGTCGCCCAGCCGCAACACGTTGCCGTCTGCGGAAGCCTTTAACACGATGTTCCGAAATTCCTCGGCTTCGGTGTAACGGCCTCTGTATTTCAGTACGTACTGAAAGGTGTTGTCCGTCTCAGCCCCCAATGCTCCCGTTGGCGACTCAATGTTTTGCGCCGCCAGGGCATTGTCGATGTCGGCTGGCACCAAACCGTGGGCGCACATCTTGCCTGGGTCGAGCCAGATGCGTAGGGCGTAGTCGGCCCCGAACACGTTCACTTCGCCAACGCCTGCAATGCGCGACAGTTGCGGCTCAATGTATATCTTCATGTAGTTGGTGAGAAACTTCGAGTCGTATCGCCCGTCGGGGCTGTAAAGCGTGATGAACTTCAAGTTGGAGTTTTGCGTCTTCTTCACCGTTACGCCGCTCTTCGTCACTTCCGCTGGCAGCAGCCCCTGAGCGGAGGCCACACGGTTTTGCACGTTCACTACGGCCATGTCTGGGTCGGATCCCTGCTTGAAGTAGATGGTGATGGCGCAAGTGCCGTTGTTGGCGGCTGAGGAGGTCATGTACTGCATGTTCTCCACGCCGTTTATCGAAGCCTCCAACGGCGTAACCACGCTTTTCATAACCGTTTCGGCATTGGCTCCCGTATATGTTGCACTCACCTTCACCGTAGGCGGAGCTATGTCGGGGTATTGCTCAATGGGGAGGTTGAATAGTGCGATGAGGCCAATGATGACAATCACAGCCGAGAGCATAATTGACAGTATCGGCCGATTGATGAAACTTTTGATGTCCATGTTTGTTTTGCGGTTTGTTTTGATGCCTTGTCAAGGTGTGCCGCAAAAGTGGGGAGCGAATTTGTCGACATTTGGTAGTTTTGCCGTAAGTGGGCTTTTTGTCTCAAAACAGTCGCATCTTCAATCTTTCTACAATTTCACGCCTTATCTTTGCGTGTCGTTCATATAATAAAGGTCTATGTGGAAATATTACGCTTTGCTTTCGGCCCTCTTCGCAGCCCTCACGGCGATCTTCGCCAAGGTTGGGGTGAAGGACATCAATTCCGACCTTGCCACGGCCATACGTACCACCATCATCCTCTTCATCACGTGGGGAATTGTCTTGGTCGGTGGCCATGCGGGTGAGGCGAAGGCCATACCGGGGCATGCCTGGCTGTTTCTCGTCCTGTCGGGCGTGGCTACGGGCTTGTCGTGGCTGTTCTACTTCAAAGCCTTGCAGGTGGGCGACGTGGCGCGTGTGGCACCGGTTGACAAGTTGAGCGTGGTGATTACCATCTGCCTGTCGTTCCTTTTTCTCAAAGAACCCGTCAATGCCAAGGTCGTGACAGGTGCTTTGCTCATCACGGCGGGCAGCATCGTGATGCTATATAAATAAGGGAGGGCGAACAATGAAAATTCTGATAATAGAGGACGAACGAAAACTCTCGGACAGCATCGTGAGCTATCTGAGCGGCGAGAACTACCTGTGTGAACAGGCGTTCACCTATGGCGAGGCGCGCATGAAGGTAAACATGTACGACTACGACTGCGTCTTGCTCGACCTCATGTTGCCCGGCGGCAACGGCCTCGACATCCTGAGCGACATACGTCAGCGGCGCAACCCCGTTGGCGTGATCATCGTGTCGGCTAAGGATTCCCTTGACGACAAGGTCCGGGGGCTGCAAATCGGGGCAGACGACTACCTCGCCAAGCCTTTCCACCTTGCCGAGTTGAGTATGCGCATCTACGCAGTGATTAGGCGGCGAGACTTCTCGGCAAGCAATTTTATTGAGAGCAACGGCATACGGGTAAATCTGCTCGACAAAACGGTAGAGGTCTCTGGTGTGCCTGTGACGCTGACCAAGTCGGAATACGAATTGCTGCTATTCTTCATAGGCAACCGTGGGCGCGTGGTGTCGAAAGGCGCGTTGGCGGAACACCTCAGCGGCGACATGGCCGACATGATGGACAATCACGACTTCGTCTATACGCACATCAAAAATCTCAAAGCCAAAATGGCAGCGGCGGGATGCAGTGACTGCATCAAGAACGTCTACGGCATGGGCTATAAATGGCAGGAGGCATGAGGACGAAGTCGAACAACAACGAAAAGAGGAAGCAACGAAGCCTCCTGCGCAAGTCGATGACGCAGTTTGTAGTGTGCGTCGCCATTTTGTTTGTCCTCGCCATGCCCCTGTTCTATTGGCTCACAAAAAACTATTACGCCGAGGACATGGCCGCCCTCGTGGCGGCCGTTCAGGCAGGGCAGAACATCCCCGTGCCAGACCTTGAAAAGGACATTCTTGTGGGCGTGATGATTCAATATGCTGTCATCACGGCGATGCTCGCCATAGGCGTGGTGCTGACCATGCGCTTCATATCGCGAAAGCTGTGGCAGCCTTTCGACAAGACGTTGGACCAGCTCGAAACGTTCAACCTTGAAAACGGCCGCGTACCGACGTTGCCCACCAGCGACGTGAGGGAGTTTTGCCGCCTCAATGACAGTCTCAACCAACTCATGGGCAAAAGCCTCGACCGCTACCGGGCGCAGAAGGAATTTACGGAGAATGCCTCGCACGAACTGCAAACACCGCTCGCCATCTTCCAAAGCAAACTCGACCTCCTGATGCAGCAGCCGGGGCTGACGGAAGGGCAAGCGGAAATCATTCAGGACCTTTGCCAAATGACCGCCCGCATTTCGCGCCTCAACCGCAACCTGCTGCTTTTGGCGAAGATTGACAATGAACAGTTCGCCACGTCGGAAGACGTTTGTCTCAACGCCTTCATCGAGGAACATCTGCCGTTCCTCGAAAGCATGGCCGACGGACTGCACATCGTCAAGGACTTTCAGCAGGAACTGACAGTGAAGGCCAACCGCCCGCTGCTTGAGAGCCTGCTCAACAACCTTGTGGTCAACGCCGTGCGCCACAACCGCCCCGGCGGCAGCATCACTCTGGCGGTAGGGGAGGGCGCCCTGGCTGTGTCGAACACCTCCGACGAACCACCCCTCGACGCGGCGCACATCTTCAATCGCTTCTACCGCCCAGCGCAGCAAAAACAGGGAAATGGCCTGGGGCTTG
Source organism: bacterium (assembly GCA_963661625.1). Lineage (GTDB taxonomy): Bacteria > Bacteroidota > Bacteroidia > Bacteroidales > Bacteroidaceae > Alloprevotella. The sequence continues at coordinate 8,844 of CAVLCM010000103.1, forward strand.
CCATCGTCAAGGCGGTGTGCAATTACCACGGATGGGCCGTTGAGTACACCTATAATATAGGAGTACACACTTTTGCCGTGACGTTCTGAGAAACTACAAACTTTCCACAAACTCTGCTCCTACTTTTGTTGCACAACATTTTCAACAAAAGGGGCAGAATGATTGTAAACAACAGAATAGTGCTGACGCTTGCCGCCTTCCTCTTGGCGGCAACCACTGCGCATGCAGCTGCAAGCGTCGACAGTCTTAGCGTGTCGCAGCCCGCAGACACAATAGCAGAGATTCTTCCAGCAGGCGGCAAACGCGTGGACAGGTGGACATCCAGCAAACTGTACCGGATGACCTTTGCGGGCGTTCCTCTTATCGTGGGCGGACTGATTGTGAAGAGCGAGGACGACCATTTCCGCAGCCTGAGGAACGACTATCTGCCGCAGTTCCGCAATCATGCCGATGATTTTCTGCAATACGCCCCGGCTGCCCTGATGTTGGGACTAAAAGCGGCTGGCGTGAAGGGGCGCAGTTCTTGGGGCAGAATGCTCGTGTCGGACGCTTTCTCCGCGGTTGTGATGGCCACGGCGGTGAACACGCTCAAACGGACTACCCGCGTAATGCGTCCCGACGGGTCCGACAACCATTCCTTCCCCTCCGGCCATACGGCCACCGCCTTCATGACGGCCACCATGTTGACAAAGGAGTACGGGCGCAAAAGTCCGTGGATAGGCATAGGTGCCTACACGGCGGCAACGGCTACGGGACTGATGAGAATGGCCAACAACAAACATTGGCTGAGCGACGTGCTGACGGGTGCCGGCATAGGCATCCTCTCCACCGAATTGGGCTATTTCGTAGGCGATTTGATTTTCAAGAAAAAGGGCGTCGAAACGCCCGACGTACCGCAAGAAATCAGCCGTCTGGACAAACCGTCGTTTCTCAGCCTGTATGTAGGGATAAACGTGCCGCTCAGTCAATACGACATGGATGAGAATACCGCCTTCCGTACCTCCTCAGGCTCGTCGGTAGGGGTGGAAGGGGCGTATTTCCTCAACCGGTACATAGGGTTTGGCGGACGTCTCACAGTTTCCAACACATCTCTTATAACCAACGGCAACCACGCCGAAAACAATACTTTCGACGCTGTGTCGTCGTGCCTTGGCAGCTATTTCTCGTACCCGCTGTCACAACGTTGGCAACTTGGCACCAAACTGCTTTGCGGCTGGGTTCGTTACCCCAAACTCAATCTCGCTTCCGTCACAGTAGCCGCCCGCCAAGGCGTATGTTTCGGCAGCGGCCTCTCGGCCACATTCCGCGCCACCGAAAGGTACGGCCTCCGCTTCTTTGTAGACTATAACCTACAACCGTCCCACAACAAGGCCAGCGCAGAATGGATGAACACCGTAGTCTGCGGCATGTCATTCTCTATTATGGCTGCCAGGTAATACGTAGTGTTAGCATCGTTTGTTGCAAAGTACCCTATCTCAGTTTCCAAAGGGTTGATTCACCATTCCGTTTTCCCCCCTCCCTTTCATTCACCGTACGTTCACCGGCCATTCACTCGAAGAAGGCTTCATCTAACGACGTACGTCCACCCT
>CAVLCM010000104.1:0-10395 GCA_963661625.1 bacterium
GCTTTATTTCTGATTTGCGAGTGCAAAAGTACGGCGGGATTTTGACTTGGGCAAGAAAACCGAGGATTATTTTTGAATTATTTTTCGGGGGATTTCTTTAAGGGGCTGATTGTCAGAGGATTTTGGATTGCAGATTTTTATAGGCATAATGGGCATATTAGGCCTATTGGGCGGAATACAGGCTTTGAGGTTGTTGGCGGAGGGACTTCGGGGGGGGTAACTGGTACAAAAAAATGAAGCAGTACGCGACTCACGTCGAACACTGCCTCTCGTCATTTACCTAAAAAACACTATTACCTTATAGCTTGTATAATCTTACAATTATGCTTCTGTCTTTTTGCAGCATTCAGGGTTACCGTAGCTGCCTCTTTCCTTTTTACACTTGCAAAAATAAAAACAAGATTGCAACTTACAAAGCTATTTAGACCAACTATGCTTTTTTATCGACAAATTCTGCCGTTTCAATACCATTCAGGCGGTTTTGTGCGCCTTTGAATTGTTTATGCAAAGCGAATGTAGCCATTTATTCTTACTTTTGTGCGATAAGCATTACAAAAGCACTCTCAAAAACACAAAACACCATGAAGAGAACAATCCTCGTACTTACTTGCTTTGCCGCCATGCTCTGTTCGGCCTGCGGCAGCAACGACGACAACAAGTCCACCGCTGGCGGCTCAACCGATGGCGGGGGCAAGAAGGACACAACCATTGTGGCCAACACCTACGTGCGCGGCGCGGACATCAGTTGGTACACAGAGATGGCAACCGACGGCAAGAAGTTCTACAACGCCGAAGGGGCGGAACGCACCTGCCCCGCATTGATTAAGGAATGCGGCATGACGGCCGTGCGCCTCCGCGTATGGGTGAACCCACAGAACAAATACTGCAACTTCAGCGACGCTGCCGACGTAGCCGCTAAGGCTAAGGCTGCCATGGAGAATGGACTGAAAGTGTTGGTAGACTTCCACTTCTCCGACTGGTGGGCCGACCCGTCGCGACAGGAAACACCTGCCGACTGGGCTAACTGCACGAAGACGGAACTGCTACAAAAGGTGAAGGACCACGTCACGTCGACGCTCAACCTCGTGAAAGCCACCGGCGCGGACATTGCGTGGGTGCAGATTGGCAACGAGACGCGCAACGGCATGATGCACCCAACGGGCCAGCTGTGGAACGACAAGGGCGACATTGCCGACGGATGGACAAACTTCGTTGCGCTCTACAACCAGGGCTACGCCGCCGCCAAGAGCGTACTGCCCAATGCTCTCGTGATGCCCCACGTGGACAACGCCTACGACGACAACGACTGGTGGTTTAAGAAGTTCAAGGCTGCCGGCGGCCGCATGGACGCTATCGCCCTGTCGCACTATCCGCAGACGAACGACAACCTGACGTGGCAGCAGATGAACACGCAGGCAGCGCAACACGTGAGCCAGCTCTACACTACCTACAACGTGCCAGTAATAGTGGCCGAGTTTGGCGTGAAGATTGCCAACGAAGCCCTCGCCGCACAGGTGACGACAGACTTCATTGGTCGCCTCAACACCATCTACCAGAAAACGCCGAAGGCCATAGGCGGCATCTTCTATTGGGAACCCGAAGTTTACGGCGACTGGAAGCCAGCCTCGTACAACGAGTTTGGCTGGGGCAACTACAACATGGGTGCATTCACGGCTAACGGCCGCCCAAGCTCAGTTATTACAGAGTTCCTGAAATAAGCAACGAAACAACAACGTGAAAAACGCGAGGCAGCCATATTGCAATGGTTGCCTCGCGCTTTTGTATATCCTTTTCCCCTCGCCCTAAAAGCGAGGGGGAGATTGCGAAGAGTTACTTCAGAATTTTGTGTACACGGTGGCCGTTGGGCGCATCGATGGCGACGATATACGAGCCATGGGGCTGACCCTCGATGGAGAGCGTGAGGCTATTCGTGGCCGAAGCGGCAGTGGCCTTGCCGAGGCATACGCCGCCAGCGTTGTAGAGGGCGGCCGTTGTGCCTGCTTCAATGTCGCCAGAGACGGTCACGCTGTTTGCATCGTGCGACACCTTCAATGCGCTTGTGCTATTGTCGGTATTGGCGCGGTTAATGTCCGTTTCCTTTGCCGTGAGAGTGGTGAAGCGTAGCGTATAGCCGTAGGTACCGCTCGTGGGTACGAAGTACTGAGAAGAGGTCTGCGGGCCACACGAGCCTGAACCTACGCCGCGCTGGCAGTAGTCGAAGTGGGCGTAGACGGTGCAGTCTGCCAAGTTGTTGGGCACGGTGAGTTCCCAGTTATGGCTCTTCGCCTTGAGCTGTTGGTCGGTCCAGTAGAGCGTAGAGAATGCGACGGTGCCTTCAGTCTCCACCTTGATCTGGTTACCCTCTTTGTCGGAGAGCGTGAGGTCGCGGAGGTTCATACGATTACCCATCGTCTGCGGACGGAGGTAGTACTCGTTCATGTCCCATACGGTGCTGGTGTAGCGTCCGAGGTACGAACCCGTCTGGCGGTCGATGTAGTTTTCAAACGGGCCGTTGGCGTAGTATTCCACATTGGAGAACTCGCCGGGGAACGCCATTTGCAAACCGAGACGGCGCACGGCGGCAGTGTAGTCGGTTGAAGTGACCTGCGGAGTGAACTCCGTCTTCAAATCGACGGTGCCGTTGGAGTAGATCGTGTAGACGTACTTGCAGTTAGCCCACGAACCGGTGGCGTTGACGGTGAGCGTGGCCGACTTCTTGTCGTCTGCAAGGACGAACGTAGAAGACTTTTCGGAGATGCCGTTGCCCTGATTGTACCAAGGATCGGTGCCGTAGGGCGCGTCGTTCTCAATCCAGCGGTAGTTCTCGTAGTCGGGAGTGCCGCCGTCCTTGATTACCGAGATACCCTTCTGCTTCCACACAGTTATCTTGTGGAGGCTGTTGTTGTAGGTGAACTCGATGTTGTCGCCCTTCAACTGGTTGAGCGTACCGAGATTTGTCAGCGTGAGTTCGCCCTCAGAGTTTACCGCTTCGAGTTTGCCAGAGCGTGCGCTCTTGGTGAACTGCGCCGAAGCCACCTCATAACCTGCCTTCAAGATTTCGTCGGCACTTTTGCAGATGACGCTGAGGTTAACAAGTACCTCCTTGCCAGCAGCAATGTCGTCGGCTGCATCGTAAGTACCCGGGATAGTAATCACCTGGCTTTCGCCTGGAGCGATTGCACCGAGATCCACAGAACCCGTAGACACCAGTGTACCGTCCACCAACACGCCTGCCACGAGGCTGAAGCGGTCGAGCGAAATGAAGTCGTAAGCGTTGGTCACCTTGACTGTGTTGGCCGAAGCGTCGTAGTCGGATAACTTAACGTACTGGTAAACCTTTTGCAGTTCGGTGAGCTTGGCGCTCCATGCGCGGTCGGCACCAATAATACCGTTGTTCACGAAGTTGCCCTGATGGGGAGCGTCGTTCCAGTCGTAGCCCGTGCGGTACTTATTGAAGCCGTTGGCCGTGAGGTCGCCGTTGTTTTGGTCCTCATACGACACGATAGATTGGTCAACCCAGTCCCAAACGCAACCGCCGATGCCGTACGTGCTGCCTTCGATAACGTCCCAATAGTCCTGCAAGCAGCCGAGCGAGTTGCCCATGGCGTGGTCGTACTCACACATGAAGTAGGGCTGCTGTGCCCAGTTGGAGTTGGCCTCGGTGGGCACGTACTTCGTACTGCCTTCGAGGAAGGGGTACATGCGGCTCCAAATGTCGGTAGCCTGGTCGGTGTTGGCGTTGGTAGAACCCTCGTAGTGAATGGGACGCGAGGGGTCGATTGACTTGATGAGGTTGTAGTTGGAAAGCATGTTGCTGCCGTAGCCGCTCTCGTTGCCCAAGCTCCAGAAGATGACGCTCGGGTGGTTGCGGTCGCGCAGAACCATGCGGCGTTCGCGGTCGTTGTAGGCAGGCGTCCAGCTGCTTGAGCTCGACATGCCGGTGTTGACGTTGTTGGAGTTGTTGTCGGTCCAGTTCTTGTGGCATTCGAGGTCTGCCTCGTCCATCACGTAGAGGCCGTAGTAGTCGAACATGGCGTTCATCTTGGCCTGGCGCGGATAGTGGCTCGTGCGCACCGTGTTGACATTGGCCTGCTTCATCAGGAAGATATCCTTGAGCATAGTCTCCACGTCGATGCTGCGGCCGTAGAGCGGATGCGTATCCTGCGTGTTGACACCCTTGAAGTATACCTGCTTGCCGTTAATGTAGACGCGGTGGTCGTCTGATGGTATCTCGATGTGGCGGAAGCCGTACTTCGTGGCGAAAGCCTCTTCCTCGTTGCCCTCAGCGTCGAGCTGGACAATGTCGAGCGTGTAGAGGTTGGGCGTTTCGGCCGTCCAGAGTTCAAGGTTGGTCAGGCCGTCGAAGGTCAGCGTCTGGGTGGCTTCCTGCTTGTTGCCATCGGCAAACGAGAACGAAGCCGTCTTTTCGGCCACCTGCGTGCCGCTGGGCGAGAAGAGACGCACGCGTACCTGCTTCTCAGCAGCCTGACCGTCACGGTTGTTCATAGTAAGCTCCACGTTCATCTCACCGCTGCGGTAGCCGTCGGAGGCGTTGAGCGTAGAGGTGATGCTGTGGTCGCGGAGATAAGTCTTGGGAGTGGCGAAGAGGTAAACGTCGCGGTGGATACCGCTCATATGCCAGCAGTCCTGACCTTCGAGGTAAGAACCGTCGGTGAAGCGGAACACCTGCACGCTGACGTTGTTGTCGCCCGTATGTACGTAGGGAGTTACGTCGAACTCAGCGTCGTTGTTGGAACCTTGAGTATAGCCCACCTTCTCGCCGTTCACCCACACGTAGGCACCGCTGTAGATACCGTCGAAGTGGAGGAATACGCGCTTGGCATCCCAGCCCTCGGGCAACGTGAAGTTGCGGCGGAGCGAACTTACGGAGTTGTAGAGCTTGCTCTTCATGGTGATGTAGGGAGGATTGTCCTCAAAGGGATAGTCCACATTGACATACCAAGGGTCGCCATAGCCCTTCATCTCAACGCACGAAGGCACGTCGATGTTGTCCCATGCGCTCACGTCAACCGAGTTGCCGTAGAAGTCGTCCTCACCCGGACGGAGCGACGGGTCTTTGACGAAATTAATCTTCCACGTGCCGTTGAGCGTAAGGTAGCAGGAGCTTTGCGGATCGAGCCAAGGCTTAGCGTAGCGCGCATTGTCGGCACGGAGTTCCTCGGTGTTGAGATAGGGCATATAAGTGGCGTGGCCCTCCTCCTTGTTCACGGCGAACACGCGCTCGTTCTCCCAGTCGTTCTTTACCACAACGGGAGCGTCGGTAAGCGAAATTGTGAAGTAAGTGCTTTCGTCCGAAGCATCCGTCACCATGCTCGTGCTGCCGTCCTCGGTGCACGCCATATAATAGGTGACATTGCTGCGCGAATAGACAATCTGGTAAACACCATCCTGGCCGCTGACGGGACTGAGCGTCACCTGCTGGTTGGCGTTGGAAGCGTCTGCGCCATACTGCAATGGCTTCTTGGTGCCGTTGAGTCCGGCGTCGATAGCATAAGCGTACATTTCGTTGTAAAGCACGTAGGCAGTCAACGTATTGTTGCCGCTCTTGTAGTTAAGCGGCTTGTACTGCCAGTGCTGCCCGTAGTCGCCCTCGGCCTCAGCGTCGGCGTAGATGAGCGCGGCCTGCGTACGGCTGTCGCGGTTGGTCAGCACATTGCCCGTGCTTTGGTTCTTAAATATATAGGTAAGCATGGGAACGGGAGTCGTCACGGTAGTCTGTGCCTCCGTCGAGAACTTGAAGTAAGTACTCTCGCTGGTGAGGCTCTGATCCATGTACAGGCTGCCGTCTTCGCGTACCGTCAGCGCGCGATCTTCGGCCACGTTGAGGATTTGGTAAACGTCGTCAAGTCCCTCAACGGACTTGATGCAGAACTGCTGGTTGGCGTTGGCGGGATTGCCGTCCCATTGAAGTACGTGGTAGTTTGACGTGGGAGCGAGGTCGATGCCCATTCCGCAGTTGGGGTTGTAGAAGGCGTAGATGTTGCTCGAAGCGTCAACGGGCAAGAGCAGCCAGTCTTGGCTCTCCGCTTCGCTGTCGAGTTCCTCCATTTGCAGGAAGGCATCGTGCGCCGAATTGCCACCGTTGCCGATCGCTTTGCCATCGGCATAGCTCACAACGCGAAGCACCACGCCCGGTTGGCTGAGGTCGAATGCGTGAGCCAAGGCACACGGCAAACAACTCAGCAAACAGAGCAGTGCCAAACTGCGCAGTTTGTGGGTGAGTGTAACTTTCATAAGTATAAATAAATGGTTTGGAAATAAATAAATGTCGCGGTTAAGTCCGTATTCGTGACGTTTGCAAATGTACGAATTAATACAAAGCCACAAACCGCCTAAAATAAATTAATGGAGGCATCGTCTCTACGAGCCCCCATTAACCAACACAAAAACTAAACTAGACTTAACTAAACTATTTGATAGCGTTATCATCACGACAACTTGATGATGCAAATATATAACAACGCAAATAACAAACAAAGATTTTGCAAAGAAAAGTTTGCAAAATCTTTGTTTTTGTCATCTATGTATGTTGTTAAGCATAAAATTATCCAAAATCACCATAGCCGCCATGGCTTCGACGATAGGAACGGCGCGCGGCAGCACACATGGGTCGTGCCTCCCGCGGGCTTTTAGCGTGACGGTGTTTCCCTGTCGGTCGACAGTCTGTTGTTCACGCAGGAGCGTTGCCACGGGCTTGAAGGCCACACGGAAACAGATGTCCTGCCCATTGCTCAGTCCGCCCTGAATGCCGCCGCTGTGGTTGGTGAGCGTGGTGATGCCGCCATTGGGCGCAGGCACGAACACGTCGTTCTGCTCACTGCCACGCGCCGTAACGCCAGCAAACCCCTCACCGTATTCAAAGCCCTTGACGGCATTGATGCCGAGCATAGCCGCACCGAGCTGTGCGTGGAGTTTGTGGAACACTGGTTCGCCTAGCCCTACGGGGCAACCCTCTATGATGCAGGTGATGATGCCGCCAATGGTGTCGCCGTCAGCTTTCACCTCACTGATGAGTTGTGCCATGTCCTCCGCCTTTTGCGGATCGGGGCAGCGCACGGGGTTCTTCTCAATCTCCGAAAAGTCGAGTTCGCAGTAGGCTTTGTCAAGCGCAATGTCCCCCACCTGCGAGGTATAGGCCGTGATGCGAATGCCCTTACTGCGCAGAACCATCTTGGCGAAAGCGCCGCCCACCACGCGGGCAATCGTTTCTCGCGCCGAGGTGCGTCCGCCGCCGCGGTGGTCGCGTATGCCGTACTTCGTCTGATAGGTGAAGTCGGCGTGCGAGGGGCGGAAGAGGTTGCGCATATTCTCGTAGTCGGCGGAGTGCTGGTTTTCGTTTCGCACGAGGAAGCCGATGGGGCAACCCGTCGTAACGCCCTCAAACACGCCCGAGAGCAGTTCCACCTTGTCGCCCTCCTTGCGTGCCGTAGTGAGCGCGCTCTGCCCGGGCTTGCGTCGGTCGAGTTCGGCTTGCAGAAAGTCCATGTCCACCTCCACGCCAGCGGGCATACCGTCGATTACGCCGCCGATGCCTGCGCCGTGGCTCTCGCCAAAGGTGGTGAGGCGAAACACTTGGCCAAATGTATTCATTGCAGATATTGGATTGTTCTTACACTTTGCGTGAGCGGCATCAATGCTTGTGGCAGCAGCCGCCCTTCTTTTCCTCGCCGTGGCAGCACTCTTCGCCGTCGTGGTGGTGGCAACCGCCGTCGCAGTCGCCCTCGCCGCCACAGCAGCCACAGCCCTCGCCGCTCATGCGCTTTGCCATCTCTTCGATTTCGGCATTGGTAGCCTCGCGCATCGTCACCACTTCGCCCTTGAAGTGGAGGTCTTTGCCGGCAAGGGGATGGTTGAGGTCGATGGTCACAATCTCGTCCGTCACTTTAAGCACAAGGCCTTCAAAACGTTGGCCGTCGGCATTGACGAGCGGAAGCACCGCACCGGGATAGACCATGTCCTTGTCGAACTTGCCGTTGACGCAGAAGGTTGTTTTGGGCAGATCGATTACGTGGTCCTGCTCGTAGTCGCCGTAAGCGTCGTCCTTTTTAAGCACGAAGTCGAACTTGTCGCCCTCTTTGAGGTTGATGAGGTTCTCTTCGAAGACAGGGAGCGTAACGCCCATGCCCGAGATAAACTGAAAGGGATGTTCGGCAGGCGCTTTTTCAGCGAGTTCGTGAATACCTTTTTCGTTGTCGTAGTAGAGTTCGTATGCCACGGCGACATACTTCTGCGGAGTATTTTCCATAAGAACGTGAGTAGCGCGTCAGGCACTTGCCCAAAGCACGGTGTTTGTGTGGTTATATATAAATAATGTGTATTTGCGTTGTTCGAGGGACGGCGGATCAAGCCAGTTCCAGTTCGAGTTCCTTGCGCAGCATTTCGAGTTCGGAGCAGCGGCGCAGCATGTCCTTGTACTGTTCGAGACGACTGAAAGCCCTTTGCGGAGCGTTGGCCGAGGCGATATTTATGCGGAGCGTGATGCGGTCGTTGCGCAGTTGCATACGCAGGAAGTTCACCAGCGGCACCTGCACTTGGCGCAGGTATTGCTCCACCATTGCGTTCTCAACCGTTGCACCCACCTCCCACGTCTCGGTGTTGAGCGTCGGCTCGATGCTTTTCATGCGGCCTTGCAGAGCGCGTTCCTGCACGGGGAGGTTCTGCGCGTAGCGAAACCACCAGTAAACGAGCTGGTCCTGCGTGAACGGACTGCACAGCAGTTCGGCTTGGGCCGGAGCCGCAGGGGCGTTCGGCGCAGGGGCAGCGGTGGGCTGCGGGGTGGTGGCCGTTTGGCGGTTGCGTATGTTCTCCCTCATTTTCGACAGGGAGAGCGTGTGCGCCGTCTTTTGCGCGGTGTATTGTTGAGAGCCTTGCCCCAACGAGTCAAGGAACGACACTTGGGGCTTTGCCGCACTGGCCGGTTGTTGCGGTTCCGATGCTGCGGGCTGGGGAATGTTTCGGGGGGATGTGTAGGAGTGGCTGGCAGGAGTGCCAGTTGCCGGACGTGCGGCCTGTGTAGCGGCCGCAGCTTGTTTGAATAGGGGTTTTAGTCGTCGCGTAGGGCGACGCCCACAGCCGGCATCGTCGTCGCCCGAGGCTGCCTGCGCCACTTCAATGAGCGTCAGTTCCACGAGCAAACGCTTGTTGCGTGAGGCATTGTAGTGCAGGTCGCAGTCGCTGCACAGCTTCAGGGCGCGATAAAGCACCTTCGGTTCGCAGCGCATGGCCTGTTCGTGGTAACGCTGGCGCACGCGGTCGCTCACGTCGAGCAGCGGCAACGTCTGTTCGTCGCGGCTCATCAGCAGGTTGCGGAAGTGCGAGGCCAAGCCGCCCACGAAATAGTTTGCTTCAAAACCCTTGCTCAGCGTGTCGTTGAGTTGCACCATGGCCGAGGGAATGTCGTTTTTGAGCAGAAGGTCGGTCATGTGGAAGTACACGTCGTAATCGAGCACGTTCAGGTCCTCAATCACCTTCTCGTACGTGATGTTTCCCTCGCAGAAGCTCGTCACCTGGTCGAAGATGGAAAGCGCGTCGCGCATACCGCCGTCGGCCTTCTCGGCTATGACGTGCAATGCCTCCGGCTCATACGTAATGCCCTCCTTGCCGGCCACGTATTCCAAGTGGCGCATGGCATCGGCCACTGTGATACGCGAAAAGTCGTATATCTGGCAGCGGCTGAGGATGGTGGGGAGGATTTTGTGCTTTTCGGTGGTGGCCAGCACAAAGATGGCATGTGCGGGCGGCTCTTCGAGGGTTTTCAGAAAAGCATTGAAAGCCGCGGTGGAGAGCATGTGCACCTCGTCGATGATAAACACCTTGTAGCGTCCCACTTGGGGCGGTATCTGCACTTGATCGATGAGGTCGCGAATTTCGTTCACACCGTTGTTTGAGGCGGCGTCAAGCTCATATATATTGTACGAACGCTGCTCGCTGAATGCCTTGCAGCTTTCGCACTCGTTGCAAGCCTCGCCCTCGGGGGTGGGATTGAGGCAGTTGATGGTCTTGGCAAAAATGCGCGCACAGGTTGTTTTGCCCACGCCTCGCGGACCGCAAAACAGGTAGGCGTGAGCCAACTTGCCTTGTGCGATGGCATTTTTGAGGGTGGTGGTGAGTGCGTGCTGTCCTACTACGGTGTCGAACGAGAGAGGACGATATTTTCGTGCTGATACAATGTATTCGCTCATCTTTCGTGCTTTGTATGCAGAGCAAAGGTAGTCCTTTTTTCTGATTTTCGGGAAAAACGCAATGTGTCCTAAACGTTTTATGATTTGCGAATATTCGATTTGTTTTCTTCCATCTGTTTGAGGGGAGATGTTACTCCATTAAAGTATTTCCGTTGAAAATCAAAGCGTACATTTATGCGATGAGTGAACGTAC
>CAVLCM010000105.1:0-10308 GCA_963661625.1 bacterium
CGTCTATAAGTCGAGTGGACGTACGTCATTAAAGAGGGTGGACGTACGTCGTTAGGTGAAGCCTTCTTCGAGTAATACGTAACTCGTTGATTTTCAATATGCGCCATTTGGTGGTGCCAGAAAGTGATGAAGTCAGGAACCAAGGCATTTTTGATGCCACGGTGAGAGCCTATTGTCTCCATTGTCTCTATTGTCGTCTATACAATCGCAGGCCTACTTCCACGTTTTTTGAGGCTATTACAATCAGGGCTAATTTTGAACGTTCTGTAAGCAACTCCGGCTGAGCGAAATGCTTGGTCGGAGTTTTTGGCTACTTTTGCAAAGCTAATGACATGGGGAGATTTTTATGGAATTTATTGATACGCATACACATATATATACGGAAGAGTTTGATGCAGACCGGCGCGAGGTAGTGGAACGGGCCAAGGCGGCCGGAGCATGCCATTTGCTTTTGCCCAATATCGACGAGGCTTCCGTAGGACCTATGCTGCGGCTTTGCTGCGAATATCCCGGTTTCTGCTTTCCGATGATGGGACTTCACCCCACCGAACTCCCTCCTGACCCTATGCCCTTGCTTCGGCAGATGGAGGAACGGCTTGCCGCCGAAGGCAACCCCTATGTGGCGGTAGGCGAGGTGGGCATCGACCTCTACTGGGACAGCTCGCGCCGCGACGAACAGGTGGAATGCTTCCGCATGCAGGCGGAATGGGCCGTGCGCTACGGCCTGCCGCTGATGGTGCATTCACGGGCGGCCCACCGCGAGTTGGTCGACACGCTGCGCCCCTTTGCCAACGACATCGGGGGCGTGTTCCACTGCTTTGGCGGAACGGCCGATGAGGCGCACGAACTGCTCACGCTCTTCCCGGGCTTTGTGTTGGGCATCGGCGGCGTGCTGACGTTCAAGCGTTCCGCTCTGCCCGACGTGCTGCGAGCCGAAGTGCCGCTGCAACGCATCGTGGTGGAAACAGATGCGCCCTACTTGGCCCCTACGCCCCACCGTGGCAAGCGCAACGAACCCTCGTACATTCCCCTCGTGGTCAGTGCCTTGGCGGATGTGTACGATCTGCCCGTCGAGACGGTGGAGAGGCAACTGCTCGAAAACACGCTCCGCACCTTCCCCAAACTGCCTCAACCGACGGCTTGAAAAACATTGAACCTATGCTGCACAACCTCATACAGATAACCCGTGGCGTTACGCGCCACCCCGACTACCGCCTTGCCGCTCCTCTCGACTTCTGCGTGGCCGAGGGCGAACCCATCGCCCTTTGCGGCCCTAACGGCGGCGGCAAAACCTTCCTTACCGACATCCTTACCGGTGCGCATCCGTTGCTTGGCGACAGCATGCGCTACGATTTCCGCGGTGCTCATCCCCGTCGCGCCTCGGGCAATGTGCGCCTCGTCACTTTCCGCGATGTGTACGGCGGCAACGAACCTGCCTACTACCAGCAGCGGTGGAACCAGGCCGACGAGCAGGTGTTCCCCACCGTGGGCGAACTCCTCGAACAGGCTCGCCAAGCTTGGGCGAAGACCGGCGGCGACAATGCCGATGAGGCAGGCGACGACTTGCCCCGGCTCTTGGCGGCCCTGCACATCGAAGAACACCTCAACAAACCCGTCAATCAACTGTCGAGCGGCGAACTGCGGCGGATGCAGCTGGCCCGTATGTTGCAGTCGTGTCCGCAGGTACTCGTCATCGACAACCCCTACATCGGCCTCGATAAAGACGCGCGGCGAATGCTCACCGGCATCCTTGCCGAACTGGCAAGCCGCTTGACGCTCATCCTCGTGGTGAGTCGCAGCGAGGATATCCCCGAGTTCGTCAAAAAGGCCTACTACGTGAACCACCGCACAGTGAGCCGCCCCTTGACGATTGACGAACTGAAACGGGAAGAGCGGAAAGAAACGACCACTTCGGAACTCCCCGCCCTGCCTCCGATTGACGAGGCGCAGAAGTGCCACGACGAGGAAATCATCGCCTTTCGCAACATCACGATACGCTATGGTGAGCGCACCATCCTGCGCAACCTCAACTGGCAGGTGGGGCGCGGCGAGCACTGGTCGCTCACGGGCGAGAACGGAGCGGGCAAGTCCACACTGTTGTCGCTCGTCTGCGCCGACAACCCACAGGGCTACGCTTGCGACATTTCCCTCTTCGGCCGCCGGCGCGGCAAGGGCGAGAGCATTTGGGACATCAAGCGGCGCATCGGTTACGTGTCGCCCGAGATATATTCCACCTACCGCAGCGACCTTGCCGCCATCGACATTGTGGCATCGGGCCTGCATGATACCATCGGTCTTTTCCGCCGTCCGGCAGCCGACGAGCGCGAGGCGTGCCGCTACTGGATGGACCTCTTCGGCGCATCGGCATTGGCCGACCGCAACTACCTGAAACTCTCCTCGGGCGAGCAACGCCTCGTGTTGCTCATCCGCGCCTTCGTGAAGCGTCCCGACCTGCTCATCCTCGACGAACCGTTCCACGGACTCGACACTGCTGCACGCAATCGCGCCCGTCAGATTATCGACGCTTACATGGCGCAATATCCCGACAAAACGCTCATCATGGTGACGCACTACCCCGAGGAACTCCCCGAGTGCATCGACCACAACCTCACGCTTGTCAAACAGGTCTGACACCCCATCCGTCCGTTATCACTCCTTATGAGAAAACTCCTCACGCTCGTCTTCGTCCTCATTGGCCTCCTTGCCTGTTCGCAGCGCAAGGAGCAAAAAGATGCCGACGAACTCAACCGCACAGACAGTCTGCTCAACGCCCACAACGATCTGCTCTTTGCGGATCCTCTCCGTGCCGATTCGCTCTACCAATCCATGCAGCAAGGCATTGCCGACAGCACGGCGTGGTACAGGGTGGAGGTGTTTCGCGGAACGGCGCGCCACTTTGCTGGCGACACTGCGGCGGCCAATCGGCATTACAGCCATGTTGAAGCTTGGTGTCGCAAACAAGGGGGCTGTCCAGAGGTTGAGGGATTGCTATGGAACCACCGCGCCCTCATGGCTCTTCAAAGCGGCGACGAGGTGCGTAGCCTTGCCAACTTCGAGAGAGCCTACTCCCTGCTCAGCCAAACGAAGGGCGGGCGCGACCTGCTAGCCGTAGAAATCAACCTGGCCGACCTCTATATGCAGCGGGGCGACATGGCCCGTTCGGCGCAACTCTACCGTGAGGCACTTTTCTTCTGCGACTCGCTGGACGACCAAGCCAACCGCTCCTCGATGTGCGACGGCCTGGCGGCAGTTTATATGGAGCTGAACAACTTCCCCCTTGCCCACCGCTATTTCAATGAGGCCGGCGAGGGCATAGGCCAACAGCCCACCAACGTGCAGCTGTTCCACTATTCAACGTTGGGCAACTGCTACTATTTTGAAGAGAAATACGACAGTGCCTACCAGTCGTTCGCCCGGGCTCTTGCCTGTGCCGAACAGATAAACGCAGATATATACAGGCTCACGTGCCACGCCAACATGGGCGAGGTGCGCCTCATGCAGGGTCGCCTCGGCGAGGCCGAAAAGCATTTCGCCCGGTGCCGCACGTTGCTCGACGGCGGCCTGAAACTCCCTGCGTCCTCGCGCTTCTATCTCGAAAGCCTCTTTGCCGACCTCTGCATTGCCAAGGGCAAAAAGGCCGAGGCGCAGCAACACCTGAACGCGATAACCGACACTGCGTCATTCTCCTCGCCACGCTACCTTATGCTCCACTATCGTCGACTTCAACGCTACGCCGCACAGAGCGGTGACTGGCGCGCAGCATACGGCTACCAGCAGCAGAGCCTTGTGCACGAAAAGGCACTCAACAACAAGCAATTTCTCAACAGCGTGGCCGAAATAAGCAGCCGCTACCAGCGCGACACCACGCTCCTCAAACAGCGTTACGCCCTTGCGGAATACGAGGCGAAGACTGCGCGGCAGAAAAACTTTATCCTCGTCCTTGTGCTTTCCGTAGCCGTCATCGTGGCGGTGGGTGCGGTGGGCATCCTGATTTACCGCCGTGCCGTCGGCCGGCGCATGGCACGCCAAATCGACCGCATAGCCGAACTGCGTATGTGCGTGGTGCGCAACCGCGTTTCGCCCCACTACATTTTCAACGTGCTGGGAACGATTGTGCCGCAGATGCAGCAGTTTCCCAAACTGGAACACTCCGTGGAACTGCTCATCGACGTGTTGCGGGGCAACCTCCTCATGTCCGACAAACGAACCGTGCCGCTCTGCGACGAGATACGCCTTGTGCGCAATTTCGTAGACCTTCACCACCTGAGCCGTTCCGAATGGCCTGTGGTTGAGTGGGAGGTGGACGAACACCTGCGCGACAGCCAGCTGCCCGTGCCATCGATGTCGTTGCAGATACCCGTGGAGAACGCCCTCAAACACGCCTTCAATCCCCTCACCGCCGAGAGCCGCATCCGCATCTGCGTGGCTGAGGCCAACGGGTGGCTCACCTTGCGCATCACCGACAACGGAACGGGCTACAACCCCGGCAAGATTAAGCGCACCGAGCGCGACACGGGGACGGGCCTGAAACTGATGAACTACACCTTCGACATACTCAACCGCTACAATGCGCACAAAGCCTCGCTGCGCATTGTCAACGTGCAGCCGCCACAGTCGGGCGCCATGGTCGAAATTGTCATCCCCACCGACTACCGATACGACAAAATGAACTGACACGCGGCCGCCATCGTACGCTTTGCAACCCGGTTGCGCCACGGCCTCCCTACCTTTGCGACAGGAAAACAAAAAACTACAAGACTATGTGCAAAACCTGTCACTCTCACGAAACGCCCCGGCACGAGGCTCACAATCATACACCCCACGAACATTCTCACCACTCGCACGGTTGCAGTTGTGGTTGCGGCTGTGGCGAGGAACACGCTTGCACCGACGACTGCGAGGAAGGCTCTTGGTGGCGCGAGGTATGGCCCATGGCCCTGTCGGCCCTGTTGCTCGTGTGGGGCATCGTGGCCAATCCGTTCCCCGGGGCTGAGTGGGCAATTTTTGCCCTTGCCTACCTTCCCGTAGGTCTGCCCGTGCTCAAAGAGGCTGCCGAGGAAATGGCCCGCGGCGACGTATTCAACGAATTTACCCTGATGGCCGTTGCCACTATCTGTGCGTTCGTCATTGGCGAATACCCTGAGGCTGTGGCCGTGATGCTTTTCTACGGTGTGGGCGAGTATTTCCAGGACCGTGCCGTGGGGCGTGCGCGGCGCGACATCCAAGCCCTTGTCAACCTGCGCCCCGACACGGCTACAGTGGTCGGCCCCGAGGGCGAACGAACGACGAAAAAGGCCGACGAGGTGGCAGTTGGCGACGAGATAGAGGTACTCCCCGGCGAACGGTTGCCGCTCGACGGCACGTTGCTCACGCCTCATGCCTCGTTCGATACGGCTGCACTGACCGGCGAGGCCGAACCGCGAGCCTACGCCGAGGGCAACGAGGTACAGGCCGGAATGATTGTCATCGGTAAGCCCGTGCGCATTCGCGTTGTGCGGCCTGCGGCGGAGAGTGCCTTGCAGCGCATACTCAACCTTGTGCAGGACGCGGCGGCACGCAAGTCGCACACCGAATTGTTCATACGTCGTTTCGCCCGCATCTACACCCCGGTGGTTATGCTCCTGGCTTTGGCCATAGCCCTTGTGCCGCCGTTGGCGCTGGGTGGCGGATGGGCGGCGTGGCTCTATCGTGCGTGCGTCTTTCTCGTCATATCGTGCCCCTGCGCCCTGGTAGTGAGCGTTCCGCTGGCCTATTTCCGCGGCATAGGCGTGGCATCGGCCAATGGCATCCTCTTCAAGGGCGGCAGCAGTCTCGACGCGGCGGCACGGGTGTCGCACGTGGTGTTCGACAAGACGGGGACTCTTACCACAGGCCGTTTTGCCGTGGAGAGCGTACGTCCGCAACAGCCATTTAGCCCCGACGAACTCCTTGCCCTCATTGCCGCCGCCGAAAGCGGAAGCACGCACCCCATTGCCCGTGCCGTGGCCGAACGGGCAAACAGTCTTGCCGTGCCGACGGCCACGGACGTGGAGGAAATGCCCGGACTTGGACTGCGAGCCATTATCGGAGGACGGACGGTTTTGGCCGGAAACAGCCGTTTGCTCCGTGAGGCGGGCATAGACACTGCCGAACTGACGGGTGACGAGGCCTATACAATGATATACTGCGCCGTAGACGGCCGCTACGCCGGGGCGATTGCTCTGGCCGACCAGCCCCGTGAGGGCGCGGCCGAGGCGGTGGAGCTACTGCACCGCACTGGCGTGAGGAGCGTGGCCGTGCTCTCGGGCGACCGCCGGGCGGTGGTGGAGCGCATGGCCCAACGTTTGGGCATCGATGCCTGGCACGCCGACCTTATGCCCGAGGGCAAGGTGGAACGGCTCAAAGAGATAAAACTCGCAGCCGAGGGCAACGTGGCCTTTGTGGGCGACGGCGTGAACGACGCTCCGGCAATCGCCCTGAGCGATGTGGGCTTTGCCATGGGGGGCGCGGGGAGCGATGCAGCGGTCGAAACGGCCGACGCTGTCATTTCGCAGGACAATCCGCAGCGTGTGGCCGACGCCATACGCATTGGGCGTGCCACGCGTCGGCTCGTGAGGGCTAACATAACCCTTGCCCTGGGCGTGAAGGCGGCCGTGATGCTGGCCGGCGCACTCGGCATGGCGAGCCTGTGGGCTGCCGTGGTGGCCGACACGGGCGTGGCTCTGCTCTGCGTGGCCAACACTTACTTCATCCGAAAAACCTGACCATAGAATGACTACCGACGACGAACTTTTCAGCCTGCGGCACATCAAGCCCACCTCTGTGCGTGTGCTTGTGCTAAACGAACTCGAACGGGCGGACTGCGCCCTGTCGCTCACCGACCTCGAAGCGAGGCTCGGCACGGTGGACAAGTCGAGCATCTTCCGCACGCTCTCGCTCTTCCTGTCGCACCACATGGTGCACAGCATCGACGACGGCACGGGCATGATGAAATACGCCCTGTGCGAACCGTCGTGCCACTGCGGCGAGGACGGACACGGCGGCACCGACGACTTCCACACGCACTTCCGATGCGAGCGTTGCGGCCGCACGTTCTGCCTGCGCGGATTGCCCGTTCCGGCCGTTGCGCTGCCCAAGGGCTTCTCGTTGCGTACGGCCAACTACGTTATCGTGGGCCTCTGCGCCGAGTGCTCGCACAAGGCACTCTGACGCTTTTCGCAGCGGACAAACTCCCTGCTATGCCGCGTCTCCTTGGCGTACGCCGTACGGCTGACACATGTCACTCGTACGGCGTACGTGTGTCAACCGTACGGGCGACGACAACTTCCATGCGGACTTATGCGAAATACATCCCAAGAAAAACAAACTCTATGCAACAGATACAATCTCGCGTGAGGCAGCTCATCGCGTTCCTTCAACAAGGCATTTACGAAAAAGACACCGAAACGGCTCTGTCGCTCTTGGCGGCGGTGGCAGGCGAGAGCGTGCTACTGCTGGGCCCGCCGGGAGTGGCCAAGTCGATGGTGGCCCGACGATTGAAACTGGCCTTCAAGGGTGCACGTTCGTTTGAGTACCTCATGTCGCGCTTCTCAACGCCCGACGAGATATTCGGACCCGTGAGCATTGCCCGGCTAAAAGAGGCCGACAAGTATGAACGAGCCACGGAGGGCTATCTGCCCACGGCGCATGTGGTGTTTCTCGATGAGATATGGAAGGCCGGGCCTGCCATACAAAACACGCTGCTCACGGTGATGAACGAACGCCTGTTCCGCAACGGCGAACAGGAGGTGAAGTTGCCGCTGAGGTTGCTCGTGGCGGCATCGAACGAACTGCCGGCGAAGGGCGAGGGCCTCGAAGCCCTGTGGGACCGTTTCCTGGTACGCATCGTTTGCCGCAACATCCGCGACGAAAAGACTTTCCGTTCAATGCTCTGCGACGACGAGGCGGCTTTGCCCTGCGAGGAGTCGCCCCTGGCTCTCAGCCCCGAGGAGTACGCCGAATGGCAACGGGGTGCGCGAGGCGTAGTCCTCGCCCCGTCGCTGCTCGATGCCATAGGGCGGCTGCGCCTTTTGCTGCAAAAGGTGGAGATTGAGGGCAACGAACTGCCGCGACGCATCTACGTGAGCGACCGCCGATGGAAACACGTGGCAGCCCTGCTCCGCGCCTCCGCTTATTTGCAGGGACGAAAGGAGGCTACGGTGGTCGACCTGCTGCCTATGTACCACTGCCTATGGAATGAGCCGGACGAGGTGGCAAGTGTGCAACGGCTCACGCTGCAATCTCTGCTGTTGCCCTACGAGGAGCGGCTCACGCAGACGGCTCTGCGGATTAAGTCTACTCTGAGGGCGGCTGGTGCAGGCAACTCCGCAGCTCATGCTACCGAGCCCCATGACGACAACAAACACTACGAGGCCGACATTGACAACCTGTGCAATGAAATCGAGGAGTTGCAACGCAGTTTGCAGCAGAACCTTTTTGTGAACGACGAGGACCGCCGTGCGCTGGACGGGCAGATGCAGGGCCTCTACCGGCAGGTGGCCTTGGCGAGGGTGGACGTGCGCAAACTCCTCTACAATGAATAGCGAGGCTTTCTACCGCGGACTGGTGGCGAACTTCGCCGACGACGGACAGATGCCCGAACTCGAAGAGTGGCACAACACCGACGAACTGACGCTTTGCTTGTGCCAGGCGATGGAGTTGCCGGGGATGCGCGCCCTCGTTGCGGCAGACCGCGTGGCGGCAAGGGTATTTGCCGACACGATGTACCTCTTCGTGGCGCAGTGCCGGCAAAAGGCGGAGTTCAACGCGCGGCGCACTCAGCACGAAAGGGAACAACTGGCCGACGCTGCAGCATGGAGCAGGGAGCAGAGGCAAGGTCAGGCCGCACAACTCGTGCAGTCTCTTGCCGAAAAGTATGGCCACGAACGCATCAATGCGGATTTTTACCTCGCCGAACTGCAACGTGACGGCAAGGCCGCTGACGAGAGTTGGCAGGCTCTGCTCAACGACTGGCAGGAGAGCATTGACTGCGCTCTGGGACGCAAGCAGAACGAATACGTGGCAGCGCAATGCGAACTGCAACTGAGGTTTTTGCAAAACAACGTACGGAACGCCACCGAATATGTGCGCTCGCACAAGGTGGACGTGGAGGTGTTTCTGCAAGTGTGGAACTTGATGGGAGGACGTTGGAACACCGTTGACTTTGAACGCCTCCGAAAGACGGCAGACCTGCAACGACAGTACCCCGTATTGCAGCAAATTCTGCGCAAAATGGGGCGCGTGGCTGACACGCAGGGCACGCAGCGCATCGGTTACACGTCGGGACGGAGTGAAAGCGTGGAACACGCCACGAGGAGCGACATAACGGGCGTGGGCATGGGACGCGACCTCTCTTCGCTGCTCCCCTCGGAGTGGGCGCAGTATGCCGACGCGGAGATGGAGAACCTCTTTTTTCGCAAGTTCGTCACGGGACGGCTGCAAACCTTTTCGTACCAAAGTAACCAAGCGAACGCCGCGCGCAGTCTGCACACTAAAGCGGCCAGGCCGAAGGGTCCCGTGGTGGTGTGCGTAGACCAGTCGGGCAGCATGGCGGGTGAGCCGCACCGGATAGCTCTGTCGTTGATGATGGGGCTGCTCGAAACGTGTTTGCGCGAGAGCCGCAACTGCTACCTCGTGGCTTTCAGTACGGACGCGCGGCCCGTTGACGCTCACGCCGACCGTGCAGGCGTGCTTGACTTTTTCCGTACTCGTGCTGACGGGGGTACGGACGCGCGGCCCATGCTCCGCACGGTCTTCGATTTGCTCCGCCACAACGGCCAGTATGCTGGGGCAGACGTGCTGTGGGTAACGGACTTCCGCATCCCTCTTCCGCAGGAGTCGCTGTACACGCTCGACATGGAACGTCTGGCTCAGGGTGGCACAAAATTCTACGGTTTGCAAATAGGTGTGGCCGAAAACCACTGGACGCGCCACTTCCACAAAATATACCGTATAGAGGACGTGAAAATGCTCATCCGCTAACTCTCACACCACGTCCCGTCCGTCCCCCAAGTCTCCCCATTTTCCCAAACTCGTGCCGAAAACGTGAGAAAATCCCGACATTCGGGAATAAGGAAAGGAGGCAAGCGCTCTGCGAGAGAGTGCTTGCCTCCTTTGAGGTTGTTGCGGCTGGGCCGCCTGACTTCATCACTTTTTTGCATCACCAAATGGCGCATATTGAAAATCAACGAGTTACGTGTTTTATAGGGTGACTTTGGGTGACGCAAACGAAAAGCCTTCATCTAACGACGTACGTCCACCCTCTTTAATGACGTACGTTCACTCAACTTA
>CAVLCM010000106.1:0-10180 GCA_963661625.1 bacterium
CTCATGACGTACGTTCACTCATCGCATAAATGTACGCTCTGATTTTCAACGGAAATACTTTACTCCGAAGCATCCCTTTTTACGAGACGCTTCTTCCTGGAAATCTTTATCGTTTAATATTGCTGTCCGCTAAAACTGGAAAACGATTAGCTGCCGTTTCAATCTCCGTTGCAGGGGCGACAGCCCTTGCCGTTAAGAAAAACTTAAACTGCATAAATCTTAGGCAAATGGGGGCAGGATAGGAAAATGTAAGTATTTTTGCAAATTGATACAATGTAGGTAGAGCGAAACGCTTGAACGATACGGCTTTTGACGGGCGGAAAGGCATTCCTCCGAGGCATTGTAAAGACGGCCTGCACAGGGCCGCAATGAAAGAAAGCACCATTCACACAAGGGGAGAAATACACACAAACACAATGACGAAACACTCCATTTGGGCGTTGGCTCTGGCCTTGTCGGCCAGCAGCGTGCTGGGGGCTTGCAGCTCCGACGACACCGTAGAAAGCACGCTCGACACTTCGAACGACTGCGTCATCACATCGGCTACGCTCGGCACGCTGAAGCGCACCGTCAAGGTGGACGGTGAGGACAAAACCTACACCGTGACAGGCGGAGCTTATAATTTGTATATCGACCAACTGAACAACAAGATTTACAATCCCGACTCTTTGCCTACCGGCACGTGGGTTAACAAACTTGTGTTCTCATCGTCGAACGGCATCGTGGGTTCGGGTACGCTGAAACTGATTGACCTCACGTCGAACAGCGAAATAGCTTACACTTACACCGACAGCACGGACTTCTCGAAAGAGCGCAAACTCATTGTCTATTCGGCCAATGGTGCAAAGAAACGCTCCTACACCGTGGACATCCGCGTGCACAAGGAGGAGGGCGACTCGCTTGAATGGCGCACAATGGCTTCAGCCTCGACCAACGCCATTGCGAGCTTTGTGAAGAGCCGTGCCCTCTGCGTAGACAACTCCATCTATGTGTTCGGCGAAACAGCTGACGGCACGGTAAGCGTTGTGGCCTCTCCTCTCGTTTCCCCTCGTTTTGACACTGCGTCTCCCTTGTCCGCCGCTACGGGCAAGGACATAGACGTGCGTTCCATACAATACTTCAAAAACAAATTCTACGCCCTCGACGCTGAAGGCACATTGCTCGCAGCCACCGAGGCAAGCGGTTCGTTTGCTAACTGCAATGCCGACCGCAACTTCACGGCCCTCGTAGGTACCTGCACAGACAGTCTTTTCGCCGTAAGCGACGGCAAGATGTACTGGACCGCTGACGGCACGGCGTGGAACGAAAGCGCAACCGATACGGAAGGTCATCTGCCCGTGTCGAACATAGCTGCCTCCATGCAGCAGTCGCGCGTAGACAACAAGAGTAGCGTGCTTCTTGCCGTGGGCAACGAAGCTGCGGACGAAAATGGTCAGGACGGTGCGGTAGCCCTTTGGAAACTCGATGTTGACCACACGGGCGGATACAGTACCCCCTGGATGTATATGCCGCAAACAGAGGAACTCGACACACTGGGCTGTCCCTCGCTCCTCAGTCAGAGCTTGTTCCCCTACGACCAAGGCACCGTGCTCACGGGCCTTAACAAGGACGGCACCCTCGCCCCGTTCTACCTAAGCCAAGACAACGGGCGCACGTGGCAGCCCTATACAATAGCCGCCCCTGCACTTGCCACTGGCACTACACTCACGGCAGTTGCCACAACAGTAGACAAGGATCAGTATATGTGGGTAATTTGCAGCGGCCCCGGCGTAGTATTCAAGGGCCGCATCAACCGTTTGGGCTGGAAAGAAGAACAAACTACGTTCAACCGCTCAGCAGCAAAAAACTGACGACTGATACAGATGCCGACGCTTGCTGGCTAAGGCACATGCGTATTCATTAAGGTAAAGCATACGTTTTGCGAAAACTTCTGTTCATACTCTGCGCTTTGTTCGCTTTGGAGGCTTCGGCCCAGCAGAACGAGGAACTTGTGTACCGCCTGGAACTGGGCGGTGGCGTTGGCATGAACTTTAACTTTACCGACGTGAAGGATAAAAGCGGCGTGATGGCTGGACTGATAGCCCGTTTCCCTTTCAATCCGCGCATGGCATTGAAAACGCAGTTCAGCTACAACACCGTCAAAGGCAACACAGCCACCCTGAGTGCATTCTATCCCGCTAACACAAACAGCGCAAGTCCCGAACGCCTCAACTACAGCGTGAGCAGCGCCATCTACGACCTTTCAGCTCTCTACGAACTGCATTTCCTCCCCTACGGCTACCGTCAGGACTACCGCGGGCATTTCCGTGTCGTTCCCTATCTGCAAATGGGCTTCGGCCTAACTTACGGTGCGGCAGGCAAGGCCGTCACGGCAAACATTCCCCTCGGCATGGGCGTGAAGTACAAAGTGGCGCAGCGGCTCAACCTTGGGTTGGACTACCAAGTGCACTTTTCGCTCTCCGACAAGCTCGACGGCCTTGAAGCTCCGCTCGGCATCGAGAGCAGCCTGTTCCGCAACAAGGACATCTACTCTTCCCTGATGTTCACGCTCACTTACGACCTCAACCCGAAGTGCCCCACCTGCAACCGCGACTAATTCGCTGCACGGCAAGACGGACTTGGGAAGAACTTTCAAGAAAAGAAGAAAACACAATATGCAACTCGATACATCAAGAATACCGGCACACATTGCCATCATTATGGACGGCAACGGACGTTGGGCCAAAGCTCGCGGACTGGACCGCACCTTCGGGCACCAACAGGGCGTAGCCACTGTGCGCGAAATCACCACTGCCTGCTCGCGCATGGGAGTGAAGTTCTTGACGCTTTATACGTTCTCCACCGAAAACTGGAACCGTCCGGCCGCCGAGGTAGCTGCACTGATGAGCCTTATCCTCACGTCGCTCGAAGAGGAACTCTTCATGAACAACAACGTGAAGCTGCGCATCATTGGCGACCTCACGCGTGTGCCAGCTGAGGTGCAGAGCGCCATACTCGGTTTGCAGGAACGCACATCCGTCAACACGGGCATGACGATGGTCATCGCCCTGAGTTATAGTTCGCGCTGGGAAATCACGGAGACCGTTAAGCGCATAGCCGAAGAGGCGAAGCAAGGCACGCTCCAACCCGCCGACATCGACGAGCAGTTTATCTCCTCGCGCCTCGAAACGAGTTTCATGCCCGACCCCGACCTCCTTATCCGCACAGGCGGCGAGGTACGACTGAGCAATTATCTGCTGTGGCAGTGCGCCTACACGGAGTTCTACTTCTGCCCCACCTTCTGGCCAGACTTCCACAAAGAGGACCTTGAAGAGGCCATCGCGTGGTACCAAAACCGCGAACGCCGCTACGGCAAAACGAGCGAACAAGTAAGCAACAAACAGAAATAAGGCAACTGCGTGAACGTACGCAATGCCGTTATCCATCGCAATAAATGAAATATTCCTCACGCAACGTGCTGGCACTCGCCCTTGCCCTCATGAGCTTCGGCGCGGCAAAGGCACAAACGGAAACCCCTGACGGAGGCGCAGCGCAAACGCCCGTCATCACATACACCGCCAACCACCCGAGCTACGTGCTCGGCGGTCTTGTCGTGGACGAGATGAAGGGCTACGACGCGGACTACCTGCAAAACATCTCCGGCCTTGTCGTTGGGCAGAGCTACGAGATACCTGGCCCCGACATCAGCGAGGCCATACGCAAGTACTGGGCGCAAAAGGTGTTTTCGAACGTGGAAATTGTAGCCGATAGCATTGTCGACGGCAAGGCTTATCTGCACGTCAAGCTGACGGCACAGCCGCGCATATCGAGCATCAATTATACGGGTGTAAAGAAGTCTGAGCGCGAGGACTGCGAAAAGATTATCGGGTTCCAGCTCGGCAACCAGATTACCACCGACATGGTAAACCGCGCAGAACACTATATAAAGAAGCACTTTGAGGAGAAGGGCTTTAAGAACTGCGCCGTCAACATCGTGCAGCGAGACGACGTGACGGGCGACAACCGCGTGATTGTCGACATAAACATCGACAAGAACCAGAAGACGCGCGTTAAGCACATCTACATCACAGGCGTTGACGACAAGGCGCAAATTATCAAGCTCAAAAAGGCGATGAAAAAGACATCGGAGCGTTCCATCCGCCCGTTCAAGCTTTTCCGTTCGCACAAGTTCCTGCCCGAGAAGTACGCCG
The DNA here is from genome assembly GCA_963661625.1 of bacterium. Taxonomy (GTDB): domain Bacteria; phylum Bacteroidota; class Bacteroidia; order Bacteroidales; family Bacteroidaceae; genus Alloprevotella. The sequence continues at coordinate 4,191 of CAVLCM010000106.1, forward strand.
AGGACAAAGACCTCCTCATCGAAAAGATGAACTCGTGGGGCTATCGCGACGCTATAATCGTGAGCGACAGCATCGAGACGGTAGACGAAAAACACGTCAACGTACACCTCAACCTCTACGAGGGCAAGAAGTACTACCTGCGCAACGTGTCGTGGGTGGGCAACACGGTATACAACTCTGACCTGCTCGAACGCATTCTGCAAATGCAGAAGGGCGACGTGTACAACCAGACGCTGCTCAACAAGCGTCTCACGTCGGACGACGATGCCATCGGCAACCTCTACTACAACAACGGCTACGTGTTCTACAACCTCAACCCCGTTGAGGTGAACATCGACGGCGACTCCATCGACCTCGAAATGCGTATATCCGAGGGTCAGCAGGCTACGTTCAACCACGTGCGTATCTCGGGCAACGACCGCGTCTACGAAAACGTCATCCGCCGCGAGCTGCGTACCAAACCGGGCGACCTCTTCTCGATGGAGAGCATCAAGCGTTCCATTCAGGACCTTGCGCAGATGAACCAGTTCGACCCTGAAGCCCTTCAGTCGCAGTTTGGCCAAAGCGGTATCAAGCCTGACCCTGTCACGGGCACGGTCGACCTCAACTACCCCCTCACCACGAAGGGCGGCGACCAAATAGAACTCTCAGCCGGCTGGGGCCAGACGGGTATCATCGGGCGCGTCGGGTTGAAGTTCACCAATTTCTCCGTGCAAAACCTTTTCCGAAAAGGCATCAAGCGCGGCGGCTTCATTCCTCAGGGCGACGGCCAGACACTTTCGCTCCAAGTGTCGACCAACGGTACTTACTACCAGAGTTACTCGCTCTCGTTCCTCGAACCGTGGCTGGGAGGCAAGCGGCCCAACCAGTTGTCGTTCGGCATTTCGTATAGTAAGCAGAGCGATGTCAACTCCAACTACATCAACCAGAACTACTACAACAACTACCTGAACTACGCCTACGGTTACGGAACAAGTTCAAACTACTATACCGACGCTTACGACCCCGACAAATACGTCAAGTTGCTCACGCTGAACCTTGGCTTCGGTAAGCGTCTGCGCTGGCCCGATGACTACTTCACATTCATGGCCGAACTGGGCTACACGCGCTATATGCTTAAGTCGTGGCAGTACTTCCTGCTGACCGACGGAAACTGTAACAAGATTGACCTTACGCTCTCCTTGCAGCGCAACTCTACGGACCACCCGTTCTTCCCCCGCAAGGGTTCGGAGTTCTTGCTCCAGCTTGCGCTCACACCGCCCTACTCGCTTTGGGACGGCCGCAACTACAAGACGCTTGGCACCGACTACCAGAGTGCTAATTACCAGAACGAGCTGCAAGAGAAGTACCGTTGGATTGAATACCACAAGTGGAAGCTGAAGTTCCGCAACTTCACAGCTCTCAGCAGTGCGGTGAAAGCTCCCGTCTTGATGACGCGTTGCGAGTTCGGCATCTTGGGTGCCTACAACCGCCACAAGAAGTCGCCCTTCGAAACCTACTACGTGGGCGGCGACGGCATGTCGGGCTACTCCACCAGTTACCTCACGGAGACCATCGGCTTGCGCGGTTACGAGAACGGTTCGCTCTCGGGCAACAACTCCTACTACGGCGATGCCTACGCATACAGCCGCATGACGCTTGAACTACGCTATCCGCTCATGCTCGAAACGTCTACCTCAATCTACGCTCTCGCCTTTATCGAAGGCGGTAACGCATGGTCAGACGTGAAGAAGTTCAACCCGTTCAACATGAAGCGTTCGGCCGGTGTCGGCGTGCGCATCCTGCTCCCCATGGTGGGCTTGATGGGTATCGACTGGGCATACGGTTTCCAGAAGCAGATCAGCGGTTACAGCGGCAAGCGTGCTGGCGGATCGCAGTTCCACTTCATCATCGGACAGGAGTTCTAACGGGCGACGCACCCTGCGCCCCCCACAGCATAAGACAAACAAACTCGTCAACGTATGAAAAAGATAATGCTAACGCTCCTCGTGCTGCTTGCCGCAGCCGGCGCACAGGCGCAGAAGTATGCGCTTGTAGACATGGAGTACATCCTTTCCAACATCCCCGCCTACGAACGTGCCAACGAACAGCTCAACCAAACGTCAAAGTCGTGGCAAGCGGAAGTGGAGGCTCTCAACAACAAGGCGCAAACGCTCTACAAGAACTATCAGAACGAGAGCGTCTTCCTGAGCGACGCACAGAAGAAAGAACGCGAAAAGGCTATCGTCGACAAGGAGAAGGAAGCAGCCGACCTCAAAAAGAAGTATTTCGGTCCTGAGGGCGAACTCTTCAAGAAACGCCAAAGCCTCATCGAACCCATCCAAGAGGAAATATACAATGCCGTGAAGTCCATCGCCACGTCGAAGGGCTTCCAGCTCATCCTTGACCGGGCATCAGACACGGGCATCATCTTCGCTTCGCCCAGCATCGATATCAGCAACGAAGTGTTGAGCAAATTGGGCTACTCCAACAAGTAAGTCCGGCGGCATAAGCAAACTCAAACACGCCATCAACAGCGGCGCGGCTTCCAAGACAATCCTTGAAAGCCGCGCCGCTATTTGTGTAGTTTCGCCGTTACTTGCGCAGAAGGATATACGCCACTACCGGCACACCGAATAGAGGCGTAATGGCTGCTAAGGGGAGGGTGCCTCGCTCGCCGGGAATTTGCGACACGATGAGCGAAAGCAACGCCACGTTCGCCCCCATCACAAGACAGACGGGGAGCAGACGGCGATGGTTAGCGGTGCGGAGAATAAGACGGGCAATGTGCGGCACGGCAAGTCCCACAAACGATATAGGACCGCACAAGGCAGTGACGGCAGCAGTAAGCAGGCCCGTAAGCAGAAGCAGCACCGTGCGTATGCGTTGCACGCTTACGCCGAGGTTTCGGGCATAGTCTTCACCCAAAAGCAAGGCGTTGAGTTGATTGGCAAAGAGGCCGATCAGCAAACAAGGCAACACAACGAGCGGGGCCATGAGCGGCACGCGGCTAAGCGGCACGCCCGAGAAATTACCCAATCCCCAAACAACGAAAGAATGTACTCCGTCGGCCGTGGCATAGAAACTCAACAGCGAAATAAGGGCCGATAGGATAAAACTGAGCATCACGCCCGTCACGAGCAGTTCCAAATTGCCGCGGAGCAAACGGCTGCAAACGGTCAGCAGAGCTATCACCACACACGATCCTGCAAAGGCGCAAACCACGGTAAGCAATGCACTTGAAAGGCTCACACCCACCGCCGTCCAACCGCCTCCAAAGAGCAGCAGCGACAGTGCCGCTCCCAGCGAAGCTCCGCTGTTCACGCCAAGCAGCGAAGGGTCGGCAAGGGGATTAGAAAAGAGCGTCTGCATCACCAAGCCGCTTACAGCCAGCGCACTGCCTGCCAACACGGCGGTAAGCATTTGGGGCAAACGGGTATCTACTACCACAAACCTCGCCATTTCGTCGCCTCCTCCACAGAGTGCAAGCCACACGTCCTCGGCGGAAAGATGCACGCTCCCCACAAAGAGCGAGAGAATGGACAATACGACGAACAGGAGAAGGGAAAGTTTCATTGCGGCAATATCAAAACGGGGGCCGCCTCAGAGCGGTTTGTAATAGTGCAGCTCTTGCGTGCGGCCGCAAAAGATGTCGGCAAAGTCCTGCAAGAGCAATTCGGGGTGGAAAGGGACCGTTTCGTAGAAAGGCGTGGCCAACGTGTTGCACACAAACACCTTGCGGTTTTTCCAAGCGGCGAAAGCAGCGTATTGTGGACATTCGTGCTGCATCATCGCATAGGTGAGTGGCTGCGGCGCGCCACACTTCACGAGCCAAATATCGGCGTTGTGCGCTCGTTTGTACACGCTTTCCATGTTGAGTGGTATGCTTCCGCTCTCGTGGCGGTCTGCCCACAAGTAACGTCCACCTGCGTCGGCAATGAGTTGCCCCATGGTGCTGTTGCCGCCGGGCTGATACCATACCGCGCCCGTCCGCAGATCGCACATCACAGTGGGGCGTTGCTTCGAGGGGTGTTCGGCGGCACGTTTTTTGAGAGTGTTGTACTTGCTCTCAACGGCGGCGAACAGTGAGTCGGCTTCTCGGCCCTTCCCCACCAGCCGTCCGTAGAAGCGCACCCACTCCGCCCGGGCAAGGGGAGATGTTTCCATATAGTCGGCGCATTGTATGAGGGGGAAGCCCATCTGCTCCAATACGCCGTTGCCGGCATTCTCGAAGGGCGACACCCACACGGCCTTGGCCGAGGCAACGCGATAGAGTTCGGCGTTGGGCTGCATGCTCGCCCCGAGGTATTTCACCTCTGTGTGTCGGCGGAGATAGTCTTTCAGTTCTTGGCTCACTATATACGCCGTGTCGGCCACGCCGCTCACTTGCTTCAACGCGCCGAGTTCCGACAGCAACGCTAAATGCACCGATGTTGTGAGGGCGTTTCCTTGCAACGGGGTGCGCAGCACGATGCCTTCGGGCAACTGCGAGGGTATGGGCCTTTCCTTCGGCACAAGCACGTAGCGAGCCAAATAGTCGCCTTTTCGCCAAGGGTTGGCAACGGTCGCCGTGCAGAAGCTGTCGCTCTCTTCCATCGTAAGCAACGTGGCGTAGCGCAGCAACGACTTTCCGTCTGCCTTGTCGCTTACTTTTGTGGGGCTACAAGCGGTAAGGAGTACGAACGTAAGGAGAAGGGCGAAATACTTGTACATATATTATAGGTATATGCGCGCGTTCAGCACGAGGAAAATCAGTTGACGGTGATTTCCCCGGCTATGTTGGTGTTCACGAGGCGTATCACCTCCTCGCGCGGATAGTCGTGACCGAAGAGAAACATCAGTTTCGTGAGCATTCCCTCCGCCGTACTGTCGTAACCGTTCAGCACGCCTGCTTGTTGCAGTTGCAAACCGGTTTCGTATCGTCCCATCTCCACTGTGCCTTTGAAGCACTGCGTAATGTTCACCACAATCACGCCTTTGTTTATCAATTTACGGATGCTCTCCACGAGCCACGGCTTTTGGGGGGCATTGCCTGCGCCAAACGTTTTCAGCACCACGGCTTTCAGTCCCGACACCTTGGCACACACGTCCACCACTTCTTTGCGTATGCCAGGGAAGATGGTGAGTATCATCACGTTGTTGTCGAGTAGAAAGTGAGGCTTAAATTTCGCTTCAGGCCGGGGGCGGCGTATGAGGTGCGTCTCGTATTTTATGTGGATGCCTGCATGAGCCAACGAGGGGAAGTTAAACGAGCGGAAGGCGTTGAAGCCCTCAGAGTTGAACTTCGTCGTGCGGTTGCCGCGCATCAGTCGGCTTTCAAAAAAGATACACACCTCCGGCACCACGGGCCAGCCGTTCTGGTCGCGTGCGGCAGCTATCTCGATGCTCGTCAGCAGATTTTCCTTGCCGTCCGTGCGCAACTGTCCGATGGGCAACTGCGAACCAGTGATGATGACGGGCTTCCCGATGTTTTCAAGCATAAAGCTCAACGCCGATGCTGTGTAGGCCATCGTGTCGGTGCCGTGGAGCAATACGAAGCCATCATACGAGTCGTAGTGGTCGGTGATGATGTGTGCCATCTTCACCCAGTAACGCGGCTCCATGTCGCTCGAATCAATGGGTGGGTCAAAGGCAAGTGCGTCGATGTGGTAATGAAACTGCATCAGCTCAGGCACATAGCGCTTGAACTGCTCAAAATCAAAGTTTTCCAAAGCCCCAGTCTCGGGGTTTTCTATCATGCCGATTGTCCCCCCCGTATATATAATGAGTATGTGGGGTATGCGTGCGTTGTACATAGGTGCAAAAATAGAAAATTATTGCTGTCCGCTAAAACCGAAAAGAGCCAAAAAGGCCTGCCCGAAACACTGTAAAATGGGACTTTGGACTTGCTCCTGACTTCATCACTTTTTTTGCACCACCAAATGGCGCATATTGAAAATCAACGAGTTACGTATTCACTCGAAGAAGGCTTCATCTAACGACGTACGTCCACCCTCTTTAATGACGTACGT
>CAVLCM010000107.1:0-10169 GCA_963661625.1 bacterium
TAAAACAAGTCCTTATATTTGCATCGTAAACAAAGATGTAATGATTACAAATCTGCAATCAAGTACGAATGAAGCCCTTGATCGGCTCGAAGCGCATGGGGTGAAGCCCTCGATGCAACGGTTGGCTGTGATGCAATACCTGATCGACCACCGCACGCACCCAGCGGCAGACGAGATATACCTGGCCCTGCACCCTGCGATGCCAACGCTCTCGAAGACCACCGTGTACAACACGCTTCGTTTGCTGACCGAAAAAGGCGCTGCTCTGCAACTGGCGATTGATGAGCGCAATAGTTGCTTCGACGCGGACACTGCCCCGCACGCCCACTTCCTGTGCAAGGGGTGCGGACGGGTTTTCGACGTGCCTTTGGCCAACAAATGCCTCGTTGGCAATGCCCTGCTGCCCGATGGTTTCCAAACGGACGAGGCGCAGCTCTACTTCAAAGGGCTTTGCCCAGCCTGTGCGGAAAATGCGCATTGACAAAATGAAAACAAGTCGCCTGGGGCTGTTCTCCGAGGCGCAAGGACAACAACATAACTCACTCAAAAACTTACACTCACTATGAAAAAGAAATTCATCTGCACCGTTTGCGGTTACGTTTACGAAGGCGAACACGCTCCCGAGAAGTGCCCCATGTGCGGCGTGCCTGCATCGAAGTTCAAGGAACTGAACGAAGGCGGCAAGATGGAATTTGTTGCCGAACACGAACTCGGCGTGGCTAAGGGCTGCGACGAGGAAATGATAAAGGACCTCAACGCTCACTTCAACGGCGAATGCACGGAGGTTGGCATGTATCTGGCCATGAGCCGCCAGGCCGACCGCGAGGGCTATCCCGAAGTGGCCGAAGCCTTCAAGCGTTACGCTTGGGAAGAGGCTGAACACGCTGCTAAGTTTGCTGAACTGCTCGGCGACCTCGTGTGGGACACGAAGACGAACCTTGAAAAGCGCATGAACGCTGAGGCTGGCGCTTGCGAGGACAAGGCTCGCATTGCCAAGCGCGCAAAGGAACTGAACCTCGACGCTATCCACGACACTGTGCACGAGATGGCTCGCGACGAGGCTCGTCACGGCCGTGGCTTCGAGGGACTTTACAACCGCTTCTTCGGAAAATAACCTTATATCTAACTACTTAACCCTACCCAACCAATGAAAGAACTGAAAGGAACGCAGACTGAAAAGAACTTGCAGGCAGCTTTTGCCGGCGAATCGCAAGCACACACCAAGTACCAGTACTTCGCCTCGAAGGCCAAGAAGGACGGCTACGTGCAGATGGCTAACATCTTCGAGGAGACTTCGCGCAACGAGAAGGAACACGCCAAGATGTGGTTCAAGTACTTGCACGGCGGCGCAGTGCCCTCGACTACAGAGAACCTGGCCGATGCTGCCAACGGCGAAAACTACGAGTGGACGGACATGTATGCCACCTTCGCCAAGCAGGCTCGCGAGGAGGGCTTCGAAGAGATTGCCACTAAGTTCGAGATGGTCGGTGCCATCGAGCGTGTTCACGAGGAACGCTACCGCCGCCTTTTGAAGAACATCGAGGATGCCATCGTGTTCAGCCGCGACGGCGACTGCGTATGGCAGTGCTCCAACTGCGGCCACATCGTTGTGGGCCAGAAGGCTCCCGAGGTTTGCCCCGTTTGCAATCATCCGCAGAGCTACTTCGAACTCCGCGCTGAAAACTACTAATCTCCCACCTGGGAGTTCCCTCAAAGCCGGCGCACAGGCGGAAACAACAAGTTTTCTGGCCTGTGCGCCGGCTTCGTTTGCTCCGTACGGACGGCGATGGTATTGTCGTCAAAACCCAAACTCCTCTGTTTGGTTGCGTAACAAACAAAACGCCACATCGCTCTGTGGAACGATGCGGCGTGTGTTTCGATTGTGAGCCTCGAAAGAGCGGGGCGTTAAGTCCCCGAAGGCGGTTTACTTCTTGCCGTGAACCTCGTCGGAAACGGTCAGCTTCTTGCGACCCTTTGCGCGGCGGGCAGCCAGCACGCGGCGGCCATTGGCAGTTTGCATACGTTTACGGAAACCGTGCTTGTTGTTTCTCTTCCTGTTGTGGGGCTGGAATGTTCTTTTCATTTTTGGTTTATTCTTTTTTGTTTTATATGCGTAGTTTGCGAAGCGTTTAGCCGTGTCTCGGTGCCGCCTGAGCAGCCGCCCGGCCGTGTGGGCTTACACTTCGGTTTGCAAAATTAGGAAATCTTTTGTGTATGAGCAAATCAACCTGCCTTTTCTTTGCAACGGCAACGCCTGACAGGCAAAATTTGTGGCAATTACGCAAACGTTGTCTCTATTGTCGTTTCCAAAAAACGGACTGCCCAACAAATTGTATGTAGGGCAGTCCGTTTTGTAATGGCCTGTGCTGGAATAGGCGAGGTAGCTTATTCTCCGTCCTTCATCCAGTCGTTGTTGTTCCAGATGCTGTGGTTGGAGGCTGCTTCTGAAGCGTCGCGGGCATCCTCGTCGCTTTCTTTCACGCCAATGCCGTTGATGCTGCTTGTGAGCAAGCTGCTCTCGTAGGCGAAGGTGATGGTGCAGCTCTTGGGGCTTATATATGATTTCTTCATTTGAATGGTCTTTTTGTGGTTTGGGGTAGGATGGGGGAGATTATTTTACGAGCGTCTTTTTGCCGTTGACGATGTAGAAGCCGTGTGCGGGCTTGCTTACGCGGCGGCCGCTGAGGTCGTAAACGGACTGTGCCTTGGCAGGTTCGCTGATGTTGGCGGAATTGATGCCGCTGATTACGCCGCCGAAGTTGAGCGTCAGTTTGTTGGAACTGCTTGCCGTGAGGTCGAGATAAGCCTTGTAGAGCTTGATGGTGCGGTTGGTGCTGCTCAGTTTGTAGAAGTTGGCTGCAAGACTGCTGTTGTCGCGGCCGAGGATGAATGCGTTAACTTCGCTGTCGATGGCATTGCCAGTACTTGCCTTGAGTTTGTTGTCGTCCACAGTGGGGATTTCCTCCGTTGTACGAGCAACGGGGATAACCTCAGTGGTATTTTCAGCCTTAATAATTACACCCGTGCTGGCAGGGATTACCTGTCCGTCGATGGGGCTGAGCGTAGCCGTTTCGCCGGCTTGGCTCACCTTGTAGGCGGTAAGGCCTTCGGGCAGAACCACGGGGAAGGGCGAACTGTAGCTGCCCAAGTACATCGTCTCTTCGCCTACCTTCATCTCAGTAGCCTTGAAAGCGTTTTCCTGATCGGCTTCCTCAAAGTAGTATGCGCAGGTGTTGCCGTTTGTAGTGTAGTAGATATCGGCTTTGGCACCATTGTGGAACGGATTGTCAATGGCGGTTTCGGATGTTTTGAGCATAAGATAGTGGTCGCCAGTCTGAGCCGTGTTAGTGGATTCCATGTAGGCTTGCAGCATCGTGAGGCCCAAATATTCGGTGGTGGCACTTGTTACGTTGCTGTTGCTTGTAGACTCTCCCGTACCCGAGAAGTAGAACGGCAAAATGGCGAACTGGCACACACTGTTATATTCGTCGAGTACACCGTTGCTTTGGTTGGCAGCGGTTTGGCCATCTGCGCGGAACGTAATATACTTACCAGCGTTATTGGTAAAGATGAACTTCTCGCCTACCTTGTGAGCATAGAATATGGTGTTGCTTCCTTTCGTCGTGGTGAAATGCAACTTGCCGCTCGTATTGGTGTAGAGATAGTAAGTGGTTTTGTCCGAAGCACCCTTATTCACCGGGTGAATGTAATAAGCCTTGCCGTCGGTGGGGAGTGTCATGTTGGCCTTGGCGAGTACTGTGCTTACGGCACTGTTCTTGGTCAGATATGTAGCATCCGTGGCGCTAACAGCAGTGGTGAAAGCGGTATAGGCATCGGTTGTGGGATAGCCTATCTTGCCAGCGTTTTCGCCAACGGCGGTTTTGATAGCTTCTATTGTGCTGGTCAGAGTAGTGTTTTCCAACGTAGTCACAGCATTCTTTGCCGTTTCGTCAGTATAGCTCGTGCTTGCTTCGGTGAAGTTTACGCGTGCGCCGTAGTCGTTATATTTGTTCTCTGTGGTAAAGCCCATGCCGCCAGACAAACCGTCTGACAGTGCGAAGAAATTACTGGACGATGTAGCCGAACTAATCTTGAAGTATGCTGTGATATTCGATTCTGTCAGTGCAGCCTTTTCCACCTTGAAGCAGTTGTTGAGGCTAAGGTTCGAGACATCGGTCAGAGTGACGCTGTTGCCGCTGTAGCTCATGAACTTGCCTGCACCTACATTATAAAGGTAGTAGGAAGGGGTTTCGGTGTATATGGTGGACTTGATAAATACCCACTGGTGATTCACATCACTTGTGGATATAGACGTTGACTTCGTGCAAGAGGTGGACGAAGACCCCTCGGTTGCGATGCCGCCGCGGGCGTTCGAGATGGTATAAGTCTTCGACTCGCTCAGCTCCGTAAGTTCGCTGATCTGCGCCGTGGCGGTAGATGCAAACATAGTTGCAGCCGCCGAGAAGAGTAATGTTTTGAAAGTCATATAAAAGTAAGTTTGATGTTTATTGTCTGACCGTAAGTCTATACTGTAAAAAGCCCTTTGCGCTATACGTGTCTCTCTCGCGCAATGAAGCTGTGCAAATATAAAAACCGACGTTAACATAACGAAATAGGGGGGGGGTAAATGTGTTAAGCAACATAGAAATGATGGCTTTTTAACACTTTCGTAGGAGTTGACTGGGCGTTTCTCCGCTACGACAGATGTGCAAGGGTTTAACGACAATGGAGGCAATAGAGACAATCTATTTTCGGCCAACGAACTTGCAACAAGTGCGCAGCTTATTGTCTCCCATTGTCTCTATTGTCGTTAATTTATCTCATGGTTTGTTGTCGTCAAATAGAAACATGGGTAGTTCTTTAAGTATAAATCTGGGCAGTTTCCTTACGAAAAGTGCAGCAGAGTTTGCAATTTTATGTAAATCAATCTACTTTTGCCATGTCTGCGTAAAGCCGTTGCTTTGCGCGGACTCTCACTACGTAAGGAAGATGAAAAACAAACAAAACAATATAACACGCATGAAAAACAAGACACATCTACTCCTCTTGTGGCTGCTTGCGTTCACTACGCTGCTCTGTGCGCAAGACGCATGGGCGCAAAACGTCAGCGAACTCGTAAGCGGCAAAACCTACTACATTAAGTGTGGCGGCAACGGTTCAGCTGCAAGCCCCTTCCTCTACGACGACAGCGGAACGCTCAAAGCCCAGGCATTGAACGCCAGTTCAGGGGCCCAACAATGGGTGGTTACTGCTGTGGACGGCAAGGCGGGCTTCTACACCGTGAAGAACGTAAGCACCGGCCGCTACATGGTGGCCGTGAGTGATGAGGGCACGGTAGCCACACTGTCGGACGAAAGCTCAGAAGTGTACATCGGCCAGAACGACAATACCGGCGACACGAGCAACACGTGGTTCAACATTAAGAGCAGTTCCACGAGCACGATCAGTTACAACTGGTACACTGCCTCGAAGATAGCCGGCTATGCAGCCAACGACGGCAAAACAAGCAAACTCTCCAACTCCGAATGGGGCTTCTGGCCCTTGCAAGCCGAATATATGGCGGCCAATGGTTTCTCCACCCCCACGGCCAGCGAGACGCAGCTCTACCGCATCGTCAACTACAAAAACTCCACCTATGCCGTGGCCGAGAATAGCAGCCGTGGCGTGACGACGCTCGACTACACCTCGACGGACAACGACGGTGACTTTTCGCAATACTGGTACCTCATCGACCAAGGCGACGGTACCACGGCTCTGAAGAACGCCCTGAGCGGACGTTATGTGCAGAGCCTTTCCGGCACAAAGAACGCGCAGTACAAGATGGGCAATACCGCCTACGGCTTCACCATCGCCCAAAACAGCAAAAGCTATTCCTACGACATACGCGACAACGCCTCGTTCGGCTTCAACTCAACCGACAAAAACACCGGTGCCACAAACCTTGGCGGAAGCTCCAGCAAGGGCGACGTGTACTCGTGGACATTCTTCGACGGGTCGAGCGATGCCAACTCCCTTTGGAACTTCCAGCCAGTGACGCTCACCGACGCCCAACAAACGGCCTTCGACTCAGCCGTAGCCGCCTACGAAAAGGAAAGCCAACTGCTCGCCATTCTGGAAGGCGGAAAGGTGCGCATCCGCACGGCACGCAACGCCAGTACCAACTCTGGCTACTTCACCAACGCAGCCTGGTATATCACCGACGACGGCTCCACCGAATCGACGCAAACGCTAATCTCGGGCGACAACGAGAACCAGCAAATATGGATTGTCGAAGAGCAGAGCGGCGGAGGCTACACCTTCCGCAACCTCGCCACGGGTAAGTATCTCGACTTTGGCAGTTCCAATTCTTCTGCCAAAACGCTCTATGTGCGCTATTATCCCAAAAACGGAACTGATGACTACTACGTGAACATCTCCAAAAACAGCGACTTCTCTGGCGATGGGAAAGGTTCAGAAGGTGGCGCTATCCACGCCATGGGCGACGGTCACAAGATTGTGCAGTGGACACCCACAGCCGGCACAGGCTCCAACTGGACGCTCGAAAGCGTTGACATGACCGACGATGCAGTGCGTGCCATCTTTGACAATTTGGACGGACACCTCTCGGACATCCCCACCGACGGCAGTTACGTGAAACTTTACAGCGTGATGTATCCAAGCCATGCGCTGACCGATAATGGAAACAGCAAACTCTCGCACGATGATGTGCGCTCCAAAGACGCGGCACAGCTCTGGAAACTGACTGCTGTGAGTGGCTCGGAGGGTTACTACCAAGTGCAGAACGCTCTGACTGGCCAGTACATCTCCATTGTCCGCACGGATGACGACACGCAGTGTACGAGTCAAAGCACAGAAGCCACAAGCGGCGACTACACAGGCTTGAAGGTGTCGTCCACCGATAATCGCTTCGAATCGCATTTCACCATAGCCATGTCTACCAACACGGCGAAAGCCATTCATTGCCAAAGCGGTGGCAATATGGTGATTTGGGCTACCACAGCAAAAGCCTCTGAATGGTACTTCGCAGCTTCGGATATGACCGACGACGAAATTGCCTCACAAAAGACGGCCTACGACAACCTCAATACAGAAAAGACCAAGATAGCCACTTACAACGAGGCATATCCCAAATTCTTTACCGACAGTTACTGCACCGAACTCGCAGCCGAATATAAGAATCTGAGCGACGACGAACTTAAAACGGCACTCAACGATGCCGGCGTTGACTCCGAAACCTTGCAGGCAGCTGCCGTAAAGGCAAAGAACTCATCGTGGGCAACGTGGGAAAAAATATTCCGCGTACGTGACGTACAGCCCTACTCCAATGCCGGCACGTGGAACAACCTCTTGAAGATAGGTAACGAATACACCAGCCTGAGCAACCCCACAGGCATTTGGATTAATCCCTACGAAGCTACCTATATCTATGTGGGCGATGACATCCCTGAGGGTGCTACGCTTACCCTGCGAAGCGTGGGTAAGACCGACAGCCAGGGTTCACAACTTGCTACGCTTACCAAGGGCTTGAACGTGGTGAGTACAACAACTGAAGGTGCGCTCTACCTCATCTACACCGTAGAAACTGACACGACCTCAACCTCCAAGAAACTTGCCGACTACGCCAACCTGCCTATCCACATTGAGGGCGGCACGGTGGACGGCTACTTCGACGCTACGCGCGAGGGCATCAACACCGATGACAACTGGAAGCAGATGGTAAGCGATGGACTCTTCCAAAAGAGTTTCGTGATGATGAAGGGCCGCCACCTCATTTATCAACTCAACGGCACACTCACTAAGCAGTACATCCCCGAGAAGATGCGCGAGATTGTGGACTTCTGGGACTGGATGATGGACGTGTTCCACGAAAAAATGGCCATCAACGACTACTACGACCGCTGGAACAACGTCAACGGCTTCTACTCCTGCACCTATAATTATATGTTTGCCACCACCTACGGCACCTATTATAATGAGAGTACATTGGGTGAAGTGCTCAACTACGACAACATGGCAGCCGGCGGCGGCTCACTTTGGGGGCCGGCCCACGAGAACGGCCACAACCACCAGAGCATGATCAACATGATTGGCTGCACGGAGATTTCCAACAACCTCTTCTCACAAATCATCGTCCACCTGAACGGCAAGACCTCCACGCGCCTCAACGGCCGCAAGTTTGCCGACATCGCCAAACTCTATGCCGCAGGCACTTCTTGGCACGACTACAACCTCTGGGACCGCAACACACTCTACCTCAAGCTCTATCTCTACTACGAAGTGGCTGGCTACAAGCCCGACTTCTGCCGTGAGCTCTTCCGCGCTCTACGTCGCGACCCGCTCAACCACAGCACAGGTTCGCAAGCTAACCCCACACCTGCCAGCGGGGACTTCTTGAAGTTTGCCCTCAAATGCTGCGAGGTGACGGGCGACGACCTCAGCGAGTTCTTCGAGGCATACGGCTTCTTCGTGCCTTTCGAAACGCGCATGATTGGCGACTATGCAAACTACTGGACAGAGAACACGCAGGACATGATTGACGCCGCGCTTGAGAAGATGCACTCTTATGCCAAGCCCAAGGGCAACATTCTCTTCATCGAAAACCACATCAAACACGAACCAGCCATAGACCACAACGGCAACTACCTCTACGACTCCGCGGGCAACCAAATTCTCCGCACCGACTACAGCGATGAAGATGCCGTGGGCAAATGTGGCGACGTTGGTTCATACTCCGACTTCACCACCGGCCACTACGCCAGCGGCTATACCTATTCGCAGACCGACAACACCATCACCGTTACGGGCGAAGGCGCTGTGGGCTACAAGGTGTACGACTCCGACGGCAATTTGCTCTACTTCGCCAACACCAATACCTTCACCCTGCCCGAGAGCGTAGTGACAGCCCTCGCCGACAAGACGATGGTGCTGAAGGTGGCTCAGGCCGACGGCTCCGACGTGACGCTGCCCAGCGCCGACGCAACGACCTACGAACTGAAAGTGTACCACGCCGACGCTCTCACCGCCGACAAGAGCAACACCGTCTACACCGACGGCACAGCGGCCACCATCCCCGTATTGGAAGGCAACGCTTTGGCTTTCATTCAGGAACAAACGACGAAGGCAACGCTGCCCGAAACACTCGTGCAGACAACCAACGTGGTGGACGCATCGACCAATACTGCCTACAACGTGGTGCTGACCGACAAGACAGACTTCTACTCGCCCAGCAACTTCACCGCCGAAGCGCTTACTTACTCTCGCTCGAACACCGCAGGGTGGAACAGCGTATGCTTGCCGTTTGCCGTGTCGGCCGCCGACTTCGGCACTTCCGCACGCCTCGAACAGTTCAGCAACGTATCGACGGACGATGACGGCACGGCAACGCTCACGTTCACTGCCTCCACCGACGAGAATGTGGCTGGTCAGCCCTGCCTCGTTTATTGCCCGGACGACGTGACGGAGTGGAACATCACAAAGACCGATGCAGCCGTTGTTGCTTCGCCCTCGCCCGTCAGTGTGTCGGGTGCTTCATTGCAAGGCAGCTTCACAAACGAGACCATCGGCGCAGGCCGCTACAAGCTCAACAGCGCCGGTACTGCCTTTGGCGTAACGACGGACAAGGGCAAGGTGACGGCCTTCCGCTGCTACGTTCTCCCCACTACGGAGAGCGCCAGCGCACCCAAGTCGTTCCTCGTTAACCACGGCGACGCAACCACAGGCATCTGCATCACGAATGTAGCCACCACACCTGCCTCCGCTCCCGTCTACGACCTCTACGGCCGTCGCGTACAGACCATGCAGAAGGGCGGCGTATACGTAGTGAATGGTAAAAAGATTGTTCGATAATACCCTAAACAAACCGACATGACTAAAAAGAAAATATACTGCATCCCCAAGGCGCAAGCACTTACCCTCTTTCCCCAAACGGTGCTTGCCAACAGCACAAAGTTCACTCCCTCGACCGACAATAACGTGGACGAAAGTGACAAGAGCAATAGCCGCATCTGGAACGACGAAGACTGGTGCAAGGAATAACCTTCTCCGCCCAACCGAATAACCAACGAGGAGCATTGTCCGCCATCGGGCTGGACAGTGCTCCTCGTATTTAGTAGGCTTTCCGTTGAAAATCAGAGCGTACATTTATGCGATGAGTGAACGTACGTCATGAG
>CAVLCM010000108.1:0-10137 GCA_963661625.1 bacterium
TTATAGACGTACGTTCACTCAACTTATAGACGTACGTTCACTCACCCTCATGACGTACGTTCACTCATCGCATAAATGTACGCTCTGATTTTCAACGGAAACGCTGTTCCTCACTGAGAAGCATCTTGCCATAAAGCCGCTTTTCGGGTTAGAAATCTCAGAAAACAGATTTGGGTGAAGCGTTGACGAAGTCAGGAAATGTGAGACACTCCCCTACCCTCGCCACAGGCAGACATCCAGCCTCAGGCGACCGTCTTCCAGTCTCAGATAACCGCTGTTCGATCACGAGTAGCCGCCAACAATCCACAAGTAGCAGATAGCCCCCACCGACATCACGTCGTTGGGGGCTATCTGGCAAGAGCCCTAATAGGATTCTTGCAGGAGCAGGGATTGCTACTCGGTTGCAAATCCCGAACGCTCCTTTTCGTTTACCAATTTCACGTTTTCTGAAACCGAAAAGATACGTAGAAAACGTGCCTTAACAACCTTTTTACCCGAGTATCTCTTTACTTATAACCTAAACCTATCTATGAGCTAATTCAGTGTGTGACAACATTGGTAGCAGGAGAACCTGCGTTGCTCCCTCATGGGGAACGGGCATCACTGGTTTGTGTGTTTCGTGTTGTCCCTGCGGTGCGGACTTCGTCAAACGACTTTCGTTCGCCATTGCGAGGGACTATGCCTTTCCGATATCCCACCTTGCCGGCAGCGGAAGAGGCGTGCGCCTGTTTTTGTGTTGATTAATGGAGTGGATGCCCTAGGCCACAAACGTTACTTTTGTCGCAGGCTGTCCGCACCAACGTTTTCACACCGGCAAAGGTAAGTGGATTGGAAGGCGAACGTATAGCAAATATGTTGCAAAGGGTATCAAAATTGTACACACGCAACTTTTCTGCAAGCAAAAACAACTGTTTTAGCGCATTCCGCGTTGCGGATAGACAATCAACACATTGCGCGAACTGAAATAACGTTCAATTTGTTCGGGCAGACGTTCAAGGTAATTATGGAACGAGATAGTGCCGCGGCGTGCAGACACGAACGCCATGAGGTGGTCGCGGTTGGAGGCATGAGCAAGGGGAATGAGGTCGTTCCACGAGGAAAATTCGTTCAGCCCGAGAGGCACACCATTGTAATACCTTTTGGCATAGCGTTCGAGCGCACCGAGCGTGGGCGCAGCGGAGTAAGCCTGAATACCGCAGCTCAACTGACGGGCAAGCAGGAACAGGCGATTGGCCCATGGCTCGAAACCGGGTTCAAACTCTGCCTTAGGCGGCACGAGCAGGTGGATGCGCTGCACGGTGTTGAGGGGTATCAGCGAACGAAAAATAAAAATTTGCGCTTCAACGGCGGCGAGCAGGTCTTGCCCAAGCTTGCCGTAAAAGGAGTCGGACAGACGGACCTTGTGGTGAAGACCCATCACAAGGTCTGATGCGGCGCGTTCTTTGAGCGTGTGGGAAATGCCACTCACCACGTTGACCGACCACCGCTGGTACGTCTGGATGCGAACGTGGGTGGCAGCAGCCATTTTCACAGCGTGCGCAAGTTGTTCTTCGCCCCTTTGGCGCGTAGAGGGATTATTGTCAAGCACCACGTTCAGGGCGATAATCGGTGCAGCAGAATGGGGCGTGCGAAACATGAGCGAGAGGTTAACAAGTCCCGGAAGGCTGTCGGGATTGTTCAGCGCAATCACAATGCGGTCTGGACGCTCGTCGGTGGGAGCAACAGGCGAAACAGCGGCTGTGTCGGTGGCGCGGTCGCGCTCCACCGCCAATTTGCGGGCTGCGTTTTCGGTAACGAACGAACTCACAATGCACGTGACGAGGATGAGGAGCATTGCTCCGTTCAGCACTTCCTCGCCAAGAAGGTGCGTGCCGTCGGGCAGGACGATGCCGTAGCCCACAAGCACTACGGCCAACGTAGCAGCAGCGCGTGCGCCGGTCAAGCCGAACATCAGGTTGCGCTCGCCTACTTGCATTCGGAAAATCTTTTGCGTAGCGAACGCCGCGCTCCATTTGCTCACTATGGCCACGACAATCATCACGCCAGCCACGACGAGCGTGGAGGGATGGTCAACAAGTGCGCCGAGGTTGACGAGCATGCCCACGCCAATAAGAAAATAGGGAATGAAAAGCGCGTTGCCAACGAACTCAATGTGGCTCATCAGGGGGGATGACGGCGGTATGAGACGGTTCAGCACGATGCCCACGAGGAATGCGCCAAGGATGCCTTCCATTCCTACAAATTCCATCAGTCCGGCACCGAGAAACACGAGGCAAAGCACAAAGACGTACTGCACCACACTGTCGTCGTAGCGGCGAAAGAACCAGCGTCCCATCCTCGGGAAAAGGTAGATAATCACCAGTCCCAAAACTACGACTTTCGCCACGAGCAGGAGCCAGTAAAGTCCTGTCACCTGTTCCTTAAACATTCCGCCCACCACGGCCAATACGAGCAGCGTTAGGGTATCGGCCACAATCGTACCGCCAACCGCCACGCTCACGCTCTGCAAGCGCGAAAGTCCGTAGCGCAGAACGATGGGATAGGCAATCAACGTGTGCGAAGCGTACATGGCGGCTATCAGCGTTGCGGCCGCCGTGCCGTAGCCCAGGACTGCGGTATTGGCCACGTAGCCCAGGATCATTGGAATGCAGAAACTCAACAGACCCAACGCCGCCGCTCGTCCCTTGATGCGCTGCACGTCTTGCAGGTTCATCTCGAGCGAGGCAAGGAACATGATATAATAAATGCCTACCTTGCCGAAGAGTTCAAAACTCCCGTCGCGTTCGAGTACCCCAAAGCCGTGCGGCCCGACAAGCACGCCGGCAAAAATCATACCCACCACAGAGGGTATGCGGAGCCGTTCGAGCAACATCGGTGCAAAGAGTATGATCGACAGCACGATGAGAAAAATCCATGTGGGGTCGGAAACCATGCGCTAAAAGGAAGTAAGGAGAAACTAACGGGGGATTAGGGAAAGGGAGATGGGGAGAGCGGCTAACGAGCGGACGTTACTTGCAACTGCCAAGGAGAGCCTCAACCGCTGCATCGACTTTGTCGAAACCGAAACGGCCGTATGTGCTGTCCATAAGCTGCTTTATGCGCTCATTGCAAAGGTTGCCGATGCTACCCTCGTGGGTGTGGTGTATCTGTTTGTTGGGCTGGAATTTTCCGGCCTCAATGTCGAGTCCCACCTTCTTGTATGCGTCGCGGAACGGCGTGCCTTCGGCTGCAAGGCGGTTCACCTCTTCTACGGAGAACATTGCATCGTAACGCGGGTCGTCGAGTATGTGCTCGTTCACCTTGATGCGTTCGATGATGTACGTAGCCATGTGCAGGCAGTCCGTAAGGCGGTCGAACGCCGGGAGGAAAGCTTCTTTGAGTTCCTGCAAGTCGCGGAAGTAGCCACAGGGCAGGTTGTTCATTATCAGCACCATTTCCTGCGGAAGTGTTTGCAGGCGGTTCATGCGGGCACGGATAAGTTCGAACACGTCTGGGTTTTTCTTGTGAGGCATGATGCTCGAACCCGTGGTGCATTCGTCGGGGAGCTTCACGAAGGCAAAGTTTTGCGAGTTGAACATGCACGCGTCGAAAGCCAGTTTTGCCACCGTGCCGGCCACAGAGGCGAGGGCGAAAGCCACGTTGCGCTCCATCTTGCCACGGCCCATTTGGGCATACACGACGTTGTAGTCCATCGTGTCGAAGCCGAGCAGGTCGGTAGTCATTTGGCGGTTGAGGGGAAACGAAGAACCGTAGCCGGCAGCCGAACCGAGGGGATTGCGGTTGGTAAGGCGGTAGGCAGCTTCGAGGAAGAGCATATCGTCGGCCAGACTTTCGGCATACGCACCGAACCACAGGCCGAAGCTCGACGGCATGGCTACTTGCAAGTGGGTATAGCCCGGCATCAACACCGCTTTGTAGCGTTCGCTCTGCTTTTGCAGTTCGGCGAAGAGGGTGCGCACGGCATCGGCCACCTCGCGCAGTTTGGCGCGAGTGAAGAGTTTGAGGTCGACAAGCACTTGGTCGTTGCGCGAACGCCCAGAGTGTATTTTCTTACCCATGTCACCGAGTTTGCGGGTAAGCATCAGTTCCACTTGGGAATGCACGTCCTCAATGCCATCCTCGATAACGAAGTCGCCGCTTTGGGCAATCTCGTAAATCCGTTTGAGTTCGCTAAGCAGTTGGGGCAGTTCGTCATCGGCAATCAGCCCAATGCTGTGGAGCATCGTGACGTGCGCCATCGAACCCAGCACGTCGTAGGGCGCAAGGTAGAGGTCGAGCTCACGGTCGTGGCCTACGGTAAACTTGTCTATTTCGTCGGTAACTTGAACGGATTTTTCCCAAAGTTTCATAGCGTTGTGTTTACGGATTAACGTTTTGTGTGTTTCATTGGCAAAGTTACTGCTTTTGCACGTAATGATTGGTGCGTGCCTTGCCAAAAGCCGAAAAGCACGGCTCGCCGTAGGGGCTGGCCGTGCTTTCGGTATGTATAAACATTATAAGTATGCAGCGAATGCTTACTTGTGCGCCTCCACCCACTTGCGGGCGTTAACGAAGGCTTCCATCCAGGGAGTGATGTCGTCGCCCTTGCGGTTTTCGGGATAGTAGGCGTTCTGCCAAGGGAAGAACGCACGCTCCAAGTGGGGCATCATAGCGAGGTGACGGCCATCGGCACTGGCGATACCAGCCACGCCGTACGACGAACCGTTGGGGTTGCCAGGGTAAGCGTCGTAGGAGTATTTCAGCACCACGTTGTAGTCGTCTTCGCTGTAAGGCAAGTTGAATTTACCCTCGCCGTGAGCCACCCAAATACCGAGTTTGTCGCCGCTGAGCGAACCGAACATTACGCTGCGGTTGGTGGGAACAGTCACGCCGACAAAGCTGCTCTCGAACTTGTGCGAGTCGTTGTGGAGCATGCGTGCGCGCTTCTTGTGTTCGGGATTGATGAGGTTGAGTTCAACCATGAGCTGACAACCGTTGCATACGCCGAGCGACAGCGTGTCGGGACGAGCATAGAAACGGTCGAGTGCTTCCTTGGCCTTGGGATTGTAGAGGAAGGCGCCAGCCCAGCCCTTTGCCGAACCGAGTACGTCGGAGTTGGAGAAACCGCCGCAGAAGACGATCATGTTCACCTCATCGAGCGTTTCACGCCCGGTGATGAGGTCGGTCATCATCACGTCCTTCACGTCGAACCCGGCCAGGTAGAGAGCGTAAGCCATCTCGCGCTCACCGTTCGTACCCTTCTCGCGAATGATGGCGGCCTTGATGCCGGTCGGTTCGCGGCGGTCGGGATTAAGTCCGAACTGTTCGAACTTACCCTTGAACTCGGGGTGAATGTAATATTCGAGGGGCTGCTGCTTATAGTTCTCGTAGCGGCTCTTTGCGCAGCCGTTAAAACTCTGCTTGGTGTCGAGCAAATAACTCGTCTCGTACCAAACGTCGCGAAGGTAGTCGATGCCGAGCTGATAGGTTGCGTCGTGGAGAGTAACCATTATCTGGCGTTCTTCCGCAGGCGTACCAATCTTCACATAGCTAACGCCGGCTTCGTCGAGTATTTCCTTGAAAGCTTTCTTGTCCTTATCGGCAATCTGAACCACTACGCCGGGATTTTCGGCGAAGAGTACTTTCACAAGGTCGTCGGTGCGCAGCTTGTCGAGGTTGATGTCCATGCCGCCCTCGGTGTTGGCAAAGGCCATTTCGAGGAGCGTCGTGACGAGACCGCCAGCTGAGATGTCGTGACCGGCCAGAACAAGACCTTTGTTCACAAGTGCCTGCACGGCATTGAATGCGTCGCGGAAGTAATCGGGGTTCTTCACCGTAGGCACGTCGCTGCCCACAAAGCCTTGGCTCTGAGCAAAGGCCGAACCGCCGAGACGGAGTTCGTCGAACGAGAAGTCGATGTGATAGAACGTGCTCTTAGGCTCATTCTTCATAACGGGCGAAACCACCTTGCGGATGTCACTCACCTCGCCGCCGGCACTCACGATGACCGTACCCGGAGAGATAATCTTCTCGCCACCGGGGTATTGCTGCGACAGGGAGAGGGAGTCCTTACCCGTAGGCACGTTGATTTCGAGGGCGCAGCAGAAGTCGCTCAGGGCTTCCACGCCTTGGTAGAGGCGTGCGTCCTCGCCCTTCTGGCTACGGCAGGGCCACATCCAGTTGGCTGAAAGCGACACGCTGTCGAGGCCTTCGCTCAGCGGTGCCCATACGATGTTAGTAAGCGATTCGGCTACCGAGAGGACCGAACCGGCGGCCGGATTGGCCAATCCGGCTTGCGGCGCGTGGCCAAGTGCCGTGGCAATGCCCTTGCGTCCGCGATAGTCGAGGGCTACTACGCCGCAGTCCGACAGGGGCAGTTGCAGTTCGCCCTGCGTCTGCTGGTGCGCCACCTTACCCGTCACGGAGCGGTCCACCTTGTTGGTGAGCCAGTCCTTGCAGGCTACGGCTTCGAGCTGGAGTACGCGGTTGATGTATTCGTCGAGTTTCGTTGCGTCGTAAGCTACGTTCTTATAGGTGCGTTCCACGGTCTCGTCCACCATGACTGTTTTGGGCGAGTGGCCGAACATTTGCGCTACGTCGAGGTCGAACGGGCGCTTGCCGTCGCCCTGTACGAATGAGAAGTGGGCATCGCCCGTCGTCTCGCCGACAACGTACATCGGGGCGCGTTCGCGTTCGGCAATTTTGCGCACGTGGTCGATGTGTTCTTCCTGAATGAGCAAGCCCATGCGCTCCTGGCTCTCGTTGGCAATGATTTCCTTGGCGGAAAGCGTGGGGTCGCCCACGGGGAGCTTCGTCATATCGATTTGTCCGCCACACTCTTCCACGAGTTCAGAGAGGCAGTTGACATGGCCTGCCGAGCCGTGGTCGTGGATAGACACAACGGGATTAACATCCTCTTCGCAGAGGGCGCGAACAAGGTTGTTTGCGCGCTTTTGCATTTCGGGGTTGGCTCGCTGCACGGCGTTGAGTTCAATGCCGCTGCTGTAACGGCCAGTGTCTACGGAGCTAACCGAACCGCCACCGAGGCCAATGCGGTAGTTGTCGCCACCGACAACCACTACCTTGTTGCCCTTTTCGGGCGTGCCTTTGAGGCAGTCGCGCTTCGTGCCGTAGCCTACGCCGCCAGCGAGCATGATTACCTTGTCGTAGCCATACTTTTCGCCGTTCTCCTGGTGTTCGAACGTCAGCACCGAACCGGCGATGAGGGGTTGGCCGAACTTATTACCGAAGTCGCTTGCGCCGTTCGAGGCCTTGATAAGTATTTGTTCCGGGGTCTGATAGAGCCACTTGCGCACGGGAAGGATGTCCTCCCACTCACGGCCTCCGTCGAGGCGGGGGTAGGCTGTCATATATACTGCCGTTCCGGCGATTGGCCAAGAACCAACGCCGCCGCCCATACGGTCGCGGATTTCGCCGCCTGTACCAGTTGATGCGCCATTGAACGGCTCTACGGTGGTGGGGAAGTTGTGCGTCTCGGCCTTGATGGAGATGACGCTCTCAATGTCCTTCACGCGGAACCAATCGCTTGTGGAGTGGTCAGCCGGGGCGAACTGCTCCACAACAGGACCTTCGGCGAAGGCCACATTGTCCTTATAGGCGGATATGATATGGTGGGGATTTTCCTTTGTCGTCTTCTTGATCATGGCGAAGAGCGACGAGGGCATCTCTTTACCGTCTATCACGAACGAACCGCCGAATATCTTGTGGCGGCAATGTTCGGAGTTAATCTGGGCAAACCCGAACACTTCGGAGTCGGTCAACTGACGTCCGAGCTGCTTCTCCACACCGTGCAGATACTCTATCTCGGCCGGCGAGAGGGCAAGTCCCTCCTGCTCGTTATAGGCTTCGAGGTCGCTGATATGCTCAATGGGTGCGGGCTTGATGTCAACGGTAAAGATGCTCTGATCCAAGCCGTTGTACATGCGCTGCAACATGGGGTCGTGATCGGCCTTGTCGTCCTTGACGGGGAAATACTCCTCAATACGCGAAATGCCGTGGAGATTCATGTTTTGGGTAATCTCTACGGCATTGGTGCTCCAAGGAGTAATCATTTCACGGCGCGGACCGACATACCAGCCCTTAAGCTCAGCGGCGCTATTGAGCGTGGCTTCTCCGTAAAGCCAGCAAAGTTCCTTTACCTCGTTCTCAGAAAGCTGGTGGTCCACCTCAGTGGCTATCACGCTTTTCTGCGGAGTGTCGAAAAACAATATCATAACGTATGTATGGGGTAAGTGTGTTTGTGTATGCGTGCAAAATTACAGAAAAATGCGTTGCCAACGCCCTGCACCCGTGTGTTTCGCGGTTTCGGCAGGGCGAAGGCTGCTTCCGTGCAGACGGCTATGCCTCGGTTTCCGTCTTGTTGGTCTCGGCCTTACAGTCGTTGCCATTGTCTGCGGCCTCGTCGGCTTTGGCCGCCTCCTGCTTGGAAAGTTCGCAGCGGAGCTGTTCCTCGGCCCGTACCTGTTCCACTTTTTTCTGCATGAAATAATATACGAAGAACACGACGGCTACTGCCACAAAAGCTGCGAGCGGCACGAAGAACACGATGGTCTTGCTCGCGCCCTGCCAGTCGGCATTGGAGTGCCAGAAGAGGTCGTTGGCCACAAGGAAATAGAAGATTGCCACCAGGTTGGCCACGAGGCGCACGGCAATCGACGTGTAGATGCCCTTGAAAGCGAAGGCGATGCGTTTGAGGAAGTTCATAGCTTGGGAATTTGGGGGTTAGAGGTATTGGGGGAGTTGGAAGAGTTTTGTTCCGTTGGAGCCTTTCACGAGGATTAGGCGGCCGGAGGGGCTGTCTCCACCACTGAGGGCCGTTTTGACGGCTTCAACGTCGGGGAACCAATGCGCACCCTCGCTATAAGGCTGAAATTCCTCGCCAACGAGCCACACTTCCTCGCAACCAGTGGCGAGGGCCTGCCGGGCCACCTTTTCGTGTTCGGCGGCGGAGTCTGCGCCCAACTCACGCATTTCGCCGAGGATTGCCATTTTGTGCGGCGCATCGATTTGCGCAAAATTGTCGAGGGCGGCTTTCATGCTCGTAGGGTTGGCATTGTAAGCGTCGACGATGAGTTGGTTACGCTCCGTAGCGAGCAGTTCGCTGCGGTTGTTGGTGGGCTGGTAGGCGGCCACGGCACGGGCGGCCTCAGCGGCGGTTACGCCGAAGTGCTTGCCTACGGCGATGGCGGCCAAGGCGTTCGTCACGTTGTATGAGCCGATGAGGTGGGTCGGCACGTCGTGCCACTCCTCCTCGCCGGCATAGCGGAAGCGGAAGTTGAGGAACGGGTTGCACACGGTCACTTCGCCTTCCACGCCATAGCCCTTGCCCACGCTGCCGTACGTCTCAGCGTTCAAACCCTCGGCGAGGGGAGCGAGATGGGGATTGTCGCCATCGAGGAAGATAAACGCCCCAGACTTTTGGCGCAGGTATTCGTAGAGTTCGGTCTTGGTGCGCACAACGCCCTCAAACGACCCGAAGCCTTCGAGATGGGCACGCCCGACGTTGGTTATCAACCCGCAGTCGGCATCGGCGATGCGGCTCAGTTGGGCTATCTCGCCGGGGTGATTTGCCCCGGTTTCGACGACGGCTATCTGATGTTCGGGGCGCAGACGAAGCAACGTTTTCGGCACACCAATGTGGTTGTTGAAATTTCCTTGGGTATAAAGCACGTTGTAACGCTCGGAAAGCACCGCAGACGTGAGTTCCTTGGTCGTCGTCTTGCCGTTGGTGCCGGTAATCTGCACCACGGGGGTGCCGAGCGTGCGGCGATGGAGCGTGGCAAGCTGTTGGAGAGCTTCGAGTACGTCGGGCACGTGAATAAGTCGCTCGTCGCCCGTCACGCCTTCGTCGTCAACCACGGCGTATGCACACCCCTTGGCGAGCGCGTCGAGAGCAAAGCGGTTGCCGTTGAACGTTTCGCCGCGCAGGGCAAAGAACAGGCTGCCTTCGGGGCAGTCGCGCGTATCGGTGGTCACAACGGGGTGTTTCTCAAAGATTGTATAGAGTTCTTCTACGGTCATTGCGTTTGTGTGCTTTAATCTATAGGGCAAAGTTACAGTTTTTTTGCTTTCGTGCAGCAGCATGGATGCTTCGGAGTAAAGTATTTCCGTTGAAAATCAAAGCGTACATTTATGCGA
>CAVLCM010000109.1:0-9977 GCA_963661625.1 bacterium
TCATGAGGGTGAGTGAACGTACGTCTATAAGTCGAGTGAACGTACGTCTATAAGTTGAGTGAACGTACGTCATTAAAGAGGGTGGACGTACGTCGTTAGATGAAGCCTTCTTCGAGTTCTTCGTTTACGTCGCCCAAAGTCACCCTATAAAAATACGTAACTCGTTGATTTTCAACATGCGCCATTTGGTGGTGCAAAAAAGTGATGAAGTCAGGAGGACTATGCAACGCCCATTCAAATAGCAAAGCCCGGAAGGGAAGCAATCGCTCCTTTCCGGGCTTTGTTGTGTTTGGAGGTGTAAGCGGCATGACCCGCCCAATGTCGGGTTACTTCAACTTATTAAAGCCATACTGTGCCTTGCAACCGAGTTCTTCCTCGATGCGGATGAGCTGGTTGTACTTAGCCATGCGGTCGGTGCGGCTAAGCGACCCCGTCTTGATCTGACCCGAGTTGGTAGCCACGGCGATGTCGGCGATGGTGGTATCTTCCGTTTCGCCCGAGCGGTGGCTCGTCACGGTGTTGTAGCCGTGGCGGTGAGCCATCTCAATGGCTTCGAGCGTTTCGGTGAGCGAGCCGATTTGGTTCACCTTGATGAGGATGGCGTTGCCCGCACCCAGTTTGATGCCCTTTTCGAGGAACTTTGTGTTCGTCACAAAGAGGTCGTCGCCAACGAGTTGGCAGCGCGAACCGATGGCGGCAGTGAGCTTCACCCAGCCTTCCCAGTCGTTCTCGTCGAGACCATCCTCGATAGAGTCGATGGGGTATTTCGTAATGAGTTCTTCGAGGAACTTAATCTGTTCGTCACCGCTGAGCTTCTTGCCGTTGGGGTCCTTGGGCATACCGTTCTTGAGATGGCTATAATCGTAGAAATACTTGCCGTTCTCAACCACAGCAAACTCCGATGCAGCGCAGTCCATGGCGATGCGGATGTCGTCGCCGGGACGATAGCCAGCGTCCTTCGTAGCCTGCATGATGCTGTCGAGAGCATCCTCTATGCCGTCGAGCTTCGGGGCAAAGCCGCCCTCGTCGCCCACGGCGGTGGAGAGGCCACGCTTCTTCAAGAGTTTCTGCAAGGCGTGGAACACCTCAGCACCCATGCGGATAGCCTCGCGTTCGTTCTTCGCGCCAACAGGACGAATCATAAATTCCTGGAAAGCGATGGGAGCGTCGGAGTGTGCACCGCCGTTGATAATATTCATCATCGGCACGGGAAGCACGTAAGTATTCGTGCCGCCTATGTAGCGGTAGAGGGGGATATTGAGGCACTTGGCAGCCGTCTGCGCAGCAGCGAGCGATACGCCGAGGATGGCGTTTGCACCAAGGTTCGACTTAGTGGCCGTACCGTCGAGTTCAAGCATCTTGTAGTCAATGCCGCGTTGGTCGAGCACGTTCCAACCCTTGAGCGCAGGAGCAATCACGTCGTTCACGTTGGCCACGGCTTTCAGCACCCCCTTTCCGCAGTAGCGGTTCTTGTCGCCGTCGCGGAGTTCGAGGGCTTCGTTTTCGCCGGTCGATGCGCCCGAAGGCACAGAGGCACGGCCAGTAACGCCGCTCTCGGTAGTTATTTCAACTTCAACAGTAGGATTGCCGCGAGAGTCGAGGATTTCGCGAGCGTGGATTTTTTCGATTTTCATTTTACCTTGTGTTTAGTAGTGTTCGTTTTTTCTACTTGCAAAGGTAAGAGTTACGCTTGCGCCACACCATCACCCAAATTGGTGATTTTGGGCTTTAGGAAAGACCGAAAAGGATATTGAAAAAACCGTCAGGGACGGAAATGCGGAACCTCGACAGGCACTCCCCCACCCTGTGCCGAGAGTTGGGTGAGTTCGGCCAGACACGACCATTCCGCCGCATCGTAAACATCGATATCAAGGGGCAGGCCGCGCTGCAGGCAATAAATGAGGCGGCTGTCCATGGCGTAGTTCATCTCGTTGGGCACACAGAGTTCGTGACCCTCTACCCACAAGTGTGCGGCGTGCGACGTGGCGTAGTTTTGCAGTTCGCTCTGCGCCTCCTCGCCGGTGAGCGGGGCGTTGTGCCCAGCCTGCCACGTCACGACGGGGTATTTTTGCGCAAAAGCCTTTGTGCCGCAAATGGTTTGCAGGCGGCTGTAAGGCCGGGGCGTAGCCACGTCGAGCTGCAAGAGGATGGTTCGCCCACGCATCGTTTGTATGAGAGTGTTGTTCACCTGCGTTTTCTCCCCTCCGCCGGGCAAAGCAATACGGCTCGTGAACGAGGTGAGCCGCTCCATGCGGTCGGAGTGGCGAAAGTCGAGCAACTGCGCAATGGGGCCGATGGCGTGCGTAGGATAAGCGTTTCCGCCATGGCGGGCGCACTCGCGGCGCATCCAGCCTATGCGGTCGTCAGCACCAGCCGGCGTGTCGCCGTATTGCGAAAGGTCGTGAATGTATGCCCCCTCGCAATGCGTGATTTCGCCAAAGAGGCCGAGCCGCTGCATCTCGAGCGTTTCGAGCGCATAGAAGTCGTAGCAGCAATTCTCCGTCATGAACAGGTGGCGCTGCGTCTCCTCCGCCGTGCGCACCAAGAGGCGGCACTCCTCCACCGTGCAGGCGGCTGGCACCTCCACGGCCACGTGCTTGCCGCAACGCATGGCCTCAACGGCGATGGACGTATGGAGTTCCCAACCGGTGCATATATACACAAGGTCCACGTCGTTTGCCCTGCAAGCCTCCGTCCAGGCGTTCTCGCCGCACAGGGTGCGCGCCGCAGGCCGTCCGCTCTCCGTGAGCGTGCGGTTGGCCAGGGCGAGGCGGTCGGCATCTACGTCGACCACGCAACTGATGCTTGCACCCTTGATGTAGGCATAGCGTTCGAGCGTCTTCATGCCGCGGCCGCCCACACCGATGAGCGCAATGCGCACCCGGGGCAGGGGTTGACACGTAAGGTTGAGAGCTGAGGGCATCGTTCGCGTTTTTGGAGTTAAGAGCTTGGGGATAGCTGCACGTATGTAAAAAAAGTGGACGCAATCGCAGTTGCGACGCGTCCACTTACCACTTGGGTGTTACCTTTCCCTTTTTGATAGAACTATCGGCTGTAAAGGCCGCAGCAAGGAGAATTACTTGCGGCTCTTGCCGTAACGGCTCATGAACTTGTCTACGCGGCCTGCGGTGTCGACAAGTTTCGACTTGCCCGTGTAGAAGGGGTGAGAAGTGCTTGAGATTTCAAGCTTTACTACGGGATAAGTTTCGCCTTCAAACTCTACGGTGTCAGTAGTCTTGCAGGTTGAACGCGAGAGGAACATATCGCCGTTACTCATATCCTTGAACACTACGGGACGATAATTCTCAGGGTGAATACCTTTCTTCATTTTTTGCTATAGCTTTTTATGGTTTATCAAAATTGTCTGGTAACAACTTAGTGTAATGGTCTGATAATCGGCTGCAAAGATAGAAAATTCAGCGCAAGGGACAAAGCCCTCGCGCCGTTTCTTGCTGTCATTGCCTGCTTACTTGATGAGATACTGAGACGAAATGCTCTCGTTCTCCATCACGCGGCGGATGGTTTCAGCCAACATGCCGCTAACGGTAAGTTCCTTCACTTTGGTGCTTGTACCGCGGTAGGGAATGCTGTCGGTGAACACCATTTCCTTCAATGCAGAAGCCTCAACACGTTCGTCGGCCGGACCCGACATGATGCAGTGGCTGGCGATGGCTCGCACGCTGTTTGCGCCGTGGGCCATGATAAGGTCGGCAGCCTTTGTGATGGTACCGGCAGTGTCAACTATGTCGTCAACAAGCACTACGTCCATGCCCTTCACGTCGCCGATGATTTGCATATCGGCCACTTCGTTGGCCTTTTTGCGGCTCTTGTTGCAGAGCACCATGGGGCAGTCGAGGTATTTGGCATAGGAGGCAGCGCGCTTCGAACCACCCACGTCGGGCGAGGCAATGCAAAGGTTTTCGAGGTTGAGGCTCTTTATATAGGGGAGCATCACGGTAGAGGCGTAGAGATGGTCAACGGGAACGTCGAAGAAGCCCTGCTCCTGATCGGCGTGGAGGTCCATCGTCATGAGGCGATCAATGCCTGCCACGCTGAGGAGGTCGGCAACGAGTTTTGCGCCGATGCTCACACGGGGCTTGCTCTTGCGGTCCTGACGTGCCCAGCCGAAGTAAGGCACAACGGCGCAGATGCTGCGTGCCGAGGCGCGCTTTGCTGCGTCAATCATCAGGAGAAGCTCCATGAGGTTGTCTGAGTTGGGGAATGTGCTTTGAACGAGGAACACGTCGCGTCCGCGTATGCTCTCTTCGTAGCATACCTCGAACTCGCCGTCGGCGAATTTCGTCACCGTGAGGTTACCGAGCGGACAGCCCAGTTCTTCACAAATCTTTTCGGCCAAGTATCGGGACGCAGTGCCCGAAAAGACCATAAAAGAGTCATTGTTCATAGTTCTTGTTGGTATGAATAGTTATTAAAGGTGTGTTTGCATTGTTTGCGCCGTTTTCCCTCGTTAGCGTCAGATGCGCTCGGCCGCCTTCCGCAGGTTGCGGAAGTGGAGGATGAGTTCGCGGAAATCCTGCGTGGAGTGTACGCTGAAACGATTCCAGATGTCGCCCAGCACCACGACTCCACCAAAGCCCAAGCCCGCCAGTTGGTCGATATTGTCGAGTCCGATGCCGCCCAAGGCCATCACCTTGCGGTCAATGACTTTCGACTGTGCAAGCTCTCGCAGCTGCACGGCCGTAAAGCGTGAGCTGTAGTTTTCTTTTGAAATGCTGTTAAAGATGGGGGAAAGGAATACGTAGTTGCAGGCCCGTTTGTGCTGCACAACTTCCTGCGCTGTGTGGCACGAACAGGATATGTGACCTTTGTACTTAGGCGGCAACTCTGGGTTGCGGTGGTTGAGGTGCACGCCTTTCAGGCCGTATTCGTTTTTGAGGTAAAAGTGGTCGTGCACAACGATGCGCTTACGGTAGTCTTCGTTGATTAGCGTAAGCAGGCGTTCTGAATAAACGGGCTCCGTCTCGGGCTTGCGCAAGTGCAGGATGTCGAGTCCTTCGTCGAAGAGGGCATTAAGAATCTGATGCTCTTCCACAAAGAAATACGGAGTTGTCATTAGAATGAGTTTCATGTCGTGCGCCGTTATTCTGCCGCAAAGGTACAACTTTTAACGCACGGAGAGTCTCCGCCAATTACATTTTTGTGAACGGCTGTTGCAGAGCGTGGACAAAAAAGCCCTTGAAAAACGTTCTGCCCCCTGCGAGTGGACGCAGGGGGCAGAATGAATTATCGCTTACCGTACATTTTCGTCAACAGGGTCTTATTCCTCTGCCATGGGGCAGATGAGCTTGTAGCCCTTGCCGTGGATGTTGATGATTTCCACGTTTTCGTCCTCTTTGAGGTGCTTACGAAGTTTGGTGATGTACACATCCATCGAACGGGCATTGAAATAGTTGTCGTCGATCCAGATGGTTTT
This sequence comes from bacterium, assembly GCA_963661625.1. GTDB lineage: Bacteria > Bacteroidota > Bacteroidia > Bacteroidales > Bacteroidaceae > Alloprevotella. Next base: position 5,435 of record CAVLCM010000109.1, read on the forward strand.
GAGTGCGTAGTCGCGCTGTAGAATTTCGTTGGCGTGTACGCAAAGGAGCGTAAGCAGTTCGCTCTCCTTCGTGGTGAGTTTTGTGCTTTGTTCGCCGCGCGAGAGGATTTGCTTCTGCGTGTCGAACGAGTACGAACCGATGCGGTAGTGCGTGCGGCAGCGGCTTCGCTTGCCGTGGATGCGGCGCATGATGGCCTCGATGCGGAAGGTAAGTTCCTCCATGGAGAAGGGCTTCGTGAGGTAATCGTCAGCACCAATGCGGAAGCCTTCGAGGATGTCCTCTTTGAGCGTTTTGGCCGTGAGGAACACGATGGGTACTTCCTCGTTGAGCATACGGATGTCGCGGGCCAGGGTGAAGCCGTCCTTCTTGGGCATCATCACGTCGAGAACGCACAGGTCGTACTTATTCTGCGTAAAGGCTCGATAGCCGGCCTCGCCATCGGGGCAAAGCTCCGTGTCGTAGCCCTTAGCCTGCAAATATTCGCGGAGAAGCATGCCGAGGTTCTCATCGTCCTCGCAAAGCAACACTTTAATTTTACTTTCAGTACTCATAGTCGTATCGTATTTGTTTGTTTCTTATTCCGTTTGCCCTCCGCTCTGTGCCGTCAGCCCATAAGGGGAAGGGTGATGATGAATTTCGTGCCGTGGCCATATTCGCTTTCGGCGTGTATGTCGCCTCCGAGGGCCTTCACCACGTTGTGTACGTAAGCCAACCCCAGGCCGAAGCCTTTCACGTCGTGGCGGTTGCCCGTATGCACGCGGTAGAACTTCTCGAATATCTTTTTAAGGTCGTCACGGCGTATGCCAATGCCGTTGTCCTCAACGGTGATGATGAGTTTCTTACCTCCGGCGTTGCGCGTGCTGACGTTGAGGTGCAGTGCGCGGTCGTCGGCCTTGTATTTCACGGCGTTGTCGAGCAGGTTGAACACTACGTTGGTAAAATGCATCTCGTCGACAAAGACGATAGCGTCTTCCGCGTCGAGATGAGCATCAATCTGTCCGCCGGACGCTTCCACCTTGAGGCGGAACGTGTTGACCGTGTCGTGGACGAGCAGGTTGGCATCGACTTCCTTTCGCTTGAAGGTGGCGGCTTTGCGGTCGAACATCGACATTTGCAGCACTTTCTCCACCTGGAAGCGCAACCGCTTCGTCTCGTCAACAATCACGCCCGATATATGTTTGAACATGACCTCGCTCTTGCCCACTGCTGGGTCGCCGAGCATCTGTGCTGCGAGCGATATTGACGAGATGGGCGTTTTGAACTCGTGCGTCATGTTGTTGATGAAATCGTTTTTGATTTCGGTGAGCCGTTTTTGCCGGAATATAGCCCAGATGGTAAAGATGAACACCATGAGCAGAAGCAGGGTGAACACGATTGCTGGCACCATGAAGCGTACGCTGCTCAGGAGTAGGCTCTGCATCTCGGGGAAGTGAACACAGAGAAGACCTTGCTGCGCCGAAGGGTCGTTGGGGTACAGTTCCTGGCGGTAGGTAAATTTATCACCCTCGGGACTGTAGTCGGAGCAGCGGTACACCTGCCGCCCGTCGGTCGTAGTAACGTAGAAGTGGTAGCCAATGTTGATGCCGTTGCTGCGGAGTTCAGCGCGTAGGTCGCTATCGAGGGCGCGGAAGTCGATACGCTCTGCCAAGGGCTTGTCGCTCGCCTTGTAAAGGAACGAGAGTATCACGTCGTCGAGCAGGGCGCGCTGGTAGATGTAGCGGTGGCGTACGGAGTCACGCAGGGCATCGTCGGCCGTGCCGGCATTGAGGTTTTCAAGGAACAGGCCCTTGGCCACGTTAGCCGGAATGGCCGTCTCGTGCTGCGCAGGGCGTATGGCCGAGGTGCCGTTGGCGGCTGCTGTGGTGTCGGGGCGGTTCTTGCGCCCCGTTTCCTTGCCAAACTGGGTTTCGAGGCTCAGGCGCGTCTCGTTGAGTTCAAGCTGGCGAGCCGTCTTGAATAGGCTTCGCGTCACGGCCTGGTCGAACTGCTCCTTGCGCATGGTGATTACTTCCTCGAAGTAACGCGCCTGCAAGTAGAGCAACGCGAGGAACAGCACGCCCATCACGCTGGCTATTGTCCATATCGTCGACCTTTTCATAGGGCAAATGTAGTTAGATTGTTAACACTTTCACGGCGCACGCAGAGGCATACGCCGTGATTGACTTAATATTTAACACGCTTTCGGATTTATATTTGCCACAATGTAAAATATAAGTTCTATAAGCGTTCTTGCAGACTGCTTAACGGAGCTGCGAGAAGAGCAGACTGTCCTGGTCGGAACACAGCACCATGCGCGACGAACTGAGACTCACCACGCGGAAGCGAGCCGTGTTGCTGCGCAGACCAATCGGCACGAGGGCCGTAGTAGGTACGGTGAGCAAGCTGTCACGCTCGCGGAAGTGGATGTAGGTTTGGGGAATGTCGAGTTGGTCGCCCTCGTGGCTGAAACGGGCTATGGTCTCATTGGTATAGCCGTTCAGGTTGTCTGCGGTGGTTATGGAAAGCAGGTTGAGCTGAAAGCTCCAGAATATGCGCTGTGCGGACTTGTCCTCATAGACTATATAGGAAGCGTCGGCAGGATTGGCCTTGCTGTAACAGGCATTGAGCCGCCACTTTCCGTCGAGCGGCCCATTGTGCGAAACCTTGCCGCACGAGCCCACCAATACCAACATGGCAAAGGCTATGAGGGGGAGAAATATGTTTTTCATCGTCAGGAGTTTTTGATTGAGGAATGTGATTTGCCTTCCTTCGGGGGAAGCTGTTGGAGTTGGGGAGTTAATCGTCGTACACTGTACGGGCTACAACAAGAGCCTCGGGATTTCGGGCGAACAGTCCGAAGGGCTGGTCAACGCTTTGAAAGCAAACCGACCTTAGACACGGTGAGTTGGAAGCCAAAATTGTTGCCGATGAGGTCGCCCTTGTCGAAAGCCAGCGCACCGCGGAACTGCCAGCCACGGCCAACCGCGCCCGAACCTATTTGCTGGGGAGCGTAACAGCCCTCGAAAAGCATGCTGTGGGATATTCGGGCCTCGTCGAACGGAACGCCGTAGGTGCCGAGCCCCCTTTCGTGGGTATAAAGTACACGATAGTGAACCGTCGGCGCGGGCGTGCCGCTAATGCCCACATGATGGACCTTGAAACGGTTGCACGTGAAAGAGAGGTCAGAGGTGTGGTTGTAGAGCGGCGAAACGAAGAGCGGATTACCCATGGCCTGCCCCCAGTGTTCCCAACCCACGTACTGCAAGTGGTTATAATAGTTGTCGCCCGCACTGATTTGGTCGGGTACAGCATCGGTATGGTCGTGATAAACGGGACCGCTCTGGTATGTTGTCTTCATATACTCGTAGACAACAGCGTCAACAAAGCGGTTTTTGGGCAAATGCGCCTCAACGCCCACCAATCCGTCGTACCAGCCGTATTCAAGGAACATTTGCGAATGGTCCTCGAAGAAATGATCGTAATATACGCCCAGGCTCCAGTCCTTTCCGTGCCAAGTGAGGCGCGCCAGCCAGCTGCCGAGCGTATTTCCCTGCGAGTTGGCGTAGATGCCGTCGGTGTAGTCAGCCCCCATGCCGAAAACGGCCTTGGCAAAGTCCTTGATGCCGTGCCCCAACTTCACGCCGTCGGCCTCACTCTGCCTGCTCTTGCCGCCAAAAAGAGTGGCCCATTCCAGTCCGCCCTCGAAGACGAGCGGAAACTTCTTGGCGTTGCCGAGCCGCAGAAAGCCGGCCTTTGTATGGAGCAGGGCTTTGTCGATGTAGTTGCAAGAAGCCATTCCGTCGGCATTGGCGTAAGCGCGTTGCCAGCTGCCGTCCGTCATCATGCCGTAGGCGAAGTGGCCACGGATAGCCGCCCAGTTGCCACGGCCGGAAATGTTCCAGTATTCGGGCAATTCGATGCGCACCATAGGCACAGGACGTGCGTTTATGCCGAGCGTTTGACTGCCACTGCTCAACTCCGCGTTTTTCAGGTTGGCAGGCCGCTCCTTTGCCCCAACGGTGAGCCGAACGAGCTTATACTGAAAGTCGGCATAGAGTTGCTGCACGTTGAACGTGCTTGCGTAGTTATAGGACAAGGCTACGTCGGCACCGTAACCGATGCGCCATTTGCGCAGAGAGTCGGCATCGACATTGTGGCGCACAGCAGCACGCAGGTAGCCGTTGTTTTTCTCGACCGACGACAGACCGTAGCGGTTGGCCGTGAGCCAAAGGGGCGTATCGCCGTTGGACGAGCTTTGCTGCACCTCGACCTTGTACTCCACCTGCTTGCCGGCATCGGTGAGCGCACTCTGGGCGTAAGCCGCAGGGCAGGCAAAAAGGGCAAGACAGAGGAGAAGCGACGAACGGTGGGGGTTTTTCATATTATATAGGTATTTATTGCTGTCCGCTAAAACAGATCCGACGCATTCTTAAACTATAAAGCTTTCCAGGAAGAAGCGTCTCGTAAAAAGGGATGCTTCGGAGTAAAGTATTTCCGTTGAAAATCAAAGCGTACATTTATGCGATGAGTGAACGTACGTCATGAGGGTGAGTGAACGTACGT
>CAVLCM010000110.1:0-9908 GCA_963661625.1 bacterium
ACGTACGTCATTAAAGAGGGTGGACGTACGTCGTTAGATGAAGCCTTCTTCGAGTAATACGTAACTCGTTGATTTTCAATATGCACCATTTGGTGGTGCAAAAGAGTGATGAAGTCAGGAAAATACGCCCCCTCCGCCCAAGATTGCTGAGGGGGCGTATGGTATATATCGGCCTCGCATCAGAATGTCAACGAAGCCCCGGCCATCACGAGGAAGCCCGGTTGGCGCACGTTGGCAATGTCGTAGTAGCGGTGGCTGGTGAGGTTCGTCATGTCCACGAAGAGGGCGTAGTGCTTCTCGCGCCACGTCAGTTTGCAGTCGAGCAGGGCGTGCGTGCCGTAGGGACGCAGCTGAGCCGTCGGTTTCAGGTTTTCGTAGACGAGGTACGACCCTTCGCGCTGCTGCACGCGGAAAGTCCACGAGGCCGACAGACGGCTCACAATGCGGTGGGTGAGCGTGGCCACGAACTTGTGGCGGAGGTACTCCATGGCGTAGTTCGACTTGAAGAAGTCCTCGCCTTTGCGGCGGTGCTGACTGGTCCAGGCGTACGAAACCGTGAGCCGTTCAAACGGCTGCTTCGCGCCCCACCACTCCGTGAGCGAGAGGGCAGCGTCGATGCCCGCCCCGAAGTTGTCGAGCGAGAACGACGTGGCGTGGTATTTGTCTTCGGCGTTGTACATCACCCAGTCAATCATGTGCGTGCCTCGTTGGTAGTGGCCTTTTATGCGCACGGTGGCTATGCGGTGAACGAAGTCTGCCCCGATGCGGAAGGCCGAACATTCCTCGGGCCGCAGACCGACGTTGCCCTCCTGCGTAGGACTTTTGTACCAAAGGTCGGTGAAGGAGGGGAGGCGCAGCGATTTGTTCCACGAGGCAAAGAGGCGCACCGCTTCGGCAGGGCGGTAGCTCACGTCGATGCCCGGGTAGAAGCGGAACTTATTGTCGATGGCGTTGTTTCGTTCCGCCATCACGCCAAACGAAATCGTGGCCTTGCGCAGAAGTACGTTGTGCTCCACGAAGTACGAAACATTCGTGCGGCCGTCGCGCTTGGTATAGTAGAGAGAATCCTGCCGCGGGATTTTCACGTATTGGTCCTCCGTGAGTTCGCGCCCGAGGTTGGTACTGTAAATGGCCTCCTCGCGCAGTTCTGCCCCGACGGCCGTACGTCCGAGCCGCCAGGTGGTCCAGGCGTTTATGCCCGCCGTGAATACGTCGCCGCGGTGGAAGTTTTCGCCCGAGGTACTGCCCTTCGTTAGTTGGAAATGGTCGAGACTGCGCACCCACGACAGTTGCGGCGCAAGGTGCACGCGGCCCTTCGTTTCGGCACGGGCGGAGATGAGGTAGCGGCGCGTGGCTTCCCACTGGTTGGGGTAGGAGGCAGCGTAGAACGTGTTAGCCCCGAAGTCGTTGGCCGTGGCCCCGGCCTGAAAGTCGAAACGGAAGTCTGAGGCGTTGTACGACAGTTGGCCGTAGCCCTTTCCCCCCTTGAAGTCGCCGTTGGCCACTGCGCCGTCCGACCGTTGGTAACTGCCGCTCACCGAAGAACTCCAGCCTTTGCCCCAAGCGAACGTTTTGCGCGCCTCGCCGCGGACTGTGCCGTAGGAGCCGGCTTCGACCATGGCCTCGTAGCGAGCTGACGACTCGGCGTTGCGCGTCACCACGTTGACCGCACCGCTGAATGCTTGGCTACCCATGACGCGAGAGGCCGAACCTTCGAGAACCTCGATGCGTTCAATGTCGGAAATGTTGATGGGGAAATCCGCGGCGTTGTGGCCTGTTTGCGGATTGACGAGGGGAACACCGTTGAGAAGAATGGTAATTTGGTCGTGCGTTCCGCCGTCGATGCTTATGTCCGTTTGAATACCAAACCCTCCGCGTTGCCGGACATCTACACTGGCTGAGAGTTTGAGAACGTCGTTGACTGTGCGAACACCCGCCGCAGCAAGGTCGTCGCGTGTCAACGTCATCACTTGCCGGGCGGCAACGTTGGCCGCCAACGGCGCACGCGAGGCCGATACTGTCGCTTCGCCCAAGCCCAGGGTGTCGGACGGGAGAGCGGCACTTTCCGCACGGTTCCCCTCGGCCAAGCACGGCGAGGCGGCCATCAGGCGGGGAGCGGCACTCGTCAGCGTGGCGATGGTCAGCACGCCGATGCGCACCTCACGGTGAAGGCAGCTGAAAAGGCTCCATCCCTTGCGGTTGAAGTGACGAAACGTCAGCGGTTGCGCTTTTCGTTTTGAGTTGTACATATAATAGGTGTATAAAAAATATTACCGCAAGTTCCGCGCTGCGTGCACGGAACTTGCGGATGCAAAGGTACAACTTTCAAAATTGGCCGTCGCGGCCGCCTCCTTCTACGAGTGGCGCAGGAGGAGTTCGTGCTCGATGTCCTCGATGCTCACGCCCATTTGTTCGAGCATCACGAGGTAGTGGTACATCAGGTCGCCGGCTTCGTAGATGAAACGTTCGCGGTTGCCGTCGACCGCCTCGATGACGCTCTCCGTGCATTCCTCGCCCACCTTTTTCGTGATGGCCTTGATGCCCTTGATAAAGAGCCGCGTGGTGTACGACCCTTCGGGCATTTCCTCGTGCCGCCGACGGACGAGGGCTGCGAGCGACCGCACAAAACCGTCCTCGGCCGGTGTGTCGAAACAAGCCGTCGTGCCGCGGTGGCACGTTGGGCCTACCGGGTGAGCCTTGATGAGCAACGTGTCGGCATCGCAGTCGGCGTACATCTCCGCCACGTGGAGAAAGTGGCCCGACGTTTCGCCCTTTGTCCAGAGCGTTTGGCGCGTACGGCTGTAGAAGGTGACTTTCCCCTCGCTCTGCGTTTTGTCGAAAGCCTCCTTGTTCATATATCCGAGCATGAGGACACGCAGCGTCACCGCGTCCTGCACGATGACCGGCAATAAGCCGTCGGCGCATTTGCTCAGGTTGAAATCTTCGAATGTCATGGTGTGGTCCTGTTGTCGTTTTTCTTTGTTGCGACTTATACTTGTCTTACGTCAATCCCCTGCGCCGCGAGTTCGGCCTTGAGTTGGGGAATGGTCGTTTCGCCATAGTGGAAAATGCTGGCGGCGAGGGCCGCGTCGGCGTGTCCCTTGATAAACACGTCGGCAATGTCGCCGGCCGACCCCGCTCCGCCCGAGGCAATGACCGGTATGCGGAGCATCGACGTGAGCCGGGCGAAGGTGGAACAGGGATAGCCCTGCTTCGTGCCGTCGTGGTTCATCGAGGTGAAGAGTATTTCGCCTGCACCCCGTTCCTGTGCCTCCTTGGCCCAGGCAAAGAGTTCGCGGTCGGTGGGCTGCGTGCCGCCGTGCGTACAAACGGTCCAGTGGACTTCCTCCTCCGCTTCGCCCTCAGCGAGCGGAGCGTGGCGCGCGTCGATGGCCACGACGACAAACTGCGACCCGTAGCGGGCGGCAATCTCGTCGATGAGCTGCGGATGGCGCAGGGCGGCACTGTTGACGCTCACCTTGTCGGCTCCGGCATCGAGCAACCGTGCGGCATCGTCGATGGTGGATATGCCGCCGCCCACGGTGAACGGTATGTTTATGCCGTCGGCAATGCGGCTCACCAGTTGGGTGAACGTGTTCCGTCCCTCGTTGGTGGCACTGATGTCGAGGTAGACGAGTTCGTCCGCCCCCGTGCGAGCATAGTGTTGCCCGAGCTCCACCGCGTCGCCCACGTCTTGGAGGTCTTCAAAATGCACGCCTTTCACGGTGCGCCCCTCCTTCACGTCGAGGCAAGGTATGATTCGTTTGCTAAGCATAAGTAACTAATCAGAATTGTTTTCATGTTGACGACAATAGAGACAACGCTTTCTTTCTGTGTGGTCGTTCTTGGACAACACTTACGCATTGAACTCTTGAAGTTCGCTAAGCGCAATGCGCCCCTCGTAGATGGCTTTGCCCACGATGACCTTGCGCAGCCCCGCTGCTTGGAGACGGCGGATGTCGTCGGCTGAGGATATGCCGCCCGAGACGGTGAAATCAATTTGAGGGTATTTCGCCTGCAACCGAACGTAGAGCGGTGTGGCTGGTCCTTGGAGCATGCCGTCGCGCGATATTTCGGTGCAGATTACCTGCGAAAGGCCGAAGGGCGCAAAGCGGTCGATGAGGTTGTCGATGGTGAGCGGCGTGTCCTCCAACCAGCCGTTGACGGCCACGCGTCCGTCCCTCACGTCAGCCCCCAATACGATGCGGTCAGCCCCGTAGTGCGTCAACCATTGTTCAAAGAGTTCGGGCTTCTGCGCCGCCACACTGCCCACAACGGCGTACGAGGCACCGGCCTCGAATACCGCTTTGAGCGCCTCGTCGCTCTTGATGCCGCCTCCCCATTCAATGGCTACGCCTTCCACACCGGCTATTTCGCGCAGTGTGTCGAGGTTGAGCGGATGCGAGGCTTTCGCTCCGTCGAGGTCTACCACGTGGATGCGCCGCAGACCGCAGTCGGCATAAGCCTGCACCATGTCGATGGGCAGGGCATCGTATTGTTTCTTCTGGTTGTAGTCGCCTTGCGAAAGTCGCACGCAGCGGCCGCCGATGAGGTCGATGGCTGGGAGTATCTCAATCATAGCAGGGACAAGGAAGTCGGTTTTACAGGTTGAGGAAATTGTCGAGGATGCGTTCGCCCACGTCGCCGCTCTTTTCGGGGTGGAACTGCGTGCCGTAGAACTGTTCGTACTTCAAGGCCGCACTGAACAAGATGCCGTGGCGCGTGGTGGCGATGGTGTCTGGACAGAGGGTGGGGTAGTAGGAGTGGACGTAATAGACCGAGTCGCCGCTGTGGATGCCCTTGAAGAGTTTCTTTTCGAGGTTGCCCAGCGTGTTCCATCCCATGTGAGGCACCTTGAACTCCGCACTCTCCGGGAAACGGCGCACGTGCGAATCAAAAATATTCATGCACGGCGTGAGCTGTCCGTCGTTGCCGCTCTCCTCCGAGTCGCGGCACATCACCTGCAAACCCACGCATATGCCCAACACCGGTTGGCGCAGTTGCTTGATGACGGGTATCAATCCGCTCTCGCGCAGGTTGTGCATTGCCTCGGCGCAGTTGCCCACGCCGGGCAGCAATATGCGGTCGGCACAACGGATGGTCGCGGCATCGGCCGTGACGCAGTATTCCGCCCCGAGGCGGTGGAGGGCATTTTCCACGGAACGCAGATTGCCCATCTTGTAGTCAATAATAGCTATCATAGCACGCCTTTGCTTGAAGGGAGTTCGTAACTGAAAACGTTGCGGCTGATGCACTGGCGCAAGGCACGTGCGAAAGCCTTGAACACGCCCTCGATGAGGTGGTGGTTGTTTTCGCCGCGCGCCTTGATGTGGAGGTTGCACTGCATGGCGCAGCAGAGCGACTGGAACACGTGTTTGAACATCTCCGTCGGGGTGTCGCCCACATAGTCGCGGGTGAAAGGCACGTCCCACTGAAAATCCGTCCGGCTGCCGAAGTCCATCACCACAGCCGCGTCGCACTCGTCCATGGGCAGCACAAAACCGTAGCGGCCAATGCCTCGCTTGTCGCCCAAAGCCGTACGCAGAGCCTCGCCCAAGGCAATGGCCACGTCCTCCATGGTGTGGTGCTCGTCCACTTCGAGGTCGCCGCGGCAGGTGCATACGAGCGATATGCCGGCATGGTGCGGCAGTTGGGCTATCATGTGGTCGTAGAATTTCAGTCCCGTATCGATGCGTGTTGAACCGCGGCCGTCGAGGTCCACCTCCACGTAGATGTCCGTCTCCTTCGTGGTGCGAGCCACTGTGGCGCGGCGCTCCGTGGCACGGACGTATTCGGCAATCTCCGCCCAGTCGGTTGTGGCGAGTGCCAACGCTCCCCGTTGTTCATCGGTGAGGTTCGCTTCCGCCCAGTCGGCGGTTTGCAGGAGCAGAGCCTTGCAGCCGAGGTTGGCGGCCAGTTGCACATCCGTTGCGCGGTCGCCGATGACAAACGAGTGCGGAATGTCGCTCTCCTTGTCCTCCATGTATTGCGTCAGCATCGCCGTGCCGGGCTTGCGCGTCGGCAGGTTGTCGGCCGGAAAACTGCGGTCGATGTGTTCCGCCTCGAACGAGATGCCTTCGCCGCGGAGCGTTTGCAACATTTTGAGGTGGGCAGGCCAAAAAGTATCTTCGGGAAAACTCGCTGTCCCCAGTCCGTCCTGGTTGCTCACGAGTATAGGGATGTATTCCGCATTCATCAGCGACCGCAGACCGCCGATAGCTCCCGGCACGAACTCCATCTTTTCGAGCGAGTCAATTTGCTCGTCGTCGGGTTCGCACAGAATGGTGCCGTCGCGGTCAATGAACAGGTATTTCTTCATAGTGCGTGTTCAATAATAATCTTGCATATGGACGGGATAAGGACTGAACGACAATAGAGACAATGTGAATATAATCAGCCCAGTCGTTTCATTTGTTTTCGTTTCGGGAATGCCTTCTCAGAGTTCGGCGAGGGCTTTGAGCAGTTTGTCGTTCTCTGCCGGCGTACCCACAGTAAGGCGCAAGCAGTTGCGGCAGCCAGCCACCTTGGTGCGGTTGCGCACGATGATGCCGCGGCTCACGAGGTGGTCGTAGGCAAGGTTCGCATCGCTTACGCGGACGAGCAGGAAGTTGGCGTCGGAGGCAAAAACCTTCTCCACGCAGCCCATCAGCGGCAATTCCTCTTCGAGGCGGTGGCGTTGTTGTATAATCTCCGCCACGTGCTCGCTGACCGGTTCGGTGGCGAGCCGATGTGCCACTTCGGCTTGTGTCGGCGCGTTGACGTTGTAGGGATATTTTACATGAGCGAAAAGAGCCGCAATGTCCGGCGAGGCGAAAGCCAAACCCAAGCGCAGGCCCGCCATGCCCCAAGCCTTTGAGAGCGTTTGCAGCACCACCACGTTCGGGTGCTTATGGAGCAACGGCAGCATCGAACCCTTTTCGGAAAAGTCGGCGTATGCCTCGTCCACCACCAATACGCCGTCGAAGCGTTCCGCCAGTTCCTCGAGCTGACTGAGGGGGAAGGCATTGCCTGTCGGGTTGTTGGGCGAACAAACCCACATGAGGCGTGTGTGGCCATCGGCAGCAGCAAACATCTTGTCGGTAGAGAGGGCGAAGTCGTCTTCGCCGAGCATCACCTCGCGCACCTCCACATTGTTGATGGCTGCCGCCACGGCGTACATGCCGTAGGTGGGAGCAATGGCCACCACGTTGTCCTCGCCCGGTTCGCAAAAGATGCGGAAGCAAAGGTCGATGGCCTCGTCGCTACCGTTGCCGATAAAGATATGTTCGGCCCCGATGTCTTTGAGTTGGGCTATCTGTTGTTTCAACGCCTTTTGGTGAGGGTCGGGATAGCGGTTCACGCCGTTGTCGTAGGGACTTTCGTTAGCGTCGAGCCACACGGAGATGTCGCCCCCTTGGTATTCGTCGCGAGCGGTGGAATAGGGCAGCAGGGCCGCTATGTTTTTGCGTATATACATGGTGTTGCTTGGTGTCGGTTGGGGGATGTGGATGAACTGTCGGCTAATGGGGAACTCTATTTTCGAACCCTTACGGCGTTGGCGTGCGCTTGCAATCCTTCGGCTTCGGCCATGGCAATGATGGTGGGGGCAAGCGACTGCAACCCGTCTTGCGAGAGTTCCTGAAAGGTGATTTTGCGCATAAAACTGTCGATGTTCACACCGCTGTACGAGCGCGCCCAGCCACTTGTGGGCAAGGTGTGGTTCGTTCCCGAGGCGTAATCGCCAGCCGATTCGGGCGAGTAGTTCCCGATAAACACACTGCCGGCAGCAGTTATCTGTGCGGCCACCTGCCATGCGTTGTCCATCGAGATAATCAAGTGTTCCGAGGCGTAGGCATTGGCAAAGTCAATCATGTCCTGCGTGTCGGTAAAGACCACGATGCGGCTGTGGCTCAGTGAACTCTCTACAAGTTCGCGGCGCGGCAGCAAGGCAGTTTGTCGTTCCACTTCAAGAGCTACCTCACGGGCGAAATCCTCCGAATTGCATACCAGCAATGCCTGACTGTCCGGCCCGTGTTCGGCCTGCGACAGCATGTCCGCCGCCACATAGTCGGCGTGCGCCGTGTGGTCGGCCATGACGAGAACCTCCGACGGTCCGGCAGGCATATCGATGGCCGTGTCGGTGCTGACCAACTGTTTGGCATGCGTCACGAAGCGGTTGCCCGGACCGAATATCTTGTCCACGCGGGGAATGCTCTCTGTGCCGTAAGCCATGGCGGCGACGGCCTGCGCACCTCCCACACGGAAAATGCGGTGTACGCCGCAAGCGTTGGCGGCATAGATTATCTCCGGTGCAATGCGCCCTCCCTCGCCCTGAGGCGTGCAGAGAATGACCTCTTTGCAGCCGGCTATGCGTGCCGGAGCGGCGAGCATCAGAACGGTTGAAAACAACGGCGCACGTCCGCCGGGGATGTAAAGTCCTACACGCTGAATAGGTACGGCGCGCTGCACGCACCGTACGCCTGGCTGCGTTTCGAGGGTGACCTCCTTGGGGAGTTGTGCCTTGTGGAACGCCTCGATGTTCTCCAACGCTTGGGCAATAGCCTCCTTCACCTCGGGGGCTACGCCGGCGGCCAAGGTTTCGCGTTCCTCCCGGCTCAGTTCAAGGTCGGCAATGTGGGCATGGTCGAAGGCAAGGGCATAATGTCGCAACGCCTCGTCGCCCCGTTGGCGCACCTGCGCAACAATGTCGCGCACGCTCTCAATCACCTTGTCGTCGGCGGGCGCATTGCGCTCGCACATCTTTTGCCAGTCGGCCTTGGCCGGTTCCACTATTGTCTGCATCCGTTGTTTGTGTTTTGTCAGGGTATCATGTTTTCGAGGTTCAGTACCAAAATGCCTTCTGCCCCGAGTTGTTTGAGTTGTTCCACCTTCTCCCAGAGCGTAGTCTCGGGAATGACCACGTGGAGTGAGCACCAGTCCTTCGCGGCCAAGGGGAGGATGGTCGGCGAACGCATGGCAGGGAGAATTTTCACGGCCTCGTCGACGAGCGACGTGGGCATATTCATCAAGACGTACTTGTAGCCGCGGCTGTTGCCGATGGACGAGAAACGGAATTTGAGTTTTTCGATTTCTTCGAGTTTCTCCTCGCTCAGCCCTTGGTGAGCCACGAGGGCGGCCTCGCTGTAAAAGACTTCCTCCACCTCGCGCAGACCGTTTTGCACCAGCGTGCCGCCCGACGATACGATGTCGAAGATAGCGTCGGCCATGCCTACGGCCGGGGCTATCTCTACCGAACCGGCAATCTCGTGGATGTCGGCGTGGATGCCCTTCTCGGCGAAATATTTGCGCAGAACGTTGGGGTAACTCGTAGCCACGGTCTTTCCTTCAAACCATTCCGGGTCGGTGTATTCCACTTCGCGGGGAACGGCCAGCGAGATGCGGCACGAGCCAAAGCCGAGGCGCATCACCTCATCGACCGCCATGCCGCGCTCCGCCACTTCGTTGAGCCCGACAATGCCGATGTCGGCCACGCCCATGTGGACGGCCTGCGGTATGTCGTCGTCGCGCAGATAAAGCACCTCGATGGGGAAACCCTTCGCCCGTGCTACTAATTTTCGCTTGCTCTGCGCCACGTCGATCCCTGCGTCGGCAAGCAGGGCCATCGTGTCTTCGTTGAGGCGGCCTTTCGCCTGTATGGCTATTCGCAACATGTGTTTTTCGTGTTTAGTGGGATTTAAAAGTGTTAAACTGCTTGCAATATTCGCCATTTTAGTGGACATAAGCAAGATGCATATACATATTTATGGCATATTGTCAATGAAATAGTATATGTATGCACGTTTCTGCTACTTTTGGGATGCAAAAGACGAGGAGAATGCCCCATCCCCCTCGTCCTTGCTTGTCGTTGCTATGTAGAAGGCTTCATCTAACGACGTACGTCCACCCTTTTTAATGACGTACGTCCACTC
>CAVLCM010000111.1:0-9885 GCA_963661625.1 bacterium
TCTATAAGTCGAGTGAACGTACGTCATTAAAGAGAGTGGACGTACGTCGTTAGATGAAGACTTCTTCGAGTAATACGTAACTCGTTGATTTTCAATATACGCCATTTGGTGGTGCAAAAAAGTGATGAAGTCAGGAAATAGGCCTCAATATGTGGCTGAATGAGCCTAATATTCACGGCGGCAGGGCTAAGCAGATGCGGCGAATTTGCAAGCCAATATTTGGAAGTACACGGGAGTGTGCCTAATTTTGCCAAAAATGCAGAAACGGATATGACAGGTATCAACGCAAGAAAGTTGCCGGCTGGCATTCAGTCGTTCAAAACCATCAGGGAGGAGGGCTATGTCTACGTTGACAAGAGTGACATCATTTGGAATTTGGCGAATTGCAATAAAAAATTCAATTACCTAAGCCGCCCACGCCGTTTCGGCAAATCTCTCCTTGTCGATACCTTGCAAATGTATTTGGAGGGGAGGAAGGACCTTTTCGAAGGTCTCAAAATCATACAGTTGGAGAAAGACTGGAAGCAACACCCCGTTATTCGTCTCGACCTCAGCCGCGGCGGGGCAAGCGCAGGAACGTTGCGTTCGTATCTTGACAATTGCTTTGGGACATACGAAAAGAAGTATGGCATTAAGCCGAAAGAAACCGACAACCTTGCCGACCGCTTTCACGGCATCATCGCCACTGCTTATGAGCAGACAGGGCTGAAGGTTGCCATTCTCATCGACGAATACGATGCGCCGCTCCAGCATTCTTGGCATACTCCCGAGCACGAACAGTGCACGGAGGTATACCGCGAAGTATTCGCCATTCTCAAAGCGGACGACGAATACGAGCGGTTGGTGTTCATCACAGGCATCACCAAGTTTACTCAGATTTCCCTGTTCTCCGTGTTGAACAACCTCACCAACATCAGTTTTCTGCCTGAATACGCCGCCATTTGCGGCATTACGGAGGAGGAAATCGGCGAGAACTTCCAGCCCGAACTGGAACGGATGGCTGAGGTGAACGGGTGGACTTTGCCTGAGACACACGACCGTTTGAAGAATTATTACGACGGCTACCATTTCAGCCGCCGCAACATGACGGACATCTACAATCCATTTAGTCTTATCAACGCCTTAGATACTCAGGAACTTAGCAATTTCTGGGCTGCGTCGGGCGCGACGTCAATGCTTCCGAAGTTTGTGGACGATATGGAACTTCGCATGAAGAACTTTGAGGATTGCTTCATCATGCGAGATACACTGGAAATGTCTGATGTTACTGGCGGCGGCGCCGAGCTGTTCCTCTACCAGTCGGGTTATCTCACCATCAAGGGCTACGAGGACGAGGTATATACGCTGGGCTTTCCGAACGAAGAAGTTCGGCAGGCTCTCTACAAATTGGTTGTGCCGGTCCTTACGCTGCGCAGCACGGCGCAGGTCATCACCACGCAGAGCCTGTTGATGAAGATGGTCAAGATTGGCAACGTCGACGAAGCCATGAAAGCCTTGAAGGCGCTCATCGCCGACGTGCCTTACAGCAACAAGAAGCTGGCCTCGATGGACATGGAGGAGCGCTACCGCCTCATCATCAGCACCATCTTCAAGGCACTCGGCATAAAGGTGGAAGTGGAGCGCATGATGGCCACGGGCCGAATTGACATGGTGGTGCAAACAACGCGCTTCACCTACGTCATTGAACTCAAACTCAGGAACAACGGCGGCAAGGAGGCGGCTTCACAGCAAATTCTCGACCGCCAATACATGGAGCCGTTCAAGGCAGACAAGCGTCAGGTTATCGGCCTGGCCATCGAGCTGGACGAGGAGGGCAAAGGTCTTCTGGACTGGACGATAACGACGGACAAATAGCCCTGCGCCACTCCGTTTATCAAACGGCGAAATAGCCATCCGTACGTTTTGCGTGGAAAATTTTGGAAAGCAAAAGGGTTTGCGTTAAATTTGCAACGGTTCGGAGGGGGCGCAGTCTGCGCTTGCCTTTGAACGTCCCGAAAAGGAAAACACAAAACGTACGTTAATCTATATGAGGAATTTTCTATTGTTCTTGTTTGCGCTCGCGCCCCTCTGCGTGAGTGCGCAGTATCAGTTGCATCCCGACGAATACTATACGGCCGACAGTGCCGTGACCCTCGTGGACGGCTATGTGCAGTTCGACCGCTCCTACTCCGTCAAGGGGAAGACGCGCGCCGAAATCATGGAATTGCTTAAAGGCTACATCGACCAGAACTTGGTGGAGGGCGAGGAGCAGTTGCCGCAGTCGCGCATCACGGAATACACCCCCGAAACGGGCGTGGTGGCCGCAAGCATTGAGGAATACATGTACTTCAAGCGCACCAACTGGCAGATTCACCGCGTGCGCTTCTACTACCAACTCGTGTTCAAGGTCGACGACGGCAAATACTCCGTGTCGATGCGCCGCCTCCACTACATCTACGACCCCGAGGTGACGGCCGGCGACTTTGCCGACGACCGCCGGGCCGAAGATTGGATTACCAACGAAGCGGCCGTGTCCGTCAACAAGAAGGGCGTGAAGAAGCTCGCGCGCCTTTCGGGCAAGTTCCGCGTCAAGACCATCGACCGCATGGAGGACGTGTTCAAGGCGTCAGCCCTCGCCACCGGCGCGCTCGTCAAGCGCAAGGTGCAGCGCGTGGTCGACGAAGAGGAATACGTGGCGGAATAACTGGCCGCCGCACACTGCAACAGCAAACACTTTGTTTTACACCTTAATTATTTAACCTATGAGAAAACTCTTTCTCCTTCTGATGACTTTCTTGGGAGGGTACGCAGCGGCATTGGCCCAGATTGAGGCCAGCACCACCGCGCCCACCGAAGGAAAGCCAGAACACCTGTACACCATGGTGAGTGGCAACTCCATCTACGCCAATGGCAACACAGGTACGACGAAAACGGAGGCCAATTATGGTCAGTTTGCGTTTTACGCCTCCGGCACAGATGGCCAGTACTACATCTATAGCTACACGGCTGAGAAGTGGCTTTCGTACACCGTGGCAAGTGAGTATACCAACGGGAAAAACTTTGTGACGTTGGTGGACAACAAGGCCAACGGACAAGCATTCATCGTCGACAACTATTCGGGTACGCTCTATCAGTTGCAGCCCATCACCACGAGCGGCACGGGCGATAAGTACCTCAACTGGTATGAGGGCTTAGGCTCTAATCCGCTCGATACCGACGGCGTAACCTTGGGATCGTGGAAGCAAGGCGGTAGCCAAGATGCTGGTAGCCGCTGGACATTCAACGAGGTGGTTGAATCGCCCTCGGGCGCTACCCCCGTTCTGCCCAGCAACCTCAGCGAAATCACGGCTAAGTATGACGCCACCGCAACATACGACGTAGCCGTTGTATATCCGCAGCAGCAGGATGTTGCCGGCGCAGCAGCCCTCGCCACCGACGGCGACGTTTACACGCTCCACAACAGCGTGCTGGCAGCTTCGTTCGTTAAGGACGAGAACAACCACCTGTGGTTCGGCGGCAGCAAGGCCATGAACCTCGAAGCCGGCACGGAGCCTTTCTCCATTGCTTTCGGCACGGGCTATTCCGTACCTGCCAGTGTGATGACGCTTACCAGCCTCACTACGAAGGACCTCACCGCCGACGCAAATGCAGTGGGCGGTGCAGAACACTTTGCCGGCAAGGCTTTGGAGGCTACCTACACCTATGAATATAAGGAAACGACTCTCAACGTCACTTGGCGCGCCGTGCTTCGCGACGGCAGCCACTACCTGCGCACCGAAATGGAACTCACGGGCGACAGCGTAGACATGTATAACGTAATCCCCATGATCTACAACGTCAACGCCAAAGAGGCTGGTTCTACTCCCGCCGTGGTGGGCAATACGCGCGGTGCCGTGCTGATGAGCGACAAGATCTTCGCCGGCCTCGAACACCCCACTGCCTACAACACCGTGGGCGACGCTACGGGCGATGAGGATAAGTACGACCTCACCAATACCTACGACGATGTGACGCTTGCCAGCACCGACTGGACCGACATGGACGACACCCTCGTGCCCGACCGCATCGTGGAAACCACTGGCAAGACGAAGGCCAGCATCTACGAATACACCAAGGGCGGCTACGAACTTACCGAAGGCCAGAAGGTACAGGTGACGCTCGCCCACACCAGCGGCAGCCACAAGCTCTACATCGGCGGCGTGGACTGCTACTCGGGCGAAGCCTCGAACATCGATGCCAACGACTACCACATGGGCTATACGGGCACTTCGAACGACAAGAACGTCTACACGTTCATCGCTCCCCACACCGGCACCTACACCATCCGCCTCATGCTCGACGGCGTGAGCGAAAGCATCGATGCCACCAGCAAACTCACTGTGAAGGTTTACACCCTAAAAGAAGGTGAAACCGTCAACACCGACGTTGTGCCCATTCAGGGTCGTTGGAGCCGCAATACCACCCTCGAAGAGGGCGAAACGTGGAAGATTAGTGCCGTCGTAGGCCTTGTAGCCCCCGACCAAGCACGCCGCTCTATCCTTGCTTACTCAGAACGCGAACGCGCTGTGCCTTGGCGTCCCAACCCCGCCTACATCAGCTGGTATGAACTCAATATAAACCGCAACAACGCTGCCCCTGGTTCAGAAACGAGCAACATGGTAGCCTCGCAGGTAATCAACGTAGAAAGGCAGTGGAAGGCCAACATGTATGACCGCTTCGGCATTGGTCCTAACAGCTTCGTTATCGACGACGGATGGGACACTTACGGTGAATGGCAGTTCCACTCGGGCTTCCCCAACGAAATGCGCGACATCAGTGCACTGGCCGACTCCATGGGTGC
This sequence comes from bacterium, assembly GCA_963661625.1. Lineage (GTDB taxonomy): Bacteria > Bacteroidota > Bacteroidia > Bacteroidales > Bacteroidaceae > Alloprevotella. The sequence goes on from CAVLCM010000111.1 coordinate 4,820, forward strand.
CGGCGTGGGCGCATGGCTCGGCCCGGTGGGTGGTTATGGCGCAAGCGGTAACTATCGCCGTGCTTACTGGAACACGAACAACCGCGGCGGCATGGTGCTGAGCAACCCCCTCTACTATGCTGCATTCAAGAAGGCCGCTTCTAACCTCGTAAACAATCAAGGCACGAAGAGTGACGGCTCTAAGAGCTTCCAGTTCTTCAAGTTCGACGGTATCTCTGCACAGTTCTCCGCAGTTGGTCCCGACGACGGTGACACGGGTAACGAAAACGCTGAAGGCATCATTCGCCTCGAACGTTATGTGCGCGAAGAACTAAAGCGCGACATCTTCTTCAATACCACTGTGGGCACCTGGGCATCTCCCTTCTGGTTCCACTACACCGATGCCGTTTGGCGTCAGGAGAACGACTACGGCACAATTGGTAACAACTCCATCGACCGTGAGAACTGGATTACCTACCGCGACCGCCTGGTTTACCAGAACTTCGTTAAAAATAGCCCCGTTTGCCCCATCAACACCTTGATGACTCACGGATTCATTCTCTCAAGCTATGGTGCTGTAAGCAAGAATATGGACTACGAGCCCGCACGCCGTGAGCTCCGCTGTGCCTTCGCTTGCGGCAGCGGCATGGTAGAACTTTACAACGACTATGCTTTGATGAACTCTATCCAAAACGGTCAACTTTGGGCCGACCTCGCAGAGTGCATCAAGTGGCAGAAGAGAAATGCCGACGTATTGCCCGACGCTCACTGGGTGGGCGGCAATCCCTGGGACGGCTCCAACGCCAATATCTATGGTTGGGCTGCTTGGAACGGCAAGAAGGCTACCCTCACACTGCGCAACGGCAGCAACAACGAGCAGAGCATCACGCTCACCCTGCGCAAGGCTCTCGACATTCCCGCAAGCGTGACGGGTTCGGTTATCCTCAACAAGTCGTTCCTCGACCAGGTTGCTCTCACAGGCCTCACCGAAGGTACTGCCATCAACATCGACGACGAGCTCACGCTCACGCTCCCGGGCAGCAGCGTCTATATGTTCGACGGCCGCGAAAGCACAGTTGCCGAGGTGAAGGTTTCTGCCATCACCACCAACGCCGATGAGTACACGGTAGTGGAGGGCGGCACCTGCGGCATTCAGGCCACGACAAACGACGATGCTTCATATAACCAGCTCACTTGGACAAGCTCCGACGAGACGGTTGCTACGGTTTACAACGGTTTGGTTAGCGCACTCAGTGTGGGCGAAGCTACCATCACCATCACAGCTGCTGACGGCAGCGGCGTAGCGAAGACGGTGAAGGTGGTGGTTACGGAGAAGCCCTTCGAACCCTACCCCATCAACTTCGACAAGGACGCTTCGGCTCTGCAATCAATCCGTAAAATCCAGACCCTCACGTTCAAGGCAGGCGACCTCGACGCTGATACCATCACAATCGACCACACGAAGCCCTACCTCGACCTGTCGGCCACTACGGAACTCACGTGCAAGACCAATGACGAAATCAACTGCACGCTGAAGTTCAACGGTATCTGGATGCACGCCTACGTGTACATCGATGCCAACAACGACAGCATCTTCACTTGCCCCACCGACTTCACGGACCTCAGCGCAACCGAACTGTACAGCTACTGCTACTACAAGGGTTATAACTCGCTGGGCGAAAGTGCTGCGCAAAACCAGGGTGGCACGCTCACACTTCCCAAGTTCTACGCTCCTGCAGAGGCTGGTACGTACCGCATACGCTTTAAGCTCGACTGGGACAATGTTGATCCCGGCGGTGCCATTGCAGACGATGGCACCTGCACAGGCACTAATGGTATTCTGAAAAACGTCGGTGGCATCATCGACATGAACCTCAAGGTCACCAACAGCGACGCCACGGGCATCAATGCCGCTACGGTCAACCCCGGTAAAGCCGCCACAATCTACACCCTCGACGGCCGCCGCGTAGGTTCACTCACCCGTGCAGCCAAAGGCGTGTACATCGTCAACGGCCAGAAGACGCTTGTGAAATAATCCTCCCGGAACCGCCTGGTTCCGCACAAACAATAATCCGCCGCTCAGTTCTCTCAGGAACTGGGCGGCGGATTTCTTTTTATTGTTGTCCGCTCACCCCGCGGCTCGCATTCCCCACCCCACGGCAAACGGCGTATAGACAAAAAGGCTAACTTTGCAGCCGTAACACAAAAACGCTGAAACTACATTCCCCGAAAGATGAAAGACCGCCTTTCACTGTCGTCCTGGCTCTCATTGCTGGGGCTCTCGTTCGCCACGTTCATTTTCAACACTTCTGAGTTCATCCCCATCGGTCTGCTGACCGACATCCGTACGGACTTCGGCCTGACGGAGGCCTCGGCGGGCATGCTCATCTCGGTCTACGCCTGGGCCGTCATGCTGCTGTCGCTCCCCCTGATGCTCCTCGTGTCGCGTATGGAGCTGCGGCGGCTGATGCTCTGGCTCGTGGCCCTGTTCACGATTTTCCAAGTAGGATCGTTCATGGCCGGCAGCTATGCCGTGCTGATGGCTTCGCGAATTGGCGTGGCCTGCACGCACGCCGTGTTCTGGTCGGTCATCTCCCCCATTGCCGTGCGCATCGTGCCGGACAGGTTTCGCGCCGTTGCCCTGAGCATGGTTGTCACTGGCTCTTCCGTAGCCATGGTTTTGGGCATGCCCCTCGGACGTGTCATCGGACTTCACCTCGGTTGGCGCATGACGTTCCTGAGCATCGGCATTTTCTCCGCCCTCACGTTCCTGTACCTTGCCTGGCGGCTCCCCTCCCTGCCCAGCCGCGGAGGGTTCTCCGTACGTCAGTTGCCGGGCCTGCTCCGCCAAAAGGGCATTACGGGTCTCTACATCTTCACGCTACTCATCTCCACGTCGTTCTACGTGGCTTACAGCTACATCGAACCGTTCTTGAAAGACGTGGCGCACATGCCCTCGCCCACCATCACGCTCACGCTCATCCTCTTCGGCTGCGCCGGTTTCTTGGGCAGCGTGGCGTTCTCGAAGTTCTACGGCCGGAATCGCAAACGCTTCGTCACGGTCATCGTCTTGGCCACTACCCTGTGCCTCGCCATTCTCTGCCCTGCCGCAAACGTCCCTGCGGCAGTCATTGCCGTCTGCGCCGTATGGGGCATGGGCTCCACGGCATACAACGTGTCGATGCAGTCCAACGTAATCCTTGCCACATCGCCCGAAAGCACCTCCGTGGCCATGTCTATCTTCTCGGGCATATTCAATCTTGGCATAGGCAGCGGCGCATACATCGGCGGAGCCATCTGCACGCACAGTTCCCTGGCCTACGTGGGCTATGCCGGAGCAGCCTTCGGCCTCATCGGCTTGCTCTATTGGGCCATGCGCCTGGGCAACCGAGTATGTGCGGACTGACGGTTGCGCTCCCCCTTCAACAAAACAGCCGCAAGACGCTGATTTCAAGCGACCTGCGGCTGTTCCACAAAAACATTTCTTCAACCCATTCCCTCCATGGATCATCTTCCCTCCGACCCTGCCATCCTCGTGTCGAGCGTCAACATGCTCCTGCGCGACGGCGAGTTCGACACGCTCGCCCAACTGTGCTACGCCTTCAACCGCGACCCTGAGGACGTGAAGTTGCAGCTCCGCCGCAGCGGCTACGTATACAGCGAACACCAACGGCAATTCCGCCCCGAGGGCTACAACCCGAAATAGCATGACCGCCATCTCCCCCGACAGCATCGACACGGCCTACTGCTTCCTCCACCAAAAGGAGCGCGTCTACGCCCACTCCACCATTGCCTGGCAAAGGGACGACATAGAATGCGCCATCTCGTCCTATGCCGACAGCATGAGCCCCTGCCTCTACGCCCACCTCGCCGCTGGCCGCAACGACTTTCTCCACGACCACGCCCGCTTCCACGACGACCTCCGCCATGCCCTCCAAACTCTCGAAGAATTGATATCCCAGCGTTGATGGCCCTGAGACATCCCACAGCAACCATCCGCACCCTGCCTCTGCCCCACTCTCCCAGCCCCTAGCATTTCGGTGTAATTTCTACAATCCATGAGTTCCGTGGGAGTAAGAAAATCAGAAGCATTTGCACTCCCCAAAGTGCAATTTTTGTACAAGACTGCACTGCGGGCAGTGCAGTCTTTCCCAATTTCTGCACTACGGGCAGTGCAATCAAGCAAATCACTTGCCAAAGCAGCACCTACTCACAAGGGATTGAAGAAACTTGCAGGACGCTCTAAAATCCCCCATCATAAAAAGCCCGCGTCTGAACATAGCTTGGCTCGTAGTAGGCACTTGCATTATAATTGTCGATAACATCGCACACGGGCGAAGCGTACACCTTTATAATAGCCTCCGGCAAATTATCCGAATCATCTACCGACTGTATGAGCCGCGCATACACCTTCCCCATCTGCGTGGGCGTAGGCACCTTGTCCGCGAACGCAGGATCCACCTCTGTCACGTCCACGTCGCCGTGCGTAAGGCCATAGCGTTCTGTCCATTCGTGCACCACCTCTTCGGGGTTTAGGCAATGGTTCGTTGCAGCCGTAGAAAGTTCATGCCACAAGCCATCAAGCCCAAGTCGGTTCACTACATATCGGTTGCGACGGTGTAAGCTACGTGCCACGCGTTCTATCATGTAACAAACAAAATAGAGGTCGTTAAACGATATCTGTTCGTCCTGAAAATATTTGTTCCTCATAGTTTGTAATACTCTTTGAACGCCACGCTGACCTCGGGATTTCTCACGATCACATTCGTGCCATGATACAACAGTATTTTCTCTGCCATATGCAATATGCTAATTTATCGGTGTGAAATTACGCATTCATCCGCTATTACGCCACAATGACTACTCGCAAGTTATCGTAAGCAAAAGACTGCCCTCCCAAACAAAATTGGCACGCCGAGGACGCAGAAGCACAGAGGCATTCAATCCAAACAATCTAAAGATTTTGGTATTAGACCGTATTTTGATGAAATAAATTTCGGTGTCAGGGCATAAATCAAGAAATAAGATTTTGGTGTCCGCTAAAATGTATACTTTTGCTCATGGTTGCTCATTTTTTTAGCAAGAAC
>CAVLCM010000112.1:0-9805 GCA_963661625.1 bacterium
ACCCTCATGACGTACGTTCACTCATCGCATAAATGTACGCTCTGATTTTCAACGAAAAACGCTGTTCCTCACTGAGAAGCATCTTGCCATAAAGCCGCTTTTCGGGTTAGGAACCTCCGAAAACTGATTTGGGTGAAGCGTTGACGAAGTCAGGAGCGTTTGTTGTGGCGCGGCGGCCTGATGGTTGTCGCGCCTTTTTCTGTCCCCGTGGCCATGCCGCCCGTGGTGCATTAGGGAATTTTAATTCCTTGCAGAGACAGGTGTAAGGAGTAAAGGCTTATTTTTGCACACAAATCAAAGGGCAGCGAGCCCTTTGCGAAGATTGGAACACAGGAAACACACAATGATATGTCAGAAGTAGTAGACATTCGTCAGCTCAACGCGCAGATCGAAGCCGAGACGGGGTTCATCACCGAACTCGTAGACGGTATGAACCGCACCATCGTAGGACAGAAGCACCTTGTCAATTCTCTTTTAATAGCACTCCTCTCCGACGGGCACATCCTGCTCGAAGGCGTGCCTGGCCTTGCCAAAACGCTTGCCGTAAAAACGCTTGCCTCGCTCGTCGACGCTAAGTTCGGCCGCTTGCAGTTCACCCCCGACCTACTGCCGGCCGACGTAATCGGCACAATGATTTACAGCCAGAAGGACGAGAGTTTCAAGGTGAAGAAAGGCCCTGTTTTCGCCAACTTTGTGCTGGCCGATGAAATCAACCGCGCGCCGGCCAAGGTGCAGAGTGCGTTGCTCGAAGCCATGCAGGAACACCAAGTGACCATTGGCGACAACACTTTCTCTCTGCCCGAGCCGTTCCTCGTGCTTGCCACGCAAAACCCCATCGAGCAGGAGGGTACCTACGAGTTGCCCGAGGCGCAGGTGGACCGTTTCATGCTCAAGGTAATCATTGACTATCCCACGCTCGAGGAGGAGAAGAAAATTATGCGTGCGCATATCAGCAACTCCTTCGTAAAGCCGCAGCCCGTGCTCGACACCCAGCGCATCGTCAAGGCGCGCGAACTGGTGAAGCAGGTATATCTCGACGAACGCATCGAGCAGTATGTGGCCGACATCGTTTTCGCCACGCGCTATCCCGACAAATACAAACTCGCCGACCTGGCAAACTACATCTCGTTTGGCGGTTCGCCGCGCGCCAGCATCAACCTGGCTCTCGCTGCCCGCACTTGCGCCTTCATCAAGCGCAGGGGCTATGTGGTGCCTGAGGACGTGCGCGAAGTGGCAGCCGACGTGCTTCGCCACCGCATCGGTCTGTCGTACGAGGCTGAGGCTTCCAACGTCAAGGCCGACGACATCGTGCGCGAAATCCTCAACAAGGTCGAAGTGCCCTAAGGCTCTTTCGTGAGACACTGTTGCAGAATACCGCTACAAGGGATGCTAAATGGAAACCACTGAACTATTGAAGCGCGTCAGGCGCATTGAGATAAAGACACGCAAACTCACCGACAACGTATTTGCCGGCGAGTATCACTCGGCCTTCAAGGGGCGCGGCATGTCGTTCTCCGAGGTGCGCGAGTACCAGCTTGGCGATGACGTGCGCGACATCGACTGGAACGTCACGGCGCGCATGAACCGCCCCTACGTCAAGGTGTTCGAGGAGGAACGCGAACTCACCCTCATGCTCCTCATCGACCTTTCAGCCAGTCAGGCCTTTGGTACACGCGACCGTACGCAGCGCGAACTGGCTGCCGAGATTGCTGCCACACTGGCGTTTTCGGCTTTGCAAAACAACGACAAGGTGGGCGTACTCTTCTTCACCGACCGCGTGGAAAAGTTCATACCGCCGCAGAAAGGCAAGAAGCACGTTCTGTATATCATCCGCGAACTGCTCGACTTCGAGCCGGCCGGCAAGGGTACGGACTTAGGGCAGGCGTTGGAATACCTTGTGCGCATTCTCCCGAAGCGTTCCATCGCTTTTGTGCTGAGCGATTTCCTCAATGCCGGCAACTACGAACGACCCCTGTGCGTGGCCGCGCTCAAACATGACGTGGTGGCTCTCCAAGTGTACGACCATCTGCTCGCCCAACTCCCCGACGTGGGATTGCTCCGTGTTACCGATGCTGAGACAGGACTTGAACGCTACGTCGACACGTCGAGCCGCGCCGTTCGCAACCGCCAAGAAGCGTGGTGGCGCGAACAGCAAGCAGCCTTGAAACAACTCTTCCGCCGTAGCAATGTGCGTTTCACGTCCATTGCCACTCACGCTGACTACGTGCGTCCCCTAATATCGCTCTTTGCCCAACGCTAAACGGGCAAGGGGCTTTCCTCGTTATTTATGAAGAAGCATACATCTTATACATTGCACCTTTTGCGCAGCCTGTGGCTCGTGCCTGCTTTGTTTGCCTTGGCGCTCACGGCCCATGGACAGGTGGTGGCCGAGGCAAAGCTCGACACGGCCGCCATTCTCATAGGGCAGCAGGTGCAGCTCACCGTCAGTTGTGCGGTCAATGCCAATCAAAAGGTAACGTTCCCTTACTTTGCCGACCAGCGGGAACTGACAAAGGGTGTGGAGGTAGTAGGTTGCGGCCCAATTGACACTCTTCGGCTCAACGATGGCAAGCGACTGAAACTCGTGCGCAAATACACCATCACGTCGTTCGATTCCGCCGTGTATAGTCTGCCGCCCGTAAAGCTTAATGTCGACGGCGACACAATCGCTACGCGCGGCACGGTAGGGCTGAAAGTGAGCACCGTGCAGGTAGACCTTCAACATCCCGACAAATACAATGGCCCGCACGACGTGGTTGAGCAGCCTTTCGCCTGGTCGTGGGAGTTATTGCTCGTGTCGCTCGGCTCCGTGGCCTTACTTGTGATTGCCGTGTTGCTGCGTGTGCGCCTCACTGATCCCCGTCTCATCACGCGCCGTGTGGTCATTCAGCCGCCCACGCCGGCCCATGTCACCGCCTTGCAGCAGATTGACCGCATCAAGGGAAGCGGCACGGACGACGTGAAGCAACTCTATATGGAACTCACCGAAACGCTCCGCACCTACATTGAGCAGCGTTTCGGGTTCAGTGCCAAGGAAATGACCACGCAGGAGATTATCGACCGCCTCTGCCAAACCAACAACGAGGAGGCACTCGGCGAACTCCGCAACGTGCTGATTACGGCCGACCTCGTGAAGTTTGCCAAGCACAGCACCACAGCTTTGGAGCAGGACCGCAGTTTGGTCGATGCCCTGTCGTACGTGCAGACTACCAAGGTGCAGCCTGCCGAATTGCCCAAGCCCCGTGTGGAGTACGTTTCGCTCTCCACCAAGCAGCAGATACGCTGGCGCAATGTCATGCGTGTTTCCGTCTGGGTACTCTCAATCGGTGCACTCGCCCTGTGGGCTTACTGCCTCTACCTCATCTACTGTTCGTTTGCGTAAGGGCGTTCAAGTCTTTTGAAAACACATACTGAAAATGACATTTGCCAATCCCGCATATTTTTTCCTTCTCCTTTTGCTGATACCCTACTTCGTGTGGTATTTCCTCCTCCGTCCGCGGCGCGAGGGACATCTGCGCTGGGCTTCGGCCGAAGAATTTAAGGGCGCGCCCGTCACGCTCCGCACGCGCCTTGTCCACCTGCCCATGCTCCTGCGCATCCTCAGTTTTGCGCTGATGGTCACGGTGCTTGCACGTCCTCAAACGAGTGCTTCGTGGCGCACGGGCGAAACGGAGGGTATCGACATTATGCTTGCCCTCGACATATCCACGTCGATGGCCAATCCCGACATTGCCCCCAACCGTATCACAGCAGCCAAGGACGTGGCGCTCGACTTTATCAACAGTCGCCCTAACGACAACATCGGACTTACGCTCTTCGGCGGCGAGGCATTTACGCAGTGTCCGCTGACCACTGATCACGGCATGCTTGTCCGTTCGTTCAAGAACGCTACCTGCGACCTCCAAAACGACGGCGTCATCCAGCCCGGTACAGCTGTCGGCATGGGCATAGCCAGTGCCGTGTCGCACCTCCACGACAGTCCCACCAAGAGCAAGGTCATCATCTTGCTCACCGACGGTGCCAACAACACGGGCGAGATTTCGCCCCTCATGGCCACGGATATGGCCAAGTCGCTCGGCATACGTATCTACACCATCCTGCTCGGCACCGATGGCAAGGTGAACGTGCCCGTTGCGCAACTGCCCAACGGCGAGGTGTACACGCAGCAGATGGACGACAAGGTGGATCCTACTACCTTGAAGCAGATTGCGCGCGAAACGGGCGGCATCTTTTACCACGCCACCTCGCGGTCGAACCTCCGCAGTGTATATGCCGACATCGACAAACTCGAAAAAACAAAACTCAAAATAAATAGCCACAGCCAGCACTACGAGGCGTACCAACCCTTCGCCTTGGCGGCTTTCGTGCTGCTGCTCCTCGAGGCGCTTCTGCGCACAACGTGGCTGCGCAAACTGTCGTAAGGCGAGACCAAAGCCTCTGCCGTGAGTTTACCCGACTAATCCCGACTGATAACCGTGTTTAAGTTTACCGACCCCCAATATCTTTATCTCCTCCTCCTCATTCCGCTCTGCGTGGGCGTGTACCTGTGGAGTCTGTGGCTCACCCACCGGCGTTTGCGCCGCTTGGGCGACAAACGAATGCTCCTTGCGCTCATGCCGGGGCACAGTGCGGCGCGCCAACACGCCAAGTTCGTCCTCGCTATGCTTGCTTTGGCGGGCATAGCCGTGGTGGCTGCCCGTCCGCAATACGGCGTAAAGCAGGTTTCCGACACGGCCAACGGCATCGAGGCGGTAGTAATGGTCGACGTGTCCAACTCCATGCTCGCCAACGATGTGCAGCCTTCGCGCCTCGACCGTGCAAAGTTGCTCGTCACGAACATGGTCGACAAAATGAAGAACGACAAAATCGCTCTCGGCGTGTTTGCCGGCGAGGCTTATCCGCAACTCCCCATCACGTCGGACTATGCCTCGGCAAAGATGTTTATCGATGCGCTAAGTCCTGAGATGGTCACGATGCAAGGCACAAACCTTGCAGCCGCCATCGAATTGGGATGCCGCAGCTTCTCGTCTGCCAAAAACGTGGGCAAGGCCATCATCGTCATCACCGACGGCGAAAACCACGAGGGCGGGGCTGAAGAGGCCGCCAAGGAGGCATCGAAAGAGGGCGTGAACGTTTACGTCATTGGCGTAGGGTCTACCGCTGGAAGCACCATTCCCACGAGCGACGGCGTACTGACCGACCGCGAAGGCAACGTGGTACGTACAGCTCTCAACGAACAAATGTGTCGCAACGTAGCTCTGGCCGGCAAGGGCATCTATCTGCATCTCGACCAGAGCAACAGCGCGCAGGAGGAACTCCAACAGCAGTTGCGCAATCTCAAACAGGGTACGTCTACCACCACCTACACGGCCCGCAACGACCAGTTTCAGGCCGTTGCCCTCATCGTGATTTTTCTGCTTGTGGCTGAGGTGTGCTTGCTTGAAACAAAGAATCCTCGCTGGCGGCGTTTCAAACTTTTCAAGAAATGAACGGCATGAAAATACTTCTCATCTGCAAATTACGGTGTCTTGTCATGGTCGCCGTGCTTGGGCTTCTTGCGCTCCTGCCCCCGACGGCTGTGGCGCAAAACAAGGTGTACCGCTACACCCACGTGGGCAACCTGAATTTCCGCCGGGGCGATGCCGAAAAGGCTGCCGCCTACTACCACCGCGTACTCAAAGCGCAGCCCAATAATGCGCGTGCCTTGTTCAACCTCGCCGATGTGTACCTGACAAAAGGCGACGTAAAGGCGGCCGACAGTCTGTATACCGAAGTGACCCGCCGCGAAACGAACCGCCAGATACGGGCTATGGCCTGGCACAATCGGGGCTACATTAGCCAAACGGCAGCCATGAAGAGCCGCGAGCAACAGCAGCAGCTCCTCCGCACGGCCATAGAGCAGTACAAGCAGTCTTTGCGTCTCGTGCCGCAGGACGACCGCACGCGCTACAATCTTGCTCTCTGCCAGAAGTTGCTCAAAGATAGTCCCGACCAAAACAATCAGAACAAGCAGCAACAGCAGCAAAACCAACAGCAGCAAAAGCAGCAGGATAAGCAAAAGAACCAGCAGAACGACAACAAGCAACAACAGCAAAACCAGCAGCCGCAATCCGACAAGCAAAAGGAACAGGAACGCCAGCAGACGGAACAATACATCAACCTGGCCAAACAGGCTGAGAAGCGCGCTCTCGAAAAAGTCAAGCAGCAACCTGCGCGTCGCCGCTCGCTCGACAAGAACTGGTAACAAAAGGCATTCAGCTCGCAATGACATTTCACTATCCCTTATATCGCAGTGACGGCCTCGCCCGAGGCACTCGCTCCTCCCGTATTCTGAAAACGCTCCTCCTGTTGTTCGCGGCCCTGTCGTGGACAATGGCTCAGGCGCAGACGTTCCGCGCAAAGGTGGAAGACGCTGGCGGCTACTACCGCCTGTCGTTTACCGTTTCGAGCAACGATGCGGAAAATTTCGCTCCTCCCTCGCTCGATGCCTTCGAGGTGTTGAGCGGCCCGAGCCAATATACGTCGAGCAGCGTACAGATTGTCAACGGCCATGCCTCGTCATCGTCGTCAACCACCTATACTTATATCCTTGCTTCCCGCAAGAGTGGCCGCATGACCATTGGACCGGCCACGGTGCGCGTTGACGGAAAGACGCTCCGTTCCAACGCCGTCACCTTCAATGCGCAGGTCAATGCCGGTGGCGGAGGCAGTGCGCCGCAGGGCCGAAGTCAGGGCCGTTCGGGCGGCGACGGCTATTCCGACGGCGTGCAGCAGGCCGGCAGTGCTGTGACGCAGCGCGACCTCTTTATCGACGTGGTGCCGAGCCGCACTCGTGTGCGCGAACAGGAGGCGGTGTTGCTCACCTACCGCATTCACGCAAGGGTAGGGGTGGGACTTTCCAACACGAGCCTGTCGCAAAAGCCCGATTTCAAGGGAATTATCTCGCAGGAGATACCTCTGCCGGGCAACCAGATACAAACGAGCATCGAACACCGCAATGGAGCGGCCTACCGCACGGGTACTATTCTGCAATACCTCATCTTCCCGCAAAAGAGCGGCGTGCTTACTATCCCGAGCATCACGTTCGACTGTGCCGTCATTCAGCAGGACCGCTCCATGGACTTGGCCGACCTGTTCTTCAACGGGGGCGGCACCATCGGCGTGCAGGTGAAACGCACCGTACCCGTACTCCGTCTCAACGTGGAGGCTCTTCCGCAGCCCCGGCCCGCCAACTTCTCGGGCGCAGTCGGCAAGTTCTCCATTGAGGGCAAGATGCTTTCGCAAAACGTCCGCACCAACGACGTGGCTACCTACCGCATCACGCTCAATGGCCTTGGCAACCTCAAACTGGTCAGTGCGCCTAAGGTGAACTTCCCCGCCGACTTCGACACATACGATGCAAAAACCACCGACAACACGAAGGTGACGAAAAACGGCCTGAACGGGCAGCTCGTGTTCGACTATACGTTCGTGCCGCGCAACGTGGGCGACTATACAATCCCTGCCACAGAGTTTGTTTTCTTCGACACCGAAGCCGGTGAGTACCGCACAGTGCGCACAAACGCCGTCCAACTCCACATTACCAAAGGGGAACGTTCCAACGCCGACGTAGACAAGCAGCTGGCCCTGCTCAAAAGCGACATCCGCGCGCCTCACGCCGTCAGCTCCGCCTCGTTCTTTGCTTGGGGCAGTGTGGGTATGTGGATTTTGTTCGCCATCTGCCTTATGCTGATGGTGGTTGCAAACGTTCTGTTGACTGTTTGGCTCTCGCGTCAGGGCGACACGGCTGCCAACCGCCGTCAGCGGGCCGACAGCGTGTCGCGCAAGCGTCTCCGTGTGGCGCAGCGCATCCTGCAAGGCAAGGAGAAAGGCAACTTCCACGAGGCCGTGAGCCGCGCGCTCTTCCTCTACGTGGCCGACAGCTGCAACGTGCCGCTCGCCGACCTCAGTGCCGAGGCCATTCGTTCCTTGTTGGCCGAAAGGCAAGTGACCGAAGAACTCATAGATCGGTTCTCCGCCCTCATCGACCGTTGCCAGTATGCGCAGTATGCCAATGCCGGCGGCGAAAGTACGGCTGATGCCAAACAAACGACTATCAACGAGGCCATGGAACTCATCTCGGCCGTGCAGAAAGTCATTCATAGCAAAAAACAATAACGACCCTACGAAGATGAAGCGACTGACGCTCTTTTTCCTGATACTCTTGTGCTGCACGGCCGCATTCACGGCCAAGGCAACCACTCCCTCACCGATTGAGAAGGCACAAACGCTCTACGACCAGCGCAACTACGCCGCTGCCGAGCAAATCTATTCGCAAATTGTCGCTCAGGTCAAGGGCGAGGCCCTCAGCCGCGGCGAACGTTCGCAGGTATATTACAACCTTGGCAACTGCCACTACCGCCTGAAAAACTTTGGGCGCGCCGTATGGGCGTACCAAAACGCCCTGCGCCTTAACCCGTCCGACGAGGATGCAGCCTTCAACCTTGAGCTTACGCAGACGAAGATTGCCGACCGCTTCGATGCCGGCGCAACCATGTTTTTTGCTCCGCTCCTCCGCAGCGTGATGTGTGTGCAGTCGGCCACGGCGTGGGGAGTATGGGGCATTGCGCTGTTGGTGTGCGGCGGCGTGCTTTTTCTCCTGTTCCGTGGCTTGCAGCGTCCAGGACTCAAAAAACTCTGCTTCTTCCCGGCCATTGTCCTCTGGGTGTTGTGCCTTTGCTGCTTCGCCTTCGGCTACTACGAAAGTAACTGCGCTTACCCGGTAGACCAGGCCGTGGTGCAGGGCGACATGGCCGCTTACGACAATCCCACGCTCACCTCAGCGCAAGAGCGAATGCTCCACGAAGGCACGTTGGTCAACGTGGAGGAAAACCAGAAGGACGGATGGATGCAGGTGGCTTTGCCCGACGGCAAGGAGGTGTGGATACGCCCTGCCGCAGAGGCACTGCTGCGTTGCTGCCCGTTCTGAAACACAGCGACACGAACTCTTTTTGCATAGAACCGCAAAATGCTTGAACTCGACCGAACGCTCACACTCATGCTCAACGGCAGTCAGTCGCTGATTGTTGACGGCATAGCCTGGACGGCCACGCAGACAGCTACGTGGCTGCCCTTGGCTCTTGTGTTGCTCTACGTTGTCATCCGCAACAATGAGCTGGGAGGCGCGTGCCGTCTTATTGTGGGCATCGCCCTGAGCGTTCTCATTGCCGACCAAGTGGCTTCGAGTGTCTTCAAACCGCTCGTGGCCCGCTACCGCCCGACCAACGACCCGCAGATAATGTACCTGCTCGACGTGGTGCGTGGCTACCGCGGCGGACTTTACGGTTTCTTCTCGAGCCACGCAGCCAACACCTTTGCCGTGGCCACGCTCGTATCGCTCGCCGTGCGCCGCCGATCCATGACGGTGGCTCTCTTCTCGTGGGCATTGCTCAACTGCTGGTCGCGCGTTTATCTTGGCGTGCATTATGTGGGCGACCTCACCGTGGGCGCAATTTGGGGCGCGATTACCGGTTATGTCATCTATCGTTTGCTTATTCGGGGAAAGTCCGCACCTCTCACCGCCTCCCTTGAAGCAAACGCCGATGCGCAACAATCCGCCACGCCCTCTGTGCCGTATAGTCTGCACACCGTCCGCGTGTTTGTTTTTTCCCTTCTCCTTACTTACGTCTACGTGCTTGTCCGCGCCCTCTTCTTTGTAGCGTAAATTAGCCGCGGCATCAGTCGTCACAACCACGGAACAATTTGGTGTACGTCATTCACCGTACGTTCACCGGCCATTCACTCGAAGAAGGCTTCATCTAACGAC
>CAVLCM010000113.1:0-9787 GCA_963661625.1 bacterium
CGAAGCATCCCTTTTTACGAGACGCTTCTTCCTGGAAATCATTATAGTTTAAGAATGCGTCGGATCTGTTTTAGCGGACAGCAATAAACAAAAACAAAACAGGCGATGGGGTTTCCGCCTCGAAAAATGGCGGAAGCCCCATCGTCTGTGTTTGGACGCATTACAGTGTATTACTTTCCGCCCCGAATTTCGCCCAACAAGCGTTGCAGCCGCTGCAACACCTTGGTACGTTCTTTCGACAGGTCCTTTCCCTCATAACGGGTGTCGGAGAGGTCGAACAACTGGGGCGCAGGGAGGTAGCCCGTCTCTATCTTCGGCCCCCAGCTGACCATGGGCGCGCCGTCGGAGGGCGATATGTATTTGTAATGCTGTGTGCGGAGCGTCAGGCTGCGGTTGCTTGCCATGCTCACGGCGCAACGGCGCGGACGGCCGTCCTGCCCGAGCCACGTGGCAAGGTGGTTTTCGCTGTCGGGAGCGTCGCCTTCGTTGAGTTGCGTGCCTACGAGTGCGGCGAGTGAGGCGGGCAGGTCGATGAGCGAGGCAAGGTCGTCGGATTGTTTGCCGCTCTCAGCTCCTTCGGGCCAATATACAATAAAAGGCACTGCCGAACCGGCCTCGAAGGCACTGTATTTGCCGCCGCGGAACGGGCCGCCGGGACGGTGGTCGCCGCAGAGTTCCTCGGCCTGGTCCTGATAACCGTCGTCGAGCACGGGGCCGTTGTCGCTCGTGATGATGAGCAAGGTGTTTTTGTCGAGACCGCGCTGACGGAGTGCGTCGGTAATTTGGCGCACCGTCCAGTCGAACTGCATGATGGCTTCGCCTCGCAGACCCATCACGCTCTTTCCGCGGAAACGCTCGTGGGGCATTCGCGGCACATGCACGTCGTTGGTGCAGAGGTACATGAAGAACGGCGCGGCACGGTGGGAATCGATGAAGCCGACGGCGTGCGAAACGATGCTGTCGGCAATGCTCTCGTCCTGCCACAGGGCTTTTCCGCCTCCCTTCATATAGCCGATGCGCGATATGCCGTTGACGATGCTCATGTCGTGGCCGTGACTCGGCCGCAACTTGGTGAGCAGTTCGGGGTTGTCGCGCCCCGTTGGTTCGCCGGCAAAGTTTTGGCGGTAGCTCACGCTGATGGGAGCGGAAGCGTCGTGGTTGGCCACTCGCCCGTCTTCTATGTAAACGCACGGCACGCGGTCGGCCGTGGCAGCCATAATATAGTGGTAGTCGAAACCGAGGTCGCGCGGCGTAAGGTCAATCTGTCCGTTCCAGTCCTGTCCGCCCGTTTGGCTGCCCAGCCCCAGGTGCCACTTGCCGATGGCCGCCGTGGCGTAACCGGCGCGGTGCATCAGGTCGGCCACGGTGGTTTGCGACGGGTCGATAATCATGGCGGCGTTGCCGGCTGCCACGTCGGTGCCCCTGCGGCGGAAGGGGTATTCGCCCGTCAGGAGGGCGTAGCGCGAGGGAGTGGAGGTGGAGGCACAGGCGTGCATATTGGTGAGCCTCACTCCCCGGTTGGCCAGGCTGTCGACCGCCGGAGTCTGCACCCGTTGCGCACCGTAGCACGAAAGGTCGCCGTAGCCAAGGTCGTCGGCCACGAGTACGATGATATTGGGCTTGCTGGTCTGCGCCGCTCCGAAGAGGGGAAGCAGCGAGAGGAGGGGGAGAATGCGTCGGGTCATAACGAAGGGGGGAAAGGGATTGGACTTTCCGACGTCCAAAAGTACAAAGAATGTACGGCGGCGCGGCGCGGCGCGCTATGAAAAAGTTGTAACTTTGCCCTAACGACACATCACCGTAACCATTTATCACAACGAAGAATATGCTTGAAAAGATTTTTGCAGAGAAACTGCTCCACGTGAAAGCCATCAAGTTGCAGCCCGAACAGCCCTTTACGTGGGCAAGCGGCTGGAAGTCGCCCTTCTATTGCGACAACCGCAAAACACTGGCATTCCCCTCGCTGCGCAGTTTCGTAAAACTGGAACTGAGCCGCATCGTGGCCGAGAAATACCCCGAGGCTGACGCCATTGCCGGCGTGGCAACCGGAGCCATTGCGCAGGGTGCACTCGTGGCCGACGCTCTGGGCCTTCCCTTTGCCTATGTGCGTTCGAAACCCAAGGACCACGGCATGACGAACCTCATTGAGGGCGATTTGCAAAAGGGCATGAAGGTAGTGGTCATCGAGGACCTTATCTCAACCGGCGGCAGCAGTCTGAAAGCCGTGGAGGCTCTGCGCCAGCACGGCTGCGAGGTGATTGGCATGGTGGCAAGCTACACATACGGCTTCCCCGTGGCCGAAGAGGCCTTCAAGGCGGCTAACGTAGAACTCACTACGCTCACCAACTATGAGGCTGTGGTGGAAACGGCTCTGCAAACCGGCTACATCAAGCAGGAACACGTGGAACTCCTCCACCAGTGGCGCGCCAACCCGAGCGAATGGGGCAAGTAAACCCACAAGCGCGGTAAGCACAACAAGGGGCTAAGCCTCACGAAAACGCAATATGCGGGACAAGCAAGCGCATGGCCGATTGGCCGTACGTCGGTGCTTGTCCCGCATATTGCGTTTGTGCGTTTGCGCCCAGGGTTAGTAGCGCAAAATCTGTCCCTTGCGGAGGCGCGAAGAAGCGTTCAGGCGATTGATCTTCGCCAATTTTTCCTCGTTCATGCCGAGTTTGGAGGCAATGGAAGAGAACGTCTCGCCCTGTGCCACCTTGTAGAAGTGGGTAGCCGTCATGGCCACGGCATCCTCGTCGCTCACGCCCTTGCTGGCCAACAGCGCGTCGCTGCGCTTTGTGTCTGCGTTGCGGTGGAACGTGTAGTAATCGCCCGTAACGTCCTGCATAGGGAAGTTGAAGAGCAATTCGGGGTCGATGGGTTCGCCGGCAATGCGCGTCTCGAAGTGGAGGTGCGAGCCAAACGAACGGCCCGTGTTGCCGCCAAGACCGATAGGTTCGCCAGCCTTTACCATCTGGTCGCTCTCAACGAGTTGCTTTGACAGGTGGCCGTAGATGGTTTCGAGGCCGTTGTTGTGGCGGATAACCACGTAGTTGCCGTAGCCGCCGGCATCGTAGCGCACCACGCGCACCTTACCGTCGAAGGCTGCCACGATGGTATCGCCCGTGAGTACCTTAATGTCAAGACCTTTGTGCACGCGCTTAAACGCCGGACGGTAGCCGTAGTGCGACGTGAGCTGACGCGAAGGCGTGGGCATGCAGAATCCGCGAAGGTCTATCTTGTACGTCTCTGGCACGTCGGCCGAACTGTAAGGGTGTGCCTTCGTTGTGACCCACGAAGTGTACACATCGGAACTGAGGTCGTTGTTGAGTTCGCGTTCTACGGCACGCTGAATGGCGATGGAGTCGACCGAACGCAGGCGACGGTCAACGGGTGCCTGGCGTGCAATCAAATCCTGGGCATGAGCCGCTGCGCCTGCCCCAATCACAATAAGGGCCAACGCCATGCGGCGAATTATTTGCAAATTCATTGGTCTTCTGAATATTTCGTATTCGTGCACTGATAAGAATGTTTGGCAGAAAACGGCGTCAAGATGGGGTACTTGCGGAACACTCCCACGGGGTTCTTGACAAAAGAGCAGCCAAAACAATAGCGCACTGCTACCACAAGCACCGCAAAAATAGCACATTTCCGTGAAACCCAATGGATTTGCATCAGCCTTTAACGTTTTATAAGCCGAAAGGAACAGCAACGCCCCTATGTGCCGACAAAGTCGCCTCAACCTGCGGACAAAACGTCGCACACCGTACGGGTGACGACAACTACATCGGGACTACGACCGACAAGTTGGCAAGCGCGACTGCAAGGCAAGCAAAAAAGCGGTTGCACACTCGCCCCGACGGGGACAAGTTGGCAACCGCTTTGGTAGCTATGGTATCTATTCTTCTTACTTGCTGAGCTGCATGCCGATGTACAGGCCCTGGTAGTTGCTCAGAATGGAGGAGATGGCACTGGCAGACGTGCTCTTGCTCAAAGCCGAAACGCCCTTCATGAGCGAAAGGAGCTTGTCGCCCTCCATAAGGAGGCTGATTTTGCTACCCGACTTGGCCACGTGGGGAGTCATCGAGGCGAGACCAGCGAGATAGGTCATCTTGACAGTCTTGTTGGTTGTGTCGAGCGTATATGTGCCGCTGATAGTGCGGCCGCCAAGGTTGGCCGTATAGGTATTGTCGCTGTTGAACGTGAACGAGCATGCGCCCTGCTTGATGCCGAACTTAGAGAGTTGCGTATTGAGCTCGCTCTCGATCTTGGCCGATGCAGCTGCACCGCCTGCCTTGGCGAGAAGGTTGTCGCTCTCAAACACGCAGTCGGCACCAGTGTACTGCCACGTGCCTACGAGGTCGCTCTGCGAAATAGACGAGCTGTTGCCGAGGATGGTGGTCAATACATCGCCCAAAGAGCTGATGCCCGAAAGGATTGAGCTGGACGAACTGCTGCTCGTGGTGGTGGAACCGGTAGTTGTGTTGCCGCCAAGCACACCGCTGAGGACAGCCGAACCTACACTCTGGGCTACGCTGCCGCCTGTGGTGCCGCAGCTGGTGAGTGCCAATGCGCCGGCTACGAGAGCCAACGATACTGAAAACTTCTTCATTTTAAGTATATAGATATTTGTGTTTGATGCGTTTACGGGGAATTTCGCTCATGCAAAATTGGGAAATTCCGCCTTTTCAGACAACCTGCGCCGTCGCAAATAGACGAACCGCCGCTTTTTGTAGACTACTCTGCCACACCTTCAGCGAGGGGATTCCATCCCTGCGCTTTGAGGGCGAACTCTGAGCCGTCGCGGGTGATGAGGTTGGCTCCCAGTTCGGTGCGGGTGATATAGCCGATAACCTTCACGTCGTCCAGAGCCGACACCTTTTCATTGTCGGTGAGCGGCACGGTGAAGAGCAGTTCATAGTCGTCCCCCCCGTTGAGCGCGGCTGTATATACGTTGAAGTTGAACTCTTCCGCAGCAACGGCAGTCTGGTAGTCGATGGGGATGCGTTCCTCATAGATGCGACAACCTACACCACTGCTTTTGCAGATATGGAGGGCTTCGGAAGAAAGTCCGTCGCTGATGTCCATCATCGACGTGGGACGGATGCCAGCCTCGCGCAAACGGGCAATGATGTCGCGGCGCGCTTCGGGTTTAAGCAGCCTCTCGATGAGGTATTCACGGCCGGAAAAGTCGGGCTGCGCGGCTGTTTCGGCATTTCCCTTCTGCGACTCGAACACGCGCTTCTCGCGCTCCATAGTCTGCAAGCCCATATAGGCAGCACCGAGGTTGCCGCTCACGCAGAGCAGGTCGGTGTCGTGCGCCCCGGAGCGGTAAACGATTTCATCGGCCTTTGCCTCGCCAATGCACGTGACGCTGATGGCAAAGCCTGTGAGCGACGACGTGGTGTCGCCGCCAACGAGGTCTACCCCGTGGCGTTCGCAGGCCAAGCGCAGTCCGGCGTAGAAATCCTCCAGATGTTCGAGTTTCATACGACGGCCCACGGCAATGCTCACAAGGAGTTGGCGCGGCGTGCCGTTCATAGCGTATACGTCGGAAAGGTTTACCATAGCGGCCTTGTAGCCCAGGTGTTTGAGCGGCGTATAGGTAAGGTCGAAGTGGATGCCCTCCATGAGCATATCAGTGGTTACGAGTACGCGGCGCTGGTCTGCGGGGTCGCTGCTGTAACGCAGTACGGCGCAGTCGTCGCCCGCACCGAGGAGAGAGGATTCGTTGCCGAGCGTCACGCCCTGCGTGAGCCGCTCTATGAGGCCGAACTCGCCAAGAGTGGATATTTCTGTCACGAATGTTTGAGTTTGATGTTGACAATAAAAAAGTTGGAGCCAGACACTCCGGGCGACTGGCTCCAACTTCTATGATTATTTCCGGTTGCCCCTATGGGCATTGGCCCCGGCTTGGCCTGCCGCCTCCTTTAGAAGTAGAAGCCCAGACCGACACGCAGGCCGACGGTGCTTTTCTGCGAGAAGGAGTCGAGCGACATCTTGTAGTAGATAGAGGGTTCAAGGGTGATGAAACGATTGAGGAAGAAGGCATAGCCCACCTCGACGGGGATTTGCACGTCGTTGGCGTTGGGCGTATAGTGCACAAACTCGGCGCCAGCACCCATGAATACGCCGCACTGGTCGAAGTAGTAGCGCACGCCAGCTCCGATGGCCACGTCGTTGATTTCCTTGGTGTGGTCGTAGGTTACGTTGCCGCGGAGCATAAGGCAGTCGGCGATGAAATAACCCGCCGTAGCGTCGAGGCCGAAGCGGAATTTCTGGTTGCTGCTATACGAAACGCCCAAGCCGGAAACGGATGCGCCCACGTATTTTACGCCTTGGCTGAATTGTGCATGCATGGTCAGCGAAGAGACAAGCAGCACGAGCAAGAGAAGCGTTTTCTTCATAAAAAGTTGTTTTCGGTGATTAGTATGGGGCAAAGTTAATGCAAAGCGTAAGCAAAAGCAAAGGAAATGCACGCATTTTCGTGTTTCGGCCAAAAAGCGATTTGGCGAAAGTGCAAAAGAAAAGGACACGCTCGGAAAGCATGTCCTCGGAAAGAGATGAGGTACCCAGCAGATTCGAACTGCTGTACACGGTTTTGCAGACCGCTACCTAGCCACTCGGTCAGGGTACCATAAAACTGGGCGGTGCGTACGGGACTCGAACCCGTGACCCCATGCGTGACAGGCATGTATTCTAACCAGCTGAACTAACGCACCATGAATGGGATTAAACAAGGCGGCAAAACACTTCGGAGAGCGTCTTTATCTTGTTGCGAGTGCAAAGGTACTACAAAATCATTAACTAGCAAGGACCGGAACTACTTTTTGCTCAAAATCTTTTGAAAAAGCAGTGCGTCGTGATAGCTGCCACCACTAAAATGCCACGACGGGAGGCGTGCGGCAAGGGCGTAACTGAGTGAGGAGAAAAGGCGCACGGAAGCCTCATTGCCCTCAGTTACCACGGCATAGAGGCTGTGAATGCGCAGACGTTTTTGCGCATATTCCTCCACGAGGCGCAGAGCCTGGGCTGCGTATCCCTTGCCGCGATGCTCGGCAAGCAGGGCTATGCCCACCTCGGCACGGGCATGGAGGGGCGTAAAATTCGTCAGGTCGACCACGCCGACACTGCCGTCCTCGTCCGTTTCTACAACGAACCGCTGTTCGCCTGAACTGAATGCGCTGTCGCCACGGGCGATGTATTCCTTCAACTGAAAGCGCGAATACGGGCCTTCAGCGTTGGAGGTATCCCAGAGTGCGGGGTCGTTCTCTATGGTGTAGAGCAGGGAAAGATCTTCGGGTTCGAGGGGGCGCAGACGCATAAGGGAGAGGCTGTTAACTGTGGTATACGTTCGACACGGTCACGATAACGCCGCGCTGAGGGTTGAACGTGCCCATGAAGACGCGGGGATTGGGATTCTCCGCGAAACGTTCGAGGATGAACCTGCGGGAGAAGTCGTCGGTATCATAGATGATGTGCTCGTAGTCAGTGGATTTGAGGCACGAGGAGTGATGTCCTTCGGGCAGGCGGCGTTCGTCGGCATTGTAGAAGTCCATTTCGAGGCCGTACTCCTCGGCTATTTGCTTCACCATGTCGGCCGAACGACCAATGTAGAGCATTCGGCTGGGCTTCGCGTCGGGATGGGGAAAAAGGAACTTACGCAGCGACTGCCCCTGCTGCACCACAAGGGCGATAGCCGCACGAAGAAGAATGGCGAGCATGATGGGAAACGACAGGAGCATACCGTAGTGGCGATAGTGTTTCTTGAAGAAGATGAGCATCGCCTCGTAGAACACGTGGACGTAGCGATAGGAGTTTTTTGTTGTGCTTTCGCCCTTGTAGTGCACCATCGACGTGGGTACGTAGCCGTTTTGGAAACCGCCTTTGAGCAGGCGATACGAAAGGTCGATGTCCTCGCCGTACATAAAGAAGTCCTCATCGAACGCACCCACCTTGGCGAGAGCCTCAGCCGAAGCGAACATGAACGCGCCCGACACAATGTCGATATTCGAGGGTTTGTCCCACGGAAGATACCCCATGTAGTAGCGGCCGAATAACTTGCTCTTGGGGAAGAGTGCGGTGAGGCCCGCCATTTTGCAGAACGATGCCCAAGGGGAAGGCAGTCCGCGGCGCGACTCCCGAGCCACCATTCCGTTGGCCAAGAGCATGCGCACGCCCAATGCCCCCAACTGCGGCGTTTGTTCGGCCTGCGCCAATACGTCGGCGAGGGTGCGCTCAGAGAGCAGTGTGTCGGGGTTGAGAAACAGCACATACTTGCCCTGCGCCTTCTTCAACGCTAAATTGTTGGCGCGCCCAAAGCCAACGTTTCGCTTGTTGCCGATAATGCGCACGTTGGGAAACCGCTTGGGAGCGAACTGTTGGCGCAGGTATTTGAGGGAACCGTCCTTCGAGGCGTTATCAACGACAAATATCTCAACCTGAGACAGGTCAATCCCCTCGCTGTGCAGGATGGAATTGACGCTCTGCTCCACAAAATACTTGACGTTATAATTGACTATGATGATGGATAAAATCACAGGCTTTTCCGATTAAGGAGTTACACTTCGTTGTTCTTGGGCCAGCAGAACACAAAACCCACAAGCGTGATGAAGAGGCAGTAGAGGGGCGTGAAACTATTCATCAGTCCGTAGTAAACAACAAGGTTTGCCGCAATGGCTACAGCAAGGAGCAACGTGCGCACGACGTTCCACCTGACCAACGCCCCACCCTCACGCTGTATGCGCCGGTGCACGGCACCGATGGCAAAGAGGCGCAATGCGCCCCACGTGCAGCCAAGGGTAAGAAATATGCAGAGGGTATGGAGGGCGTAGCCCGTTTGCGAATCGCCCGGAATGAAGCCTACGGGCAGCACGTCCGCTTCGCACAAAAGGGCGAAGACGGCTGCGGCTATCCAGACGAGGACATATATTATACGGGACAGGCGCAAAGAGGCGCAGTCCGTGTGCTTTTCAGTTTGTGTTGCCATATATAGAAAGAGGCTTTGGTATGTTAACGCAGAAGACGGGGCTATCGTATAAAACCTCCGTAAAAAATCATTTGAGCGGCGTTCGGCCGAGCAGGGAACGCCCGAGCGTCACTTCGTCGGTATATTCAAGGTCGTCGCCCACGCTTACGCCACGTGCTAGCACGGTCAGCTGCACGCCCGTGTCGGCCAAGCGACGCGATATGTAGAAGTTTGTGGTGTCGCCCTCCATGGTAGGGTTGAGGGCGAGGATGATTTCCTTTACTCCGCCCTCGGCCACGCGGCGAAAGAGCGATTCAAGTTCGAGATCGTTCGGGCCTACGCCGTCCATCGGCGAGATTACCCCTCCCAACACGTGGTACAAACCGCGGTACTGACCGGTATTTTCGATAGACATCACGCTGTGGATGTTCTCCACCACACAGATGGTGGAGTGGTCGCGATGCGAGTCGGAACAGATGCCACACACGTCGGTGTCGGAGATATTGTGGCACACACGGCAGTGCTTCACTTCGTCGTAGAGGCGTGTGAGGCTCTGGCTAAACCCATGTACCGTCTCCTTGTTCTGACGCAGCAGGTAGAGGGCAAAGCGCAGGGCCGTTTTCCGCCCTACGCCCGGCAGTCGCGTGAGTTCCTGCACAGCCTGTTCGAGCAGTTTGGAGGGATATTGTTCGTTGATCATTCGTCTTGCAAAGGTAGTGCAACACGAGAGAAAGACAAAATGTGGGACACTCCCCTACCCCTTACTACATCACTTTTTTGCACCACCAAATGGCGCATCTTGAAAATCAACGAGTTACGTAT
>CAVLCM010000114.1:0-9733 GCA_963661625.1 bacterium
ACGTACGTTCACTCACCCTCATGACGTACGTTCACTCATCGCATAAATGTACGCTTTGATTTTCAACGGAAATACTGATTGGGGTGACGCATTGACGAAGTCAAGAGCCAATAGCGAACTCACTTAGGTTTACCGATACTTTACCTTGGGCATTTCCGCAAAAAGGCATTTTAAGGGGTGCAAAGCCCGTATGTGGATTTTACTTTGTAGTTTTGCAAACATTACAGAAAGCAAGACACTTGATAACTAAACAGACAATAAAGGACATACGTGCGCTGGGGCAGAAAAAGAGCCGCGACACCTCTGGGCTATTTATAGCTGAGGGGGCAAAAGCCGTGTGCGACCTTTTGCCGCTGTTGACGTGCGAAAGGCTTTGCGCCACGGCGGACTTCCTGACGGTTGCCGACAGTCGGCTCGTGGGCCGCGCCGCACAGGTGGATGAGATTTCGCGCGCCACGCTCGAAAGACTTTCGCTCTTGCGCACACCGCAAGACGTGGTAGCCGTGTTTCGCAAACCACAAGTCGTGACGGACGAAGCCCAACTTGCGCAATACGCTCAAAAAGAACTCTGTCTTGCGCTCGATGACGTGCAAGACCCCGGCAATTTGGGCACCATCATCCGCCTTGCCGATTGGTTCGGCATAGAACACGTGTTCCTCTCGCGAGGCACGGCCGATGCCTTTGCGCCCAAAGTGGTGCAGGCCACGATGGGGGCAATAGGGCGAGTGGGGCTGCATTGCGTAGACCTTCCCCAATTCCTCCACAGGGTGACCAGTGAGGGCGATGCGGCCGTCTACGGCACGTTCCTCGATGGTGCAGACCTCTACGCACAATCCCTCGGCGCAACGGGTGTAATCGTGATGGGCAACGAAGGTAACGGCATCAGCGATGCGGTGGCCCAAAGCGTAACGCAAAAGCTCCGCATCCCTTCGTTTCCCCAAGGGCGCGCCACGAGCGAGAGCCTCAATGTGGCCACGGCCACGGCAGTTGTCTGCGCGGAGTTCCGCCGCCGGCAACAAATGGCAAGATAAGCTATGTTTGTCAAATTCTTAGAAGAAAACAGTATGGCGGCCCTGCTCACGCTGTGGACCGTGGCAGCCGTTGCGCTGCTGCTCCTCTATGTGCTGAGGCTGCGCCGCTACGGACTGATAAGGAGATACGCCTCGTGGCAGCGCGAGGCCGAAGCCGTGGAAACGGCCACGCACGAAAGTCTCGCTGCCGGAATGGCGCGCGAAGGTGTGTTCATCTCCGTCGTGGTGCCGGCCAACGAACGCAGTACGGACGTGCAGCGGCTCGTTGAAGCGCTGCTCGCTCAGCAGTGCGCTCGTCGTTTCGAGGTGATACTTGCCGACGAAGACTGTTGCGATGAGGTGAAGGACGTATACAAACTTTGCGGAAAAGACCATGGCGAACTCCGTTACACGTTTGTTCCTCCCACGTCGCGCCACATAGAACGGCGCAAGCTCGCCCTCACCCTCGGCGTGAAAGCCGCACGAGGCGAGTGGGTCGTTGTGGTCGGTCCAGACACCCTTCCGCCCTCTGCCGACTGGCTCCACGCTTATGCCCAAAACCTGACGGACGATATCCTGTTCGTTCAGACCTATTGCAATTACGCCGATACTGGCCGCCGCTTTGTGCGCCGGGCCATTCTCGACCGTGCGTGCCGCTTCGTGTCGGCCGTGAGCGAGTGGGAGCAAGGCCGCGTGGCAGCGTGCGAACGTTCGGGCTGGGCCGTGCGCCGGCAGTGGTTTCTCGACCAGAACGGCTTTGCCGACAGTCTGAACCTCACCTTCGGCGAAGAATCGCTCTTCGTTGCACGCCACGTCGAGGCCGATAGCTGCCTGTTCCTCTGTTCGCCCGAAACCAGTCTGCGCGAAGCGGGTGCAACCCGTGCCGGCGTTGCACTCGAAGCCGTGCGGCGCGCCGAAACGGCCAGTCACGTAGGAGCGTTGGCTAAGAAAACAAAACGCCGCGACGCACTCGTGTCGGTCCTGAGTTACGTGTTTGCGCTTTGCATCCTGTTATATATAGGTGTGCGCCTGGCACTTTGCCTCACGGCCGAGGAGTACATTCTTCAAAACCTCTTCACCGACATTCCCCTGTTGTTGCTCACGGCGGCCGGCGTAATAGTGCCGCTCGTCAGCGCTCGGAGTGCGATGCGCGTGCTTGGGGAACGTTTGCCCGGAGTGGCTTTGATAGCCCGTCCGTTCGGCTGGCCCCTACGCGAACTGCGTGTATGGGTAGACCGCATGGGACGGAAAGACGAATTTGCACGAAGATATATCTAACACAATATAAATCTTTGAAAAACACCGTTTTGCACCTTTGCATTTGAGAACCATCTAACGCACGAACTCAACAAGTCGGCGGCAAGGCGGCCCAACCTTACGAACAAACCTTTTATTTGACTACTTATGCCTAAAATATCAGAGCGAGGCAAACAGATGCCCGAGTCGCCAATACGCAAACTCGCTCCCTTGGCCGCACAGGCTAAGGAGAAGGGCGTACACGTATACCACCTGAACATTGGTCAGCCCGACCTTCCCACGCCGCAGGCCGGCCTTGACGTGTTGAAGCACATCGACCGCAAGGTGCTGGAATACAGTCCCAGTCAGGGCTTCAAAACCTACCGCGAAAAGCTCACCCACTACTACGCTAAATACGATATCCACCTTTCGCCAGACGATATAATCATCACCTCGGGCGGCTCCGAGGCGGTGCTTTTCGCCTTCATGTCGTGCCTCAATCCCGGCGACGAAATCATTGTGCCGGAACCTGCTTACGCCAACTACATGGCCTTTGCTATCTCAGCCGGCGCACGCATCCGCACCATCGCCACGACGATAGAAGAGGGCTTCTCGCTGCCCAAGGTTGAGAAGTTTGAGGAACTTATCAATGAGCGCACGCGTGCCATCCTCATCTGCAACCCCAACAACCCCACGGGCTACCTCTATACGCGCCGCGAGATGAACCAGATCCGCGACATGGTGAAGAAGTACGACCTTTATCTCTTCTCCGACGAAGTTTACCGAGAGTTTATCTACACTGGTTCGCCCTACATTTCGGCGTGCCACCTCGAAGGCATTGAGCAAAACGTGGTGCTGATTGACTCCGTGTCGAAGCGTTACAGCGAGTGCGGCATTCGTGTGGGCGCACTCATTACCAAGAACGAAGCCATCCGCAAGGCCGTGATGAAGTTTTGTCAGGCCCGCCTCAGTCCGCCCCTCATCGGTCAGCTCGTGGCAGAGGCTTCGCTCGATGCCACGCCCGAATACGCCCGCGACGTGTACGACGAATATGTGGAGCGACGCAAATGTCTTATCGACGGGCTCAACCGCATCCCCGGTGTGTACTCGCCCATCCCCATGGGGGCGTTCTACACGGTGGCCAAACTCCCCGTCGACGATGCCGAACGCTTCTGTGCTTGGTGCCTCACCGACTTCCAGTACGAGGGAGCTACGGTGATGATGGCCCCAGCTGCTGGCTTCTACACCACGCCCGGTGCCGGCCGCGACCAAGTGCGTATAGCCTACGTGCTCAACAAAAACGACTTGCAACAGGCACTCGTCGTGTTGCAAAAAGCTCTCGAAGCCTATCCCGGGCATACAAACCAATAAGCCAAACAAAAAGACGTGGCCTCATTATCGTTATTCCTCGCAAGGCGTTTCTTCAAGTCGGGCAGCAAGGCCGATGGCGGACGCAAAGCCTCTCCGCCGGCCATACGCATAGCCACAGCCGGCATAGCCGTGGGGCTTGCCGTGATGATTGTGTCCGTGTGCATCGTACACGGCTTTCAGCGCGAAGTGAGCAACAAACTCACTGGCTTCGCCTCGCACATTGAAATACTCGACCTCCGTTCGCTCAACTCCCCCGAACTCAACCCCGTTGTGACCGACAAGGCTGTGGCCGACAGCGTGCGCCTGTGTCCCAACGTGGTGCGTGTGCAGCGTTTCTCGCAGAAGATAGGCATCTTCAAAACCGAGAACGACTTTGCCGGCATTGTGCTGAAAGGAGTAGGAGAGGACTACGACCTGTCCTTCCTGCGTCAATACATCACCGAAGGGCGGCTTCCTGACTTCTCAGCCAAAAGGAGCAGCAACGAAATCGTCATTTCGCACACCCTGGCCCAAAAGCTCGGCGTGAAGGTGGGCGACCGCATTTACAGTTACTACTTCTCGAACACCGTGAAGCAGCGGCGGTTCAAAATTGCCGGCATATACAATACTTATATGCGACAGTTTGACAACACCGTTGTGTGGACCGACCTGCACGCCGTCAACCAGCTCAACCGCTGGGCCGACGACCAGAGCAGCGGCCTGGAGGTGAAACTCCGTTCGCTCGACGACCTGCCCGAGGCGCAGCAATATCTCGCCAAGCACGTGGGCGGACGCACCGACAAGTACGGACGCACCTACTCCGTGATGAGCATACGCGAACACCCCACAACATCCTCCGTGCTGTCGTGGCTCGATATGCTCGACGTGAATGTGCGAGTAATCCTCGTCATCATGATTTGCGTGGCCGGCTTCACCATGATTAGCGGTTTGCTCATCCTCATCCTTGAACGCACATCGACCATCGGCGTGCTGAAAGCCCTCGGAGCTACCAACCGGCGCATACGCCGCACGTTCCTCTGCTACGCTGCCTTCATCGTGGTGCGCGGCCTCTTTTGGGGCAACGTCATTGGGTTGGGATTGGTTTTGGCGCAAAAGTACTTCCACGTTGTCCGCCTCACCCCCGAAACCTACTATGTGCCTTACGCCCCGGTGGAGATTGATATCTTGTGGATAGTGGGGCTAAACGTGGCCACGCTTGTCATTACGGTGCTTGCGCTCATAGTGCCGAGCTACCTCGTGTCGCGCATACAGCCGGCCAAGGCCATTCGCTTCGACTAACCGTTTGCGGCGGAGGGCGTTTTTGCCTATTTGCCACGTATGCGTAACTTTGCACACACAAACTGAAAACGATAATACATCTTATATGTTACCCCAAGAACAAAACGAAACGGCTTTCGGCCAGCAACAGCCCAGAACTGAGGCACCGCAAAACGTACCGCCTGTGCCGCCCGTACCCCCTATTCCCAACACGCCCCAAAAGAAGGACCGCACCGGTCTGTGGGTGACGCTCGTAGTAGTGTTCGTGCTTGTCGTAGTCATAGGCGGCGCAAGCATATGGTACGTGTCGTCCAACGGCCGCGCCAAGGAGAAAACCGCCTACGAGGTGCTTGAAAACAACGACAACCCGCAGGACTACAAGGACTTCCTCGAAAAGTACCCCGATAGCAAATACGCTGACGAGGTGAAGGGCCGCCTTGCCAAGATTGAGGAGATGATTGCAAAGTGGAACAGCATAGCTCTCTCCGACAACGTGAAGGACTTCACCGACTTTAAGGAAGCGTACGACAACGAGCGTTACGGCAAACTCTGCGACATCAAGATCGACTCGCTCGACTATGTGACGGCGCAGAAGCAAGGCACCCCCGATGCCTTCCAGCGTTACCTCGACCTGCACCTCGATGGCCGCTACGCCTCCGAGGCTTCCATCGCTCAGGGCACACTGCGCGACCAGCAGGTGAGCGACGAGGAAATCACGATGATAACCACTCTGCTCAACGACTTCTACGCAGGGTTCGCCGAGCAGGACGAGTCGCGTATCTGCAACAACATCGCCGCAACGATGACCACCTTCCTCCACCGCAAGAACGCCAGCAAGGCCGACGTGCTGAACACCATTAATAATATGTTCAATGAGCACATTGAGGCATGCCAGTTTGTGGTGAACCGCGACTTGCAGGTGACGCGCAAAGCGGCCAACGGCGACTTCCAGGTGTCGTTCAGCGTCGACCAGCACATCGAGCGCGACAATGAGGGCAAAACGTTCGGACAGTACAAGTGCAACGCCACCGTTAGTCAGCAGATGCTCATCACCTCGCTGACCATGCAGGAAATATCCAAGCAGTAAACATTCATCCATACATTAAACGATACAGAACAAATGCTTACAATCAACTCATACGAAGAATTTGAAAAGCACCTCGGCGAAGAACTTGGCAAGTCCGACTGGCTCCAGGTGGACCAGGAGCGCATCAACGCCTTTGCCGACGCTACGCTCGACCACCAGTGGATACACGTTGATCCCGAGCGCGCCAAGGACGGTCCCTTCGGCCAGACTATTGTGCACGGCTACCTCACGCTGTCGCTCCTGCCTTATATGTGGGAACAGATCATCAAGGTGAACAACCTGAAGATGATGGTCAACTATGGCATGGACAAGATGAAGTACGGCCAGGCCGTGCTGAGCGGCCAGAGCGTGCGCCTCGTCACTACGCTCCACAGCATTGCCAACCTCCGCGGCATCTGCAAGGTCGAGATCAAGTTTACCATCGAGATTAAGGACCAGAAGAAGCCTGCCGTAACCGGCATCGCCACCTTCCTTTACCACTTCAACTAACCACTCATCGCAAGAGAGGTGAATGTCTGCATCCGCTAGCCCTGTGCTTGACGGAGGGCGGCCGTTCACCTCTCTTTTCTCACACTCATGGACACGTACTACACCATCGAAGAGCCGGTTGAGGCGCAACTCACCGAGAAGCGGTCGCGCTTCTTGGCGTTTGCCGTGCCTGTGCAGAGCGAGGAGGAGGCCAAGGAAACGGTAGCGGCCTTCAAAAAGAAGTACTACGATGCGCGCCATGTGTGCTACGCCTACGTGGTGGGCAAGCGAAGCGAAACCACCCGCAGCAACGACGACGGCGAACCGAGCGGCACGGCAGGCCGCCCCATTCTGGGACAGTTGCAGTCGCGCGGACTGACCAACATCGCGGCTGTGGTGGTGCGCTACTTTGGCGGCGTGAAACTCGGCACAGGGCCGCTCGGCGTGGCCTACCGCACGGCTATCTCCGATGCGCTCGACCTTGCCGCCATACGTGAGGAAATAATCACTGGGTCGTTTCGCATTGACGTGCCTTACACCGTGGCCGATGTTGCCATGCGCCACATTCGAGACGTGCAGGGGCGCATCACGAGCCGTGAGTACACCGGCAACGGCACGGAGATGGAGGTGGAGGTGCGCCTCGACGATGAGGAACGCCTTCGCGGCTTGCTCTCGCAAATTTACAACATCACCTTTCTTGACGATGATGACAACGCCTGACACCCTGCGGCTCCTGCCCTTGGCCGACGGCGATAGGGAGTTTGCCGCCACGCTCTACGAGAGTGCCTTCCCCCTGGCCGAACGCCGCTCCACTTCCCTTTGGCTCGCATTGCCTTGCGCAGAGCCTGACTTCCACATCGACGGCATCTGCCTCGGCCTGCGCTGTGTGGGCTTCGTGGCTTACTGGCTTTTCGACGGTTTTGCCTATGTGGAGCATTTCGCCGTCGACGGCTCGTGCCGCGGACAGGGCGTGGGGGGCAAGTGTCTGGCGTTTCTCCGCAACAGGGTGGGAGGCAGGCCCGTAGTGCTCGAGGTGGAACTCCCCGAAACGGCCATCGCTCGGCGGCGTATCGCCTTTTATGAGCGACACGGATATGCGTTGCTCCCAACGGCCTACATGCAACCCCCGTACCGCGAGGGTGGGGAGTGCCTCCCCATGAAACTGATGTGCAGCGACGCACACTTTGGTCGGGCTCGGAGCGAAGAAATCGTCGCTACGCTCCGCCGCCGCGTGTACGGGGTGAAAGGAAATTAGTAAATTCGCACATCGAAACGTAGAACAAACTATTACATCATACAGACTATGTACAGAACAAACACCTGCGGCGAACTGCGTATCTCTAACGTAGGGCAGACCGTAACGCTGGCTGGCTGGGTACAGCGAAGCCGCAAAATGGGTGGCATGACGTTCATCGACCTGCGCGACCGCTACGGCATCACGCAGCTTGTTTTCAACGAGGAAACCGATGCTGACCTTTGCGCAAAGGCTAACAAGCTGGGACGCGAATTTGTTATCCAGATAAAAGGCACAGTGAACGAACGCTATGCCAAGAACGACAAGATGCCTACGGGCGACATCGAAATTATCGTTTCGGAACTGACCGTTCTCAACGAATCGCTCACTCCTCCCTTCACCATTGAACGTAACACCGACGGCGGCGACGACCTCCGCATGAAGTACCGCTACCTCGACCTGCGCCGCGAAAATGTGCGTGCCAACCTCGAGCTGCGTCATAAGTTCTGCATCGCCGTGCGCAACTTCCTCGATTCCAAGGGCTTCCTCGAAATCGAAACGCCTGTGCTGATCGGCTCTACTCCCGAGGGTGCACGCGACTTCATAGTGCCTTCGCGCATGAATCCCGGACAGTTCTACGCTCTGCCCCAAAGCCCGCAGACGCTCAAGCAACTGCTCATGGTAGCCGGCATTGACCGCTACTTCCAGATAGCCAAGTGTTTCCGCGACGAGGACCTGCGTGCCGACCGTCAGCCGGAGTTTACGCAGATCGACTGCGAAATGTCGTTCGTAACGCAGGATGACATCATCTCCACCTTTGAGGAAATGGCGAAGTACCTCTTCAAGGAGGTTCGCGGCTACGACCTTGGCGACGCGCCCTTCCTGCGTATGCCCTGGCACGAGGCAATGCGCCGCTTCGGTTCCGACAAGCCCGATATGCGCTTCGGCATGGAGTTTGTCGAACTGATGGATACGCTCAAAGGCACGGGCTCGTTCGGCGTGTTCAACGAATCTGAATACATCGGCGGTATTTGCGCCGAGGGTTGCGGCAGCTATACGCGCAAGCAGCTCGACCAGCTGACCGACTTCGTCAAGTCGCCGCAGATCGGCGCAAAGGGGCTTGTCTACGCCAAGGTGGGCGACGACGGTTCCGTGAAGAGTTCGGTGGACAAGTTCTACACTCCCGAGGTTCTTGCCCAGCTCAAAGAAACGATGAACGCCAAGCCCGGCGACCTCATCCTCATCCTCTCCGGCAGCGATGCCATGAAGACGCGCAAGCAGCTCTGCGAACTACGTCTCGAAATGGGCGACCGTCTCGGCCTGCGCGACAAGAACAAGTTTGCCCTGCTCTGGGTGGTTGACTTCCCCATGTTCGAGTGGAGCGAGGAGGAAGGCCGACTGCTGGCTATGCACCATCCGTTCACCGCTCCCCGTCCGCAAGACATTCCCCTGCTCGACACCGACCCTGCATCCGTCCTGGCCGACGCATACGACATGGTGTGCAACGGCGTTGAAGTGGGCGGCGGTTCCATCCGTATCCACGATGCCGTGTTGCAGGCCAAAATCTTCAAGGTGCTGGGCTTCACCCCCGAACGTGCGCAGGAGCAGTTTGGCTTCCTGATGAACGCGTTCAAGTACGGTGCACCTCCTCACGGTGGCCTTGCCTACGGCCTCGACCGTTGGGTATCGCTCTTCGCAGGTCTCGACAGCATCCGCGACTGCATAGCCTTCCCCAAGAACAATTCCGGCCGCGACGTAATGCTCGACGCTCCCTCCGCCGTAGACCCCAAGCAGCTCGACGAACTCCTCATCGACCTCCGTCCGCAGCAGAAGTAAGGCACCGAGCCAAGCATCCAATAACCAAACAAATAGGCTTCGCCGTCAATCCACCAGATTGGCAGCGGAGCCTATTTCAGTTTCGGATGCCAGCTCCCGTGCGTTGTACTGATCCGAAACAGCCCAACTTCGTCATGCACCAAAATTCCCCTCTTTGCGTTGCGTTGCAGTTCTTGGTTTATAGTACTTCGTAAAAAAGGATGCTTCGGAGTAAAGTATTTCCGTTGAAAATCA
>CAVLCM010000115.1:0-9629 GCA_963661625.1 bacterium
AAGAACAAAAGTAACCAAAGGGGCTGAACTCTAAGCGAAGAGTCCAGCCCTATTTCATTGGCTCAAAAAAAGTTTTAGCGGACAGCAATATTTTTATTTCTGTCCAATAAAACAAGCCGTTACAGTTAGTTGTCTCTATTGTCGTCTACCTCTTATTCCCTGTCTCCTTTGAGAAAATCGCCTGTTGTGTTTTCGATGAAATAGCGTGGGCGACGTTTTACCTCGGTGTAGATTTTGCCCGTGTACTCACCGATGATGCCGCAGGCGAGGAGAATGGCTCCGCCGATGAACCAGAGGCTCACCAACTGTGATGTCCAGCCGGCGATAGCCTTGCCGTCAGCCCACGACACGATGCCGTAAACAATGGCTACGAAGGAAATGAGCATGAAGAAGATGCCGAGCAGCGTGATGTACTGCAAAGGGCGTACGGAGAACGACGTGATGCCGTCGAGGGCAAAACTGAGCATTTTGCGCAAGGGGTATTTCGACTCGCCGGCCTTGCGCTCCGTGCGGTCGTAGCAGACCATGGCCGAGGAGTAGCCGAGGGTAGTGACCATTCCGCGCAGGAAAAGGTTGCGCTCGGGGTATTGCATTAACGCTTGCAGGGCGCGGCGGCTCATCAGGCGGAAGTCGGCGTGGTTGTACACTACGCTCGTCCCCATCACGTGCATCAGGCGGTAGAAGCCCTGCGCCGTGGTGCGCTTGAAGAACGTGTCGGTGCGCCTTTCGCGGCGTACGCCGTAGACCACGTCTATCCCCTTGTGAAACAAGTCCACCATTTGCGGAATGACACCCGCATCGTCCTGTAAGTCCGCATCGATTGTCACCGCCGCGTCACTGTGAGCCGCCGCCCACTCCATGCCGGCCCAGAGAGCCTGTTGGTGTCCGGCGTTATGCGCCAGCGAGAGGCCGCCCACGTGAGCGTCCTGCCGCGAGAGTTCGGTGATGATGTCCCACGTGCGGTCGCTGCTGCCGTCGTTTACGTAGAGGATATGCCCATGTTCCACGTCGCCAACCGCCTCCAGCCTCGTGATGAGGCTAATCAGTTGGGCATTGGTGTCGTGAAGCACGGCTTCTTCGTTGTAGCAGGGGACGATAATGGTGAAATGAGTCATTCGGATTTTCTTTTAAACACGAAACGGACGAGAAGGAAGTTTACTGGGATGGCCACGGCAAAAACCGGGACGGGAGCCAGTGCGGAAGGTACGCCCAGCCACAGGAAAAGGTTGAGCAGGGCAATGTGGAGCAAGTAGTTCACCCCGTGTGCGCCCCCCATGCCTGCCAGTTTGCGCCACGAGGGTGCGGAGCGAAACGTGAAGTAGGCCGTAAGGAAGAAGTTTGCCACGAAACTCGCCACATAGCCAACTGTATAAGCCAACGTGAGCGGCATGACGTGGCGCAGCAGAAGGTAGAGACCGTAGTGCAATGCCGTGGCGAACGCCCCCACAAGGACAAAGCGCAGGGCTTCGCCGCAAACAGAGTGAGCGAGAGGACGTTTCATGGTTGACGGAGAGAGATGCGGTAGAGTTTCAGCCATTTGTGGTCGTCGCAACTCTGGTGGTGGAAGTCCTTTGCCAACTGCACGTCGTAAGCTGGGTAGCGCTGCTTGAACGCCTCAATCTCTTCGTTGCCCGTCAGGAGCAGTCCGCTTGTGGGCATAACCGCCTCGAAGGGCGTGACGCGGTCGCCCAGGTAGAAGTTGACCGTGAACGGATGGAAAGGGTTGCCCGGTGTTACGTCCGTGCGGAACGAATAGATTGTTCCCTGAGGCTGCATACGAGCTATCTGGCGCGCTACGGGGAGATCGCTCTTGGTATTTAGCACCAGCGGCTGATAAACGCCGTCAAGGGCAAAAAACAAGGCAATAACCACGCCCAAGGCACAACCGGCCGTTTTAGCCCTTTGCCAAACGAAGAACGCAACGACGGCTGCCGCCTGCACCGCAAGGGCAACCCACTGCATAGGAGCGAGCGGCACGTCGCGCAAGGCTCGTAGCATGGCCGTGTTTTGCACGGCGTGTCGCCCCGTGTTGACGAACGTTTCGGGAACTATCCCGACACGCACGGCGATGAAGGCGAGAAGTACCAGCGTACTCAGCAAGGCGACAATCCAGCCAAACGCTTGCAGCAAGGCGCGATGCTTGTGGCGCAGGGAAATGATGAGTTCAGCGATGAAATAGGCCAAAAACGGATAGATGGGGAGCAGGTAGACGCTCCGTTTGCTCTTTGGTATGCAGTAGAACACAAAGATGATGACGATGCTCAGCAGCGAGAAAAGCCGCGCATCGTCCATGCGCCTAATGCTGTCGGTGAACCGGCCCCACCATTGCGCGGGGCAGGCGAATTTATGGCGCAGACATTTGAAGTTGACGGCGAAAAGCGAAAGGAGGAGCAGGAGCGTGTAAGGCACGAGCCCGGCCACCACCGTCACCACGTTGTACGTCCACGGATTGACGTGGCTCTCGTACGTCATTCGCCCCGTGAGCCGCAGTACGTTCTCTTCGTAGACCAACTGGAGGAAACGTTCGCCCCCTTGGCGATAGGCGGCGGCGTACCACAGGGCAGGCAGCACGCACGAGAGCAGTCCCACGCACGCCATGCGCCACAGCACGGACCAAAAGCCCCGTCCGCGCACCCAGGCAAACACCGCCACCACGAGGCAGGGCACGGCGGCTCCCACAGGGCCTTTGGTGAGGAATGCCCCGCTGAGGCAAAGAATGCCCCAAAAGGGAAGTCCCTTCATGCCGCTTTCCACCCAACGGTAGAGAGAATAGAGCGAAAGCACCATCATGCAAGTCAGCACCATGTCGACACGGCACGCCACGCCGGCGCGGTGCACCTCGAAGCAACTCAACGTGACGAGAGCCATCACGCCCGCCACTTCCAAACCTTTGCGCCGCTCGTAGAAGCGGAAGCCAGCCACCGTCATGGCCATCAGGGCCAGAGCCGAGGGCAGACGCGAGGTGTACTCCGTGACGTGCCCCGTGGGCAATGAGAAAAGGGCGATGAGCCAATGGAAGAACGGCGGTTTGTAGGCCAAGTCGACCCCGTTGTTGACGGGCAATATCCAGTTGCCCTCTTTCAGCATGGAGAGAGCCACGACGGCCTCGCGCGGCTCGCCGCGCGTATTGAAAAGCGTCAGGCTGAGAAACGGCAGCAGCGCCACGAGGCACAGAGCCACGAGCCACCATGTGGCGGAGGAATGGCGAGGGAGGAGGGGAGTGTTCACTTGGAAAGGGTTGTTAAGGGATGGCGTTGTAAGATTGCTGCCTAAAAAGCAGCCCCGATGCGCACGGCGGAAAGCCTGCGGCATCAGGGCCGTTTTAGGGATTGACAAGCATTGTCTGTGTTTTGCTTTTCAAAAGTCAGATTATTTCACAGTGACGAGGAAGTAGTTCTTCTTGCCGCGCTGTACGAGCAGGTATTTGCCGTCAATGAGGTCGTTTTCGGTGATTTCCTGATCGAAAGCAGCGAGCTTCTCCTTGTTGAGGCTTACGCCGCCGCCCTGCGTCAGCTTGCGCATTTCGCCCTTCGAGGCGAAGCACTGCGTGGTTTCGGCAAAGAGGTCTACCGCCTTTGCGCCCACGGCCTGGTCGCGGCTCACCTCGAATTGCGGCACGCCGTCGAACACGCTGAGGAAGGTGTCTTCGTCGAGTTTGAGCAGGCTTTCCTTAGTAGCTTTGCCAAAGAGGATGTTGGAGGCTTCAAGTGCCGTTTCGTAGTCCTCGCGGCTGTGTACCATGCAGGTTACCTCCTCGCCCAGCTTCTTCTGCAACGTGCGGCGACCCGGGTCGGCACGGTGCTCGGCGATGAGCGCGTCGATCTCTTCGTGCGAGAGCGAGGTAAAGATCTTGATGTAGCGTTCGGCCTCCTCGTCGCCTACGTTGAGCCAGAACTGGTAGAACTTGTAGGGAGTGGTGTAGCGGCGGTCGAGCCATACGTTGCCCTGCTCCGTCTTGCCAAACTTCTTGCCGTCGGCCTTGGTGATGAGCGGACAAGTGAGGGCATAGGCCTCAGCCTCGTTGCCCAGCGTGCGGCGGATGAGTTCCGTACCCGTGGTGATGTTGCCCCACTGGTCGGAACCGCCCATCTGTAACTTGCAGTTCTTCTCCTGATAGAGGTGGAGGAAGTCGTAGCCCTGAAGCAGCTGGTAGGTGAACTCCGTGAACGACAGGCCGTCGCGCGCTTCGCCGTTGAGGCGTTTCTTCACGCTGTCTTTGGCCATCATGTAGTTCACGGTGATGTGCTTGCCGATTTCGCGTGCGAAGTCGAGGAAGGTAAAGTCCTTCATCCAGTCGTAGTTGTTCACGAGTTCGGCCGCGTTGGGTGCGTCAGAGTCGAAATCGAGAAAGTGCGACAACTGCTTCTTGATGCACGACACATTGTGGCGAAGGATGTCCTCGGTGAGCAGGTTGCGCTCTGCGCTTTTGCCTGAGGGGTCGCCAATCATGCCTGTTGCACCGCCCACGAGAGCCAGCGGCTTGTGGCCTGCACGCTGGAAATGACGGAGCATCATCACCGAGCAGAGGTGGCCGATGTGCAGCGAGTCGGCTGTGGGGTCAATGCCTACGTAGGCGGTGACCATCCCTTTACTAAGCAGTTCTTCGGTGCCGGGCATCATTTGGTGGAGCATGCCGCGCCACTTGAGTTCTTCAACAAAATTCATCGATTTGTGTGGTTACTGTATGTTGTGCTTATTATATATATGTTCGTTCTTGGTGGCAAAGTTAGTTATCCCTACCTTGCAAGCCAAACTTCGGGATTGAGTTTAGACGTTTCGCGACGCAGCTGGAAGTGGAGCGTAGCGTTGCCCGACGCGTCGGTGGCCACCGTTCCGAGAGTTTGCCGTGCCTGTACGCTCTGGCCGCGGCGCACGCTGGTGGAACTGAGGTTGCAGTAGACACTCATGTACGACCCGTGGCGCACGATGACGTTGTAGAGGCCGCCGTAGGTGAAGATGGCCGTTACTTCGCCACGGAAGACGGCACGCGCCTGTGCGCCCGGCTGGCTGGTGATGTTGATGCCCTTGCTGTCGAGCTGCACGCCGTTGAGGCCGGCCACGTTGTAGGAGCCGTAGTGGCGCGTGATGGAGTAGCCGCCTGTGATGGGCATGGGAAGTCGTCCGCGGTTGGCCTCGAAACTGCTCGTGAGCGTGCGGTCGGAGTTTTCGGTGATGGGAGCGTCGGGGACTGTTTCGGTAGAGGCGCGCAAGGAAGTAGTGGCAGTATTCTTCTTTGTATTAGAAGAACTTGCGGTCGCCTTCTTCCCAACCGCCGTTTTCTTGGCTTCGGCGCGGTTGCGCTCGGCCTTCTCCTTCGCCGCCTTCTCGCGGGCCGCCTTTTCGCGCTCCGCTTTCAGTTTGGCTTGGCGAGCCAGTTCGGCTTTGCGTTTACGCTCCTCCTCCGCCTTGCGCCGCCGTTCGGCAGCGGCAATCTCCTGCTGTATGAGCTGGTCGATGCGCGCGTCGAGCTGAGCCGCCTTCTTGCGTTGCTGTGCTATGGACGCTTGCAGTTCATTCTGTTTCTTGTTGAGCTCGTTCACCACCTGCTGGCGTTCCTGCTTCTGTCCCTCCAACTTCTGCGTTTCGGCCTGCCCTTCTTTGTAGAGGCGGTTCTTCTCTGTCTTCACGCCGAGCAGTTCGTTGCGTTTGGCCTGCACCTCCGCCTCCTTTTTGCGGACGACGGCAGCCTGCGCCTTTTGGTAGCGGCTGAACGAACTGAGGTAGCGCAGACGGCGATACATCTCGCGGAAATTGCGCGCCGAGAGGACAAACTGCCACTTCGACAATGCCGTGCGGTTGCGGAACACGTACGACACCGAACGCTGGTAGCGCCTTTTGCACTGCGCCAGGTCTTGTTCGAGTAGCCGTAGCTGCTGTTCCAGACCGGCGATGGTAGAGGCGAGCGTGGTGAGTTCGGCGTGGATGCCGTCGACGTAGCGTTGCTGGCCCTCAATCTGCACATTGATGATTTGCAGGTTCGCCAACTGCGAGTTCACGTCCTTCTTCGTGCTTTTCAGCATCTTCTCCTGCGAGGCGATGTTCTTCTTGAGCGTAGTCTGCTCCTTTTGCAGGGAGCGTATCTTCTTGTTCGTTTGCGCCGGAAGGGCAAACGGAATGAGGAAGAGCAGAAGAGTGACGAGGTGTTTCATGTACGAATGTCGTGAGAGAGGGTTACAGACCCAGTTTAGAGAGAATTTCCTGAGGTGTGCGTTGAGTGTATTTGCTTGATACGCTTGTGGAGGCTTCAAAGTCGGCGTTTGCCTTCAAACCGCTGAGGCTGATTTGCAGCGATGCGTCTTTCTTGCCCGTTCCAGTCACGGCCAAGAGCAGTGAGGTGGGGAAGGGGCGGCCGGAGAACGTTTCGAAATTGTCGTAGCTAAACGAGAACGTTCCCTTGTCCGAAGCCTTCTTTCCCGTCACTTCCAAACGGTTGACCACTGAGTTGGCTGCATCGGTGAAGAATTTGTACGTAAGCACGGGCGTATCCTTCGGCGAAAGCACATTGCCCGAATTGTCCGCCGTCAGTGCGAATCGTTCCAAGTCGCTTGCCGTCAGCGTGCGCTCGCCCGGAAGGAACAGTTCGTTCCAGAAGAGCGATTGCAGCGAG
Source organism: bacterium (assembly GCA_963661625.1). Classification (GTDB taxonomy): domain Bacteria; phylum Bacteroidota; class Bacteroidia; order Bacteroidales; family Bacteroidaceae; genus Alloprevotella. Next base: position 6,608 of record CAVLCM010000115.1, read on the forward strand.
TAGAAGTCGAGATTGGCCTGTTTGAGGAAACTCACCTCGTTGTAGGCAGCGCGTACATATTGCTTGTTTATGCGGTCGACAACAAGCACGCCACTGGGCGTGAACTCCATCAGTCCGACTTCCATACCCAAAACGCGGAGCGACAGGCGCACAACGGCGTTGCGCTTCATCTGCAATTTGCCGTTTACGCTCACGTCCTTGCCTCCCACTCCCGAAATCTTCACCTTAGCGCTTGCAGTGATGCCGGCAATGGAGAGCTGGCGCGAGGCCACCTTCTTGGCGCAGCTGAGTGCTGCGGCGTTGTTGGTGTTTGATATATGCGTGGTGGCAGACGAGGCGGTTGAGCCGCTTGCCGTAGACGAACCCTTCTCCGCCTGTCCTGCCGAACGGCACGCCGTAAGGAGGAGAACAGCAAAGAGAGCGAGGATGCTAAGTTGTTTCATTGGTTTGTGTTAAGCCGTTGCCGGCAGGTTCCTTATATTCTCCGAAGTCGCACCTTCCGGGCTATCCGGGCGCGGGCCTTCTTGTCGGTGGCGAGTGAGAGAGCCTTGCGCCAATGGACGAGAGCCTGGGCGTAGGCTTTGTTGCGGTAGCAGATGTCGCCGGCATTCTCGTAGATGGTTGCGCTTTCGCTTGTGCTGTCAACAAGCCGCAGAGCCTCTTCGCTGTAGTACATTGCCTCGCGGTATTTGCGCTGCGAGTAGAGAATCCATGCGTATGTGTCGAAGTACGTGGCGTTGTCCGTTTCCAACTCGATGCAGTGGCGGCTCATGCGCTCCGCCTTGTCGAGTTTTTTGCCCGTAAGAGCCAAGAAGTAAGCGTAGTTGTTGAGGCAAAGCGCATTGTCGGGGTTGTACTCCAAGGCACGCTCAAAATTTTGGAACGCCTCCTCGTTGCGTCCGTTCTCGTGCAGGATGTCGCCGAGCAACGCATAGATGTCCGAAACCTCCGACGAATCAGCACTTTCCTCGATGTGCTCCGTGCCGCGTTGCAACTGTTCGATGGCCTGGTTGTTGTCGCCCTGAAAATAAAGTGCGATGCCCGCACCGTGGTAGAACGCCGGGATGGTAGGGTCGTAGAGAATGCCCTCGCGCGAGGTTTGCAGCACGGCTTTGTAGTCGCTCTGTTTCAGTTGCAGCGACATGAGCGACATGCGGTAACTTGTATTGTCTGGCTCAATCTCGAGTACTTTGTTGTAGGCGGCTTTGAGCGAATCGTCGGGCAAACCTTTGAGCTGCACGTACACGGCTTTCAGTTCCGCAATATCGCTGCCCCCTTGCGGCTGCGCCAGTACCTTGTTGAAGAGTTGCAGCACGGGTGCAGGGTCGCTTGCCTCCTGCCGCAGGTCGTCGAGCATGTAAGCCTTCATAGCCTCAAATTGTGCGCCGCTCTGCGTATGGGGGTTCAGCACCATGCGGTTGAGCAGGTCGAGATAGAGCGAGTCGGCTCCAGCCGCCTTGTAGTAAGCCAGGAGAGATATCTGTGCATAACTGTTGTCGGGTTCGGCCGTCAGCACGTCGCGGTAGATGTCGAGAGCCTGTTCGTGGTAGCCGTGTTTGTCGTAGAGGTCGGCCAGAAGTACGCGGTAGCGCAGGTCGTAGGGATATTCGGCGCAGAGTTCCTCAATGGCCTGGTAGGCATGCTCCGTGTCGTTCATGGCCAGGAACGTTTGGAACTTCTCCACGCTGAGACTCTCGCTCTTTCCAAGGAGACGTTCCATACGCTCGATGGTGCGCACAGCCCCGGCGTAGTCGCCGCTCGTTTTGTAGAGCCAGACGAGGGTGATGAGCGTTTCCTCCGTCTCGTGTCGGTCGGCAATCTCCTCGTATAGCTCAATGGCTTCGCGGTATTGTGCAGCATTAGCCTGGTAGGTGGCGAGCGTTTCCTTATAGAAAATGTTGTCGGGGTCGAGCTTCACGGCTTGGCGCAGCAGCGAATCGCCTGCGGTGCGGCTCAGCGTATCGGAGTAGGCTGACTGTGTGAGCTTTATCAGTCCCATCTCGTACAATGCCTCAGGAGCGAGCGGATTGATTTGCAGTGCCTTGGCAAGCAACTCGTATTCAGCCCCGATGTGGTCGGCCTCCTTCTGTCGGATGGCTTCGAGGAAGAACCTGTTGAACTGCCGTTCCTCCTCGTAGCTCAACGTATGGGTAGGCAAGCCTTTCTCCAGTCCTGCTGCCGCAGTGCGTTTGGCACGTATTCCCGTGGCCGCATTTTGGGAAAGGGCTACGGTAGAACCTTTCCGGCTGGCGGCATCCTTTTGCGCGGCGTGTTCGCCCGAATGGCACGACAGCAGCGCAAGCGTGAACAATATGTAGATTACTGTTCTCAACAAGGAAGAAGGAATGAGATGGAGGAGTGTAACAGTGTCTTTCTTAAATGCCCGAGTGCCCGAAGCCGCCTTCGCCGCGTTCGGTTGTGTCGAGTTCGGTCACGGCGTGCCACTCGGCTCGTTCGTAACGGGCAATCACCATTTGTGCAATGCGGTCGCCGTCGTTCACGGTGAATGGCTCAGCCGACAGGTTTGCTACGATTACGCCAATCTCGCCGCGGTAGTCGGCGTCGATTGTGCCGGGCGTGTTGAGCAACGTAATGCCCTTTTTCAGAGCCAGCCCGGAGCGTGGACGTATCTGTGCCTCGAAACCTTCGGGCAGGGCAATGCGCAGCCCCGTGGGAATGAGGCGGCGTTCCATGGGCTGTAAGGTGACGGGTGCGTCGAGGTTTGCTCTGAGGTCCATGCCCGCACTTAGCGGCGTGGCGTATTCGGGCAGCGGATGGTGCGACTGATTGATGATTTCAATCTTCATGTGAAGTGTGTTTTGTCGGCAAAACCGTTTTGCGCCATTGTGTCGGCTAAGGCTTTGCCTCTCTTAAATTGAGCAAAAGTAGTGATTTCCTATAAATTCCACTTCCTCGCAAAGCCGATTTTCCTACATTTCCTGACTTCGTCAATGCGTCACCCAAATCGGTTTTCGGAGGTTCCTAACCCGAAAAGCGGCTTTATGGCAAGATGCTTCTCAGT
>CAVLCM010000116.1:0-9591 GCA_963661625.1 bacterium
CATTCAAGGCGGCTCGTGACGACCTGCACGGCGGCTCAGAGGCACAACAAAAGACGGGCGCAGCGAATGATGCGTTCGCTGCGCCCGTCTTCGGGATGGGGTAGGGAGTGGTTATTTCTCGTCGCACTCGCCGAGACGGTGCGATATGCGCATGGCGCAGAAGTTTGGCCCGCACATAGTGCAAAATTCGCCGTTCTCGTAGTGCGCCTCCTTGTAGTACTTCTCGGCCAGGTCGGGGTCGAGGCTCAGGTTGAACTGGTCCTTCCAACGGAACTCATAGCGAGCCTTCGACAGGGCGTTGTCGCGCACCTGTGCGCCGGGATGTCCCTTGGCCAGATCGGCAGCGTGGGCCGCAATCTTGTACGTCACTACGCCCGTGCGCACATCGTCGCGGTTGGGCAGGGCAAGGTGTTCCTTGGGCGTGACGTAGCAGAGCATGGCCGTGCCGAGCGCACCGATGATAGACGCACCGATGGCCGACGTGATGTGGTCGTAGCCCGGGGCGATGTCCGTGACGAGCGGGCCGAGCGTATAGAAGGGCGCGTTGTGGCACTTCTCAATCTGTCGCTGCATGTTCTCGGGTATCTTGTGCATAGGCACGTGGCCGGGGCCCTCGATAAAGGCTTGCACGTTCTTGGCCCAGGCGCGAGTGACGAGTTCGCCCATTGTGTCGAGTTCGGCAAACTGCGCCTTGTCGTTAGCGTCGTAGATAGAGCCCGGGCGCAGGCCGTCGCCGAGCGAGATGGCCACGTCGTACTGCGCGCAAATGTCGCAGATGTCGTCGAAATGCTCGTAGAGGAAACTCTCCTTGTCGTTTTGCAGGCACCATTCCGAGATGATGCTGCCGCCGCGGCTCACCATGCCCGTCATGCGGCCCTGCGACAGATGGATGTTCTTGCGGCGGATACCGCAATGGATGGTGAAGTAGTCAACGCCCTGTTCGCACTGCTCAATGAGCGTGTCGCGATAGAGTTCCCACGTGAGGTCCTTGGCCTTGCCGCGCACCTTCTCCATGGCTTGGTACATAGGCACGGTGCCTACGGGTACGGGACTGTTGCGCACAATCCACTCGCGCGTTTCGTGAATGTTTGCGCCCGTAGAAAGGTCCATGATGGTGTCGCCTCCCCACTTGCAGCTCCAAATAGCCTTTTCCACCTCCTCGTCTATTGATGACGTGGTGGCTGAGTTGCCGAGATTTGTGTTGATCTTCACGAGGAAATTGCGCCCGATAATCATCGGTTCGGCTTCCGGGTGGTTGATGTTGGCTGGAATGACGGCGCGACCGGCTGCAATTTCATCGCGAACGAACTCCGGCGTGATGTGCGTGGCAATGCCGAGCGCCTCGCAGTCCATGTTTTCGCGAATGGCCACGTACTCCATCTCGGGCGTAACGATGCCCTGCTTGGCCAGGGCCATCTGCGTGATGCCCTTGCCCGCCTCGGCGCGCAGGGGGAGGTGATGGTGGTTGAAACGGAGCGAGTCGAGTTTCTTGTCGGCCAGGCGCTGGCGGCAATATTCAGAGGTGAACTCCGTGAGCCGTTCTACGCCGCCGCGCTCGAGAATCCACGGCTCGCGAAGTCGCGGCAGGCCGTTTTTGAGGTCGACCTCGCACGAAGGGTCGGAGTAAACTCCGCTCGTGTCGTAGACCAGCACGGGAGCATTGTTCGTGTAGTGCTTCTGGCCCTCTGCATCCTTGGTGACGGTGGGCATGAGGTTTACCTTGCGCATGGCTACGCGCAGGTTGGGGTAGAGCTTTCCGGCGAGGTAAACCTTCTCGCTGTTGGGGTATTGTATCTTGGCTTTGTTTTCCATGAGTTGAGTGTATATATATATTATATGTCTGCGTTCAAAAAACTGCGCATCATCTCGGCTGGGTTGTCCGCACGCAGGATGGCGCCGCTCACGGCCACGCCCTGCACGCCCGCGTTGAGCAACGCCGGCACGTCGGCCAGTTCGATGCCGCCAATGGCGCAAACGGGAATGCGCACGAGTTCCTGCCGCATCTGCTCAATGATGCTGCGGTAGCCGTCGAGCCCGATGACGGGAGCGAGGTGCTCCTTTGTCCGCGTGAAGCGGAATGGGCCGCAGCCTATGTAGTCGGCACTCAGGGCGCGGAGCCTCTTGATGTCGTCGAACGTGTTGGCCGTGCCGCCAATGATGAAGTCGTGGCCGAGCAGCTCGCGCGCCTCGTTGACGGGCATGTCGTTTTTGCCGAGATGCACGCCGTCGGCGCCAATCTTCTTGCAAAGTTCCACACGGTCGTCGAGGATAAACGTAGCGCCGCGCTTGTGGCATTCGTCGAGCAGTTCGAGGGCTATTGGCTCCGCCTCGTCGTCGGTTGCGCCCTTCATGCGCAGCTGAACCCATTTGCAGCCGCCGTCGAGCGCGAGCAGAGCCGACTCCTTATACGATATGGAGTCAGTTTGGTGTGTGATGAATTGTACGGGAACCATCGTAAGTGTAAGTGTGAATGGTTGATGGAGAACGACCTGCGGCCCTGGGGCCAAAGCTTCCCTTCGCTAGCATGACCTAGTGCAGGTTGTGAGGGTATAGTCTCAGCACGCCCAAGTGAGCGTACACCCCTTAGCTTTATTCAGGTTGGCAAAAGTACAAAGATTTTGATGCCTTGCAAAAAAAAAGCCATTTATTTGCGCCCCTTGGCTTTAAGACCTATATTTGCAAGGTGCAAGCAGAAGGAGGCGGCTCTCGCCCCATTGTTGCTGCACCCTATGAAAGCATAAAGCGTATGAAGAAGACACTACTTCGCACCATATTAATCCTCGCCCTCACAGTCCTGCCCTTTGCCGCCAATGCGGCCAGCGCGGCTGCGCCCTTCGACGATGCGGAAGGCTTAACAGCCCTCGACACGGCGGAGGACGGCGGCCACTTCGACCTTTCGGTGAGCGGCGGCACGCTGCAAATCCACGCCCTCAACATGCAGGGACAAGTGGTCCGCGTGTACGACGTGGTGGGTAAGCTCAAGGCCGAAGTGCGCATCGATAGCAACGACAAAACTGTCCGCGTGCAGCTCGGCAAAGGCATCTACCTTGTCAACGTTAACAAGACAACCCGGCGCGTAAGCGTAGCCGGATAACCAGAACGGGAGAACGGTAGTGGCGGTAACAGCAGAGGCGTTGAAAAACGCAAGCACACGCACACAGGCTTTTGCCGAAATGGTGAAGGAATTCTCCCCAAAGCTCTACCCGAGCATCCGCCGCATCGTGCAGTATCATGAAGATGCTGACGACGCGTTGCAAAACACATATATGAAGGTTTGGCAGTCGCTCGACGGATTTCGAGGCGACTGCCAATTGTATTCGTGGGTCTACCGCATTGCCATGAACGAGTGCCTCACGCTGCTGCAAAAGCGGCGGCCCTCCGAAAGCCTGAGCGACGAGATGAGCGACGCCGTGCGCACGCTTGAAAGCGACCCCTACTTCGACGGCGACGAGACGGAGCTGCAACTGCAAAAAGCCATTGAGCAACTGCCCGAAAAGCAACGCATCGTGTTCAACCTCAAATACTTTGAGGAAATGAAGTACGAGGACATGAGCCAACTGCTCGGCACGAGCGTGGGCGCACTCAAAGCCTCGTATTACTTCGCCGTGAAGAAAATCGAAAGTTTTTTTAACGAGTTGGATTAAACCCTGGGCAGGGCAGCTCGTCTAAAAGGTAAGAAAACGAAGATTACGATGAAGAAATTCGACATCAACGCAAAGCCCGGTGCGCACAACCCGTTTGTGGTGCCAAACGGCTATTTCGACGTGCTTGCCGCAAGCGTGATGATGCGCGTTAGCGCACTCGACGCAGCGGCCGCCCGCCAGAACAGCTGGATAGGCTGGATACCCTGGCTCGGAGCGGCCTGCGTGGCCTCGCTCGTGGTGCTGTTTTCGCAGGTAGTCCCCACTACTGCCGATGCTAGCCAAACTGCAGCCCCGGCCGCCGTGCAGCACGTTTCGGCCAACACCAACGCCGACGCAGCCTACGACTGTATAATGATGGCCGATGCCGACAACCTCGCCGCCTATGAAAACGATTATTGAAAAAGCCTTGTTCGCCCTGGCAGTCCTTATGCCCGTGGCAGCACACCGCGCACAGGCCATGCCCCCCTGCGACGACAAGAAGGAATGTCGCATGCCGCAAGGGATTCAGCCGCCCCGCGACGGCAAAAACTTCGACCCGGAGCAGTTTAAACGCGAACTGACAAACTTTATCACGCGTGAGGCTGGACTGACTGCGGCCGAGGCGCGTGCCTTCCTGCCCGTATACTTCGAGATGAAGGAGAAGCAGCGCAACTTGGAGCATCAGAAGGGGCGCTCCCTGCGTGCTGCGGCCGAGAAGAATATGAGCAACCGCGACTGCAAACGGGTGCTTAGCGAACTCGCCGAACTCGAAAAGAAAGCCCTCCGCATTGAAAACCAATATATGCAGCGCCTCGAAGCACTCGTGGGGGCGCAAAAACTGGTGAAGGCTATTGATGCCGACCGTAAGTTTGGGCGGCACGCTTTCAAGCAAATGGTAAAATAGGGTACGCCCCGCAACGTACGAGAACAAGAACCGGCTCAGCTTTGCGCTCGATGCGCATGGTTGGTTCTTGTTCTCGATTTTGTATATATAATGGACTACACAGACAACAAAGCCCTGCAACTCGCTTACGACATTGTCGAGACAACCGATACGCACCTGTTCCTCACCGGCCGCGCCGGAACGGGTAAGACTACCTTTCTGCGTGAACTGCGAAAGGCAACGAAAAAGCGCATGGCTGTGCTTGCCCCCACGGGCATTGCAGCGATGAACGCCCACGGCGTGACGCTCCACTCGTTCTTCCAACTCCCGTTTGGCCCGTATGTGCCCGGTTCAAACTTCTCGGGCGAAAATAAGCGATACTCCATGACGAAGCAGAAGATTGCGCTGATAAAGAGCGTCGACCTGCTCGTTATCGACGAGATAAGCATGGTGCGCGCCGACTTGCTCGATGCCGTCGACAACGCCCTGCAACGCTATCGCAACAACTACGTGCCTTTTGGCGGCGTACAGCTGTTGCTTATCGGCGACTTGCAGCAGCTAGCCCCCGTGGCGAAGGACGACGAGTGGGAACTGCTTAGCCAATACTACGCCAGTCCTTACTTTTTCAGCAGCCGCGCCCTGCAAAGCACCAACTTCGTCACCGTTGAACTCGAAAAGGTTTATCGTCAGAGCGACGCGCACTTCCTCGGTCTGCTCAACAACGTCCGCGAATGCGTCAATGTTCCGGCTACGCTGCAAGAACTAAACAAACGCTACAACCCGACGTTCTCGCCCGACGAGAACGAGGGCTATGTACGCCTGGTGACGCACAATTGGCAGGCGCAGCAGGTCAACGAACGCGAACTGGCGAAACTCAGCGGCGATGTGCGGACGTTCGACGCCAAGGTGGGAGGTAAGTTCCCTGAATATTCTTTCCCAACGGAACAGATCCTCGAACTGAAAGTGGGGGCGCAGGTGATGTTCGTCAAGAACGACTCGAGCGGCGAAAAGAAGTACTTCAACGGCATGCTGGGACGGGTGGCGGCCTTTCGCCCTGACGGAGGCATAAACGTACGTCCCGACAACGGCGGTCCTATAATAGAGGTAGGGCTGGAAACATGGCGTAACACGCACTACGCCCTCGACGACAGCACGAAGGAGATAAAGGAAGTGGTCGACGGAAAATTTGAACAATATCCCGTAAAACTAGCCTGGGCCATCACCATACACAAGAGTCAGGGCCTGACGTTCGACCGCGTGATGATCGACGCAGCTTCCTCGTTTGCCCATGGGCAGACGTACGTGGCGTTGAGCCGTTGCCGCACGCTCGAGGGCATCGTGCTAACATCAATGATACCCACTTCGGCCATCATCGAGGACAAGCTCGTCAAGGAGTTTACTGAGAACGTGCGTCGCAACCGCATTACGCCCGAGGCGCTGGCCGTTTTGCGCGATAAGTTCGGGGCGAACCTTTTGGCGGAACTCTTTTCGTTCGACAAGGAACGTATGCTGTTGGCGCAGGTTGTTCGCTTGATGCAGGAGTTCCTCTCGCGCATCTATGCCGAAACTACACAAAAGGCGGAGGAGATGGAGCGACTGTTTGCCCGACGTGTGACGGACGTGGCCGCATCTTTCCAAAAGCAATACCAGCAGATTTTGCACCAGGCAGCCGGCAACGTGGCCGACGTGCATTTGCAGGAACGCGTGGCCAAAGCTTGCACCTATTTCAAGCAGCAGCTTGACGAATTGCACGAGTTCGCTGAAATCATAGCCGCTCTCGAAATTGACAACAAGGAAACTTTGCGCCGCCGCAACAATTATGCGGAAAGTCTCCTGACGCTCCTTTCGCAGCACGAGGCGCTCCTGAGCCACGTGGCCGATCAGGGTTTCGCTCCAGGCGAGTTCATGTCGTTCCGAGCCAAACTCCTGCTGCAAGCCGACGAGGCTGCAAACGGCGGAGCCAAGGCTAAGGGAACGAAGGCCAAGAAGAAAAAAGGCGCGGAGAAGTTTGTGGTGCCGACGGAGGTGGAGAACGCCGCCCTCTACGAACGCTTGCGCGAATGGCGGCTTGCGAAGGCCAAAGAAGAGAAGGTGTCGGCCTTCGTGGTTATGAGCAACAAAGCACTTATGGCCGTGGCGAACAATATGCCCGTGACGCTCGACGCACTGAAAAAGGTGCCGTACTTCGGCGAAAAGGGTATTAAAAAGTATGGTGAGGACTTGACGGACTTAGTTGCCGAATATATCAGAGAAACTGGGGAATAAGAAATTCAATCTCCTCTGGCAATATGCTTACGTCCACCGTGGCTGGCTTTTCCCGAAACAAACGGCCGTCTACGCTCATTGGCGCACCCGAAACATTCGTAAAAGTGATGTTTCGCGTGCGCCACACTTTTACTCCGCGGTGGCTCAGAAAACGTCTCGTAAAGAGTAGCCACAGACCTTGGAACATCTGAAAGAAAGCTGGCTTGGCCACCAGCGTTACGTCGAGCAGACCGTTGTAGGGAACGGCACTCGGTGTTTGTCCGTAGCCGTGGGCCGAACCGATGCACACGCCCATGGCACTTTGACGATGGTCCTCGCCGCTGAGGTGGAAGCCAAACTTAAAGCTCATTCGCTGGAACAAAAGCAGCAGCGAAGAGAACAGACGCGAGAGCGTGCGGAAGCCCAGCAACCGTTTGCTCGTGCGGAGCGTCTTGGTGATAGCAGCAGCTATGCCAAGGTTGACGCAGTTGAGGAAGTAGAGTTTCTTTTTTGCTCCTTTTGTTGTGGTAATCAGCGCAATGCCTACGTCTATCTTGCGTGTATGATAAAGAGCAAGGCCGTCAATCGTCTTGCGGAAGTTTTCGGGCTTCAAGCCCCAATAGCGTGCAAAGTCGTTGCCAATGCCGTTGGGGATAACGCCCAGCACGGGGTGTTTGCCCGAGGGCGACTGCGTCGACATGATACCACACAGAGCATAGTTCAGGGCTGAGTCGCCGCCCACCACTACGATGGTGCTGTAGCCGGCACGCGTCATCATGGCTGCGAGCCGTTCTACCGAGGCCGCGTCCTCGCTCTGTACATAGTCGAAGGGCAGGGCCTTTTCGTTGAGGCAGCGCAGTATCTTCTTCCAGCGGCGGCGTGTGCTGAACGAGTTCTTTTTAGGGCAGTATATCACGCCCCATGAATGGCTTGGCATAAGGGTAGAGGGTTGAAAGGTGGGTGTGTAGAATGTTTGTGCTTAGGGGTGAGGCGTGAGGAATGCTTCGGGCATCACGTCGGGCGTGATGTCGTCGGCCTTCATCCAATGTATTTCGATGCCCCTGCGTTCCATTCCTCGGAACCACGTCATCTGCCGTTTGGCAAACTGATGGATGGCGATTTCAAGCTGGGCGAACATCTCGTCATACGTAATTTGTTCCGTGACGTAAAGCGTTAGGTATTTGTATTCAAGTCCGTAATATATAAGGTCTTCGGGTTTTATACCTTCGTTGAGCAACGCTCGCACTTCGTCCACCATCCCGCCGTCGAGCCTCTCTTTCAGCCGCAGCGAGATGCGGCGGCGGCGCGTTTCGCGGTCTACGTCGATGCCGATGTTCCACGAGGTGAGGGTGGGGAAGGGACGGTCGTCCACGGGCGTGTGTTTGTAGTATTCCGCTATCTCAATGGCGCGGATGGCTCGCTGGGCGGAGTCCACGTCGGTCGTGTTGTGCAGTTGCTTGTACTGGCTCAGTATTTCAGTCAACTCTTCGAGTGTTCGCCCTTTGAGGCGTTGGCGCAGTTCATCGTTTTGAGGAACGGGCGAGAGGCGGTAACCGCGCAAGATGCTCTCGAGGTAAAGTCCCGTGCCGCCGCACAGTATCACTCGCTTGCCACGTGAGCGGATGTCGTTGTAGGCTTCGAGGAAGTCGCACTGGTATTCGTACACGTTGTACTTTGTTCCAGGCTCTGCAATGTCTATCAGGTGGTAGGGCACCTCAGTGCCTTCGAAGCGGTAGTCGTCGAGGTCCTTGCCCGTGCCGAGGTCCATGCGGCGGTACACCTGCCGGCTGTCGGCACTGATGATTTCGGCGTTGAGAGCGGCGGCGAGCCTCACGGCCACCTTTGTTTTGCCCGATGCCGTCGGGCCCAATATTGTGAGAATGTCCATTGCGTGCGAAATAAACGGCAAGGGCGGTCCCCTGCATAGGTAATGCCCTGAATTATACGGAGGCAAAAGTACTTATTTATGCGGTCGCTTTGGGCTTATTTAATAGCTTTTAAGCCCCTGCGAGGCAAAATCTCCCTACATTTGCAGACGTGAAGACACCGAAAGAGCAAACGATGAAGTTCAAGCACTTCCTATTAATAATGAGCCTCCTGCTTTCGACTGCGCTCCGGGCGCAAGACGTGGAGACCGTTTCGCAGCACCGCCAGTGGAACGATGCATTTATGCAGCAGCAGCGCGACACGCTCGTGGCCGATAGTCTTGCCGCGGGTGAACCTTCCTGCCTGTCTCTGTCTCTGCCTTGGCAAACGCCTGTTCCGCATCTCGGCGCATACGGCTTGGGTGGTTTGGCTACTTTCAGCGACGATCCGTTTACGTGGCGGCTCCATGAGGGTTTTAACGCACAGTTTGGCCTCAGCGTGACGGCCGGACTAGGCAAACACGCTCCCCGTGGCGCAGGTTTCGGACAGACGGCTGCCTTTGCCTACCTCGTGCCGCTCGGAAAGAAATTTTTTGCAGCCGCCGGCATAATGGCGAATAATTTCGACTGGGGGGCGTTCCGCCGTACCGACGTGGGTATCGGTGGTGTTGTGGCCTATCAGCCCAACGACCGCATCACACTCTATGCCTACGGACAGAAGAGCTTCCTTCCCCGTGTGTCGACGATGCGAAACCTGCATCACGACGCTTTCCTGCTAAACCCGTTCGAGTTTCCCCGCGACCGCATCGGTGTGGCCGGCGAGTTCAAAATAGGAAATAATGCTATGATAGGCATCAGCGTGGAGCGCGCCAGTTATTAAACATTTCGCCTCCCCCCCCCAATCCTAGAATGTACAGCTGCATTAGAGCGAAGCAACCTATTTAGGGTTATGTAGACTGGTGCGCTTCGAAGAAAA
>CAVLCM010000117.1:0-9513 GCA_963661625.1 bacterium
GACGTACGTTCACTCTACTTATAGACGTACGTTCACTCGAGTTATAGACGTACGTCCACTCATCCTCATGACGTACGTTCACTCATCGCATGTTATGCTTGTGCGCCTTGCGGTAGAAGAACATGTTGGTGGCGATGACCCAGCGGAAGCGGAGCCGGTACCAGATGCGGAAGTAGTATTTGTGGAGAATGCGGTTGTGGATGCGCAGACGCTCTATCGATGTGTAGATGTCGTAAAAATCGCGGTATACGGCTGGCGTGATGGACTGTTGGTAGCGGAAACTCACGGCAAAGGTGTTTGCCGCTTTGTCTACGAAGTAACGCTGATTGCTCAATACGGCAGGGATGTTGGATGCGTTCTCCTTTAATTCATCGATGAGCGAACGCAGCACCTTGACGATGTGGGGGAAGTTGCGCTGCATGGCAAGGTAGCCCACGCTCTGGTCCTCGCGCCCAAGGTTGTAGTGGTAGAGGAAAAGATCGTAAACAATGAGCGAACGAGCTCGGCTTATCGGCGTGTAACAGTACTGAAAGTCGGTGTAGCACACCCCTTCGTTGCAGGTCAGTCCCGACTCGCGCAGCAATTCGGTGCGCCACGTCATGCTGTGCATGTTGAAATCCTCGTGGCGGGCATAGTCAACGAAACGGAAGTCGGTGAGGTCGTAGGTCTTGCCGTACTCCACGCTTTCGATGGGGTAGGACCTTTCGCATACGGTGCCGTTTTTGGAGATATGCTCCGTGCGCAGGGTCACTACCAAGTCGGCCGTGGCGGTTTCCAGCTTTTTGAGTAGGTGTATCAGTGCGTCGGTGTCGAACCAGTCGTCGGCATCGAGCGGACGGAAGTACTTGCCCGTAGCCTCGTTCAGTCCGGCGTTGATGCAGGAGCCGTAGTGTCCGTTCGCTTTGTCGATGACACGGATTATGTCGGGACGTTTCGCCTGATACTGCTTCATGATGTCGAGCGAGGAGTCCTTGCTCCCGTCGTTCACCACGATTACTTCGAGCGTGGACGGGACGAGTTCACTTGTCACGGAGTCAAGGCATTTGGCGAGATACGCCTCCATATTATAGGTAGGCACTACGATGGTAAGTACCTTTTCTGTTTCCATTGCCATGTTGTTGCTTTGTTGCGCGCAGAGATGGTTGGCGCGCCGTTATGCTTTTATGTCAGAGGGGTTGATGTGTTCTATTTCGGGGAGGAAGTCAAGGCCGTTGCGGTAGCCTTCCTTTACGCAAGTTAGGAACTCGGGCTTGCTGTCGTTGTCGGTGCGCTTGGCTATGCGGCGCTTCATCACGCGCAGCTTGTTCCATGCCTTGAAACGGAATATCCACTCGTTGCGCACCTCCTTGTGCATGATATAGAGCGAGTTGCGCATTTGGTAATAGTAGCGCTTCGCCATGCTCAGGGGGGCGGTGGTGATGTGCGGATAGTAGTTCGTGGTTGTTTTGTGGAGCGCAACCGCCTCGGGGGCATAGTTCGTGGCGAACCCAGCGCGGTGGATACGCAAAGTGTATTCAAGGTCGTCGCACCAGATGAAAAACTCCTTGATGGGCAGCCCTACTTGGAGAACCGCCTTCGTGCTTACGAGAATTGACACGAACGAGGCTGTGGCGCACGGCACAACTTCCCCGCTGGCCTCCCCGTCCTGCAAGAGTGCGGGGCGGTTCATCAAGTGAGGCGTACCGTCGGTCCAAAGTACCTTGCTGCACACGTAGCCGGCGTTGGGCGTGGCGGTTTGCGCCTTGACCAAATGTTCGAGATTGTCCCGTTCGGGAATAGTATCGTCGTCCATGAGCCACACATGGTCTGCTCCCATCAGCACAGCCCTTTTCAGTCCGTATGCAAAGCCGCCTGCACCGCCTGTGTTTGTGCTAAGCGTTTCGATGTGAAACAGTGGGTCGGTGCAAAGCGTTTCGAGGTATTGCGGCGTGCTGTCGGTGGAACAGTTGTCCACGATGATGACCTTATCCGGGCGGTGGCTCTGTGAGCGGACGGCTTCCACGCACTCTTTGAGCAGGGCCAGGCGGTTGTATGTGACGATTACTGCAAAAACTTTCATGAATGGTTGATTTTAGAACGCTTCTACGCCGTACAGACTTAGAATGTGTCCGTAGACGGTCTCTTCGCCGCTGGGCAACTTGGCCGCAAGTTTGCCCTTGTAGGTTAACTTGTGGAAGTCGAATGTCTTGCATTGGCGGGCGAACTCTTCTTCGTCGTAAGGGAGCATCAGCATTTTTCCCAAAGGCCCCATGGCGGAGAGCGGCACTTCGTTGATCATGCGGCTGATGGGCTTGCACGTCTTTCGCGCTATGGCGAAAAAATAGTCCAGAAGGAGGTAAACGACGAGCTTGTTGTGCGTGCGCCAATAGGCAATGTGCATCTCGGCGATAATCCGCGCCAGGTTGTTGCCCTGTCCGCAGGCGAAGAAGAAACTCGTCCATCCGCCCCGCGATATGTTGTGGTAAATTGGTTTGTGCCGGCAACTCCAAAAGGGAGCGTCCGTAGTGATGAAGTCGTTGAGGCTTTTCTGGGGGATGTACACCGTTGCGTCCATCCAAATGCCGCCGTGCTTGGCAAGGAGCATGGCACGCAGAATGTCCGAGAAGTGGGTAAGGTCGATCAATCCACGTTCTGCTTTCTCCGCAATGTCGGCCGGCATATCTACAAAGTCCTTGTAGTTGTCCTTGTGTACGATCTGCACGGGATGCGTCCCGGCGTGTTGGCGGATAGACCTTACGCAGGCTTTGACAATGGGCGGCATCTGCTCCTCGCCCTGCCACCAGCACACCCACACGGTGGACGTTTTGCCTATGGCGGTCGGGGTAATGGGCTCTTCCCTGTACTTCTGCACAATTGGCCGGCAGCAAGTGCGCATCAGATGCCCAACAAGGACCTTCTGCTTGACGCGTGAGAGGCAGCCCTCCAAACGTTTGAAGAAGCGTTTGCACTTCCCGTTTCCCATAAATGACCTACAATGAATTTAAGTTGATGTACTTTTGTTTGCGCAAATTTAGCAAGAATGGCAACCTCTTTGCAAATCGCAAAAGGTTAAATTTCAGGGCGTTGCGACTGGGCTTCCAGGGCAACTGGACTTCGTAGTCGAAATAGAGTTGGCGCAGTGGGTGGAAGTTGTCGTAGTTCCAAGGCTTCTTGTTGGTGAAGTGCAGAATGGCAGGGTGGAGCAATGTTTGCTTCATTTCGTCCGACTTCTTCTGCAACTTTTCCAACGGACGGTAGAAACCATCCTGCACGTTCCATTTGAGGGGGACGAGCAGCTTGTCGCCGTGGAACACGCTGTTGAGCAAGTCTTGGTCGTTGTACACGATGCGCTCGGGGTAAGTGCGGTAGTAGTCGAGGCAACGGGCAGGCACTTTCTCCCTGCGCCACCAGGCAAGGTCGGCCAGAAATACGCCCGCGTTAAAATAAGAATCCTCCTCGGGGTAGGCCAGTACGGAATAGCGCGGCGCATCGTCGCTGGCTATGTCTTCGATGGCAGCGATGGGATGTCCTTGGAGCGGCGTGTTGAAGAACTCGTCGAGGGGCTGCAACACCAGGATGTCGCAGTCGAGATAGATGACACGGTCTACCTCGTCGGGCAGAATTTCCGAAAGAAAACAGCGGTAGTATGTGGCGAGGCTTATGCGCTTCTTGAACTTCAATATTTGGAACCCGCTGAGCATGTCGCTGCCTGGCGTGTAGAAGTGGAGCGAACATTGTGCGTCGTTCCCGACGAGCGAGAGGAGTTTGCTGCGGTCGTCGTCCGTCAGGTCGTTGGCAATGACGTGGAACGCCAAGGGCGCTTCGCCCCGGTTCTTGACAGCGGAGAGGAGCGTGACGGCACAATACTGCACGTAGTTGTGGTCGATGTTGAACGCGATGTGGATGGGGTGGGGGTGTGTCATTCTTTTTGCCCTGAAAGTTGGAAATACCGGTTCAGAACGAGCAGGGAGATGAGTTCCTCCCGTTCCGCGTCGAAGAACTGTTGCACGTATTCATGTGCGTGGTTGACGATCTGCTCCGCCTCTTCGGGATGGGCGATGTAGTGGTTGATTTTCTCCTCCAAGTCGGAAAAGTCCTCTTTTACCTCAATGTAGTGATAGCCTGCCACCAACGTTCCCTCCATAAACCATGTTTCGCAGGTAGGGCGCGTCATTACCGCCACGGAGTTGGACGACATTACCCATTTGAGGTTGGAGGCCACGTCGTTGCCTTCGAGAGCCATGACGAACTTGTACGTCAGGTGTTCGCAGATAGTTTTCTTTTCGCTCATCCATTCCTCTGGGCAGCCCTCGTTGCGGCCTACTACGCCGCAGTCGAAGAGGGGGTGGTGGAAGAATTTTTCAAGAAATCCGCGGCGTACGCGGCTTTGGCGTATCTTACCTCGGAAAATTACTTTGTCTTGCTTTTGGCGAAAGGGAATGTTGTCGTTGACAAACATGAAGTGGCGCAGTTTGTCCAACTTCAACAATACGGAACGGGAATTGTCCTCCGTCAGCATGCGGCTCTTGACCACGGTGGGCAGATCGGGCGTGAAGTACACGTCGCCTGGACAAAAGCTCCAGCGGAACGCTGTGGGGAACCAGCGGGTCAGTTCGTATTGGTCGAGGAAATAAGCGGTGTGGAACGTCTTGGGTTTGAAGCCGCCGAGTTTGCCGATGTAGTGAAGCCAACTGCGGTCTCGTCGCACGGAGTCTTCGGCCGGGAGAAGGAAAGGCTCTTGCTCCTTCAAGTAGTAGTCGGCTCGTTGCTTGATGTAGTCGGCATCAGCTCGCCGCTCAATGCTTTGCAACTTGCCGCTAAGGCGTGAGCGGTACCAACAGCGGGGTATCAGCAATTTGAGGTAGCCCGTGAGAAAGGACGTGAGTTTGTTGGGCTTGCCGCTGTGCAGTTTGTATAGGAGACTGTCACTCATCGTTGTGTGTTTCGTTCTTCTGAAATGCGCTCGGCTCGCTCTGCGCATGATGGCGCGTTGTGTGTAAGCGGCTGAACATTAGCGCAAATATACCTTTTTATTGCCTCTTTTGGGGAAAAGGGCATTAAAAAGACGGTGACAGCCTGATTGCAAGCTGTCACCGTCACGGTGTTTTAACAAGTCGGGGTGACTGGATTCGAACCAGCGACCCCACGCCCCCCAGACGCGTACTCTAACCGGGCTGAGCTACACCCCGAAATGCGAGTGCAAAGATAAGGACTTATTGCTTATTGGCAAAGCCCGTCGGCGGCAAATTGCGGAATGTGCGCCTGAAAGCGGCTTATTTCGTGCGGAGGCGGTATTCGTTTGGGGTGAGGCCCACGGTGCGCTTGAACATACGCGTGAAGTGTTGGGGGTATTGAAACCCAAGGCGGTAGGCAACTTGGCTGATGTTGCTCGTAGGGTCGAGGATGAGTTCTTTCCCTAAGTCTACGATTTTGCCTTGTATGTATTCCTGCGCGGTGTGGCCAGTCTCTTTCTTGATAAGGTCGCCGAAGTAGTTGGGGGAGAGGCACAGCTCGGCGGCACAGTGTTTTACGGTGGGCAGTCCGTTTCGTTCGGCATTGGTACCCGTGAAATACTCGTCGAGCAGTTGCTCGAAGCGTGTGAGGATGTCGCGGTTCACGTTTTCACGTGTGATGAACTGCCGTTCGTAGAAGCGCAGACAGTAGTCGAGGAGCAACTCGATGTTTTTGGCAATGAGCCGTTTGCTCATACGGTCTACGGGGTGCTGTATTTCCTGTCGTATTTTGTCGAGGCAGTCGATGAAAATTTCTCGTTCGTTTTCGGAGAGGTGGAGCGCCTCGCGCGACTCGTAGGAGAAGAACGAGTACTCCTTGATGTGTTTGCCCAGCGACGTGCCGTGGATGAGGTCGGGGTGGAAGCAGAGCGCCAGGCCCTTGGGCTGAAATTCTTCGCCGGTGTCTGCGCAGCCCGCAATCTGCCCAGGGGCAATGCAGACGACCGTTCCCTTTTGGTAGTCGTAGGTTTGCCGCCCGTAGATGAGGTTCCCGCATTCCACGTCTTTGAGGAAAATGGTGTAGAAGCCGAACATTTGCAGCTCGTGCCGCAGGGGCTTGCACTTCGACAGGTCGATTATCGAAACCAGCGGATGGTGTGTTTCTGCGCCGAGGTAGTCGTTGTATTCGCACACGGTATTTACCTTTCTCACCTTGTTGCTTTCCATGTCAATGCGTTTTGTTGTTTCAATGCAAATGTAAGAAATTGCGCCAAACTGCCAGCCGACTGGCGGTAACATGGGGTGGAAATCGTTGAAACGGGTATGGCGGAAAAACAAAACCGCCCGAGGCTCAATGCCCCGGGCGGCCGGTATGCGTAGTTCGGAACGCAGGCGTTTAGCCCAGTTGTTCCTTGATGAATGCTTCCATTTCGGGGATTTTCTCCTCGGCGCGCTGCAAGAGCGTGAGCTGGTTCTTCGAACGCACCAGGTTGTGGTCGGCGTACTGCGTCTTGTAGTAGTTGTCGCCGTCGAGGTAGTCGGTGAAGAAGCGCACGAGCTGCATGTAGGGGAAGAGCGTTGCGCCGTAGGGCAGGTTCTCTATTTCGATGGGCGTGAGGAAGGCGCGAGCCGTCTTCAGGTAGCCTTCGGTAAACGACTTGAAGATGTCCATGCGGAAGGAAATCTTGTCGTACTCGGGGCTGTCCTCGGCCTGCGTATTGGCAGCCGAACGGAGGAAGTCGCCGTAGTCGGAGAAGATGAAGCTGGGCATCACGGTGTCGAGGTCGATGACGCAAAGCACGTCGTCGTTCTGGTCGAAGAGGATGTTGTCGACCTTCGTGTCGCAGTGGCAGATGCGTTTGGGCAGCTTGCCCTCGCGGAAGAGGCGTTCGCTGCGCGTCATGCTCTCGGCACGCTTTTCAATCTCGTCAATGATGTCCTTTACGCCGGCCACGCGGCCCACCTTGTCTGCCTTTACGGCATCGTGGAACTGCTGCAAGCGGAACTCAATGTTGTGGAAGTCCTTGATGGTTTCGCCGAGCTGCACGGGAATGTCGGCAAGCATGGCCTGGAAGTCGCCGAACGTTTCGCCCACGATGTAGGAACTTTCAGGGGTGACGCCCGTCTTCGACACGGTGTCGGGGATAAACACCATGATGCGCCAGTATTTGTCCTCGTGCTTGTAGTAGTATTTGCCGTCGTTGCAGGGAACGAACTTCAGTACCTTGCGGTCGATGTCGGTTGTGTTTTTTGCCTCGAGCTTTTTGCGGATGTGCGCGGTCACGGCGGTGATGTTGTCCATGAGCATGTCTACATCGGGGAAGATGGCCGTGTTGATGTGCTGCATCACGTAGTCGGGAGCGTTGCCCTCGGTTACTACTTTATAGGTGGTGTTGATGAGGCCGTTGCCAAGGGGGCGCACCTCAACCACATTGCCCTCGATGGCAAACTGGCCGGCAATGTGCTGTAAATCTTTTTGTTCCATGATATTGTTCTATGTGTTTCTCTGAAAGATTAGTTGATGCAAAGTTATGTTTTTTATTCGTAGATGGTGACAAAAGCGTTACGAACTTGTTGACTGCGCCAATGTTGTCCTAACCGTTTTTATTTCTGTCCGATAAAACAAGCTCAACGCACTGCTTAGGTTTTCTCTCGCCGCTGGTGCAAATTTTTGCGCATAGGGGCGCAAAATTTTGCACCCCTATGCGCAAAAATTTGCACCAAGCAGAGCGTTTTCCTTCGAAGCGTCCCACTCATCATTAACCCTAAAACTGTTACTACCAAAATAGACCTCGGGAAGTGGCAGGATGAGCCTTTCACGCCACCGCCAGAGGTGAACATTGTGCCTGCGCACCTCGTTGCCCACAGGCGTTTACGCCGATTGCCCGATACGCGTTGCTGGACAGTGCTTCTTGGTGTAGCGGTAGTAAGCCACGAGTACCATTGTGCCGGTCAGTACCCACGACAGGGGGTACACCTGCAACAGTTCGGGAAAGCCCTTGTAGAACGGCACAACCATGAACACCCACACCATGCGCAGCACGCACGTGCCGAAGATGGTGAAGATAGTCGGCAGCATCGACTCGCCCATGCCGCGAAGTGCGGAGGCTGAAATCTCGTAGCTGCACGCGAGGAACTGGCATATCAGTACGCCCTCCATGCGCATTGCGCCGTAGCGAAGTACCTCGGGGTCGGTGCTGAAAAACGACAGAAAGAACTGATTGTTGAGCGTGAAGACCATGTTGGCTATGAAGCAGCCAGCAAGTCCCATGGCCATGCATATGCGGAATATGCGGCGCACGCGGTCGTACTGCCCTGCGCCGTAGTTTTGTCCGATGAAACTGATGGCTGCACCGTTGCACGCCACAATGATATAGTAGCAGTAGTATTCAAAATTCACCGCCGCTGCCGAACCCGCGATGGCGGCAGCGCCGTAACCGTTGATGGCGCTCTGCACCACCACGTTGGAGAACGAAAACACCATGCCCTGCAAACCGGCTGGCACGCCAATTTGCAACATGCGTTTCAGTTCCTTTCGGTAGATGCGCATGTGACGAAATTCTAGCTTCAATGCGCCCGGTTCACGCCTGAGCAGCCTGACGATAAGGGCTGCGCTAACTGCATTGGCAATGGCCGTGGCGATAGCTACGCCTTCAACGCCCATGCCGAGGCAGATAACGAAGAACAGGTTGAGGGCTGTGTTTAGCAAGCCGGCTACGATGAGAATGTAGAGCGGACGGCGCGTGTCGCCCACGCTGCGCAGAATGGCTGCACCGAAGTTGAAAATCAAAAAGAATGGGATGCCGAGAAAGTAGATGCGGAGGTAAAGCACCGCCATGTCGAGTACGTCGGCCGGCGTGTCTATCAGTTCCAAAATGGGTCGCGACACGGCCACGCCAAGCACCATAAGCAGAAGGCCGCTCACAACCGAAACTAACGCTACAGTGCTGACGGCGCGCCTAACGCCGTCCTGGTCGTGCTGCCCCAGGTGGTTGGAGATGACTACGTTGGCACCCATCGACACACCCATAAACAAGTTTATCAGCAGACTGATAACCGGGGCGTTGCTCCCCACGGCTGCAAGAGCGTTGCTGCTCGCAAAGCGACCCACTACGGCCACGTCGACAGAGTTGAACAGCTGCTGTAAAAGGCTGCTCGCCGCAAGGGGCAGGGCAAAGGTCAAAATTTTGAGGAATAACGGGCCGTGGAGCATATCCACCTTAGTCTTCTCTGCGCTCATTGTCAACGGTTTGGTTAGTGGGGATATAGAGAAAGAACGCCGATTTGTGTTGTACAAACCAGCGTTCTTACTAATGATGTGCTCGAAGCGAGACTCGAACTCGCACGGACATTTCTGTCCAAAGGATTTTAAGTCCTTCGTGTCTACCATTCCACCATTCGAGCGACCTTGGAGCGGAAAACGAGACTCGAACTCGCGACCCCAACCTTGGCAAGGTTGTGCTCTACCAACTGAGCTATTTCCGCAAAACAAAAAAGTGAAGAGGAGGAGACTCGAACTCCCACGACACAATTGTCACTACCCCCTCAAAGTAGCGCGTCTACCAATTCCGCCACCTCTCCA
>CAVLCM010000118.1:0-9302 GCA_963661625.1 bacterium
CCCTCATGACGTACGTTCACTCATCGCATAAATGTACGCTCTGATTTTCAACGGAAATACTTTACTCCGAAGCATCCCTTTTTACGAGACGCTTCTTCCTGGAAAGCTTTAAAAAACGGCAAGGGCCGGCAAAACGCGCGCTGATGCGCCGAGGCGTTTTGCCGGCCCTTGCCGGATTTGTTGAAGGTGGGGGGTGGGGCGTTTACGCCCCTGTGGCCGCGTCGTGTTCTTGCAGTTCGTCGATGTTGACAATCTTGTTCACGATGGCGTAGATGGTCAGGCCCGCCACGGAGTGGATGTTGAGCTTACGCGCAATGTTCTTGCGGTGCGTCAGCACGGTGTTGAGCGAGATGAAGAGCGTTTCGGCAATCTGCTTGTTCGACATGCCGCACACCACGCAGTGAACGATTTCGCGTTCGCGGTCGGAGAGTGCGTCCTCAGGGCGTTTCTCCTCCTCGGCGGCGTGGTTGTCCTCCTGTATGCCCACTTTCTCTTCGAGAATTTCCACGGCCGGCACGAAGATGTCGTCCTCCACTTGGCAGTGAATGCGCAGGTCGGTTTCGCAGGTGAAGATGTCGAACAGCACGTTGTTGAGCAGTTCGGCCTGCTCCGTGGGCGCGTAGTACTTAATGATGATGTTCTTCAGCTCTTGCAGTTTCACGTCGATGCTGCTGTGGCCGCGTGCAAACTGCGAGATGGTGTATTCGCCCGTGCGGCGGCCCTGCAAAAGTTGTTCCACGTAGCCGAACACCTTGCGGTTTTCGTGTTGCATGTGCTTGCGCACCTCGGCCATGTAGTCGTCGTAGAATTTCAGGATGAGGTACGACACCTCGCCCGTTTGCGAGCAGTCGAGCGCCTCGAGCAGTTTGCGGCGGATGGTGGGCAGTTGGAAGTCGAGAAAGTACGTATGTGCCTGTTTCAGGTATTCCGTCAGGCATTTCACGCTCACCTTGTCGATGCTATCTGCTGCGCCCCGCGCCCCGCGCCGTATGAAGTTGGCCACTGTCAGGAACGTGTCGGTGTCCACTTGGTGGGCCTCGCAAACCTGCCGTACGCTCTGGTCGCCCACGCCGAGGGGGATGCCGAAGCGCGAAATCATTTGCAAAAGAGAAGGCTCGTCACATATCACGTCGCACATGTGGTCGGTCTCCTTGTAGTTGTAGCTACTGTTGTATACCATCCTTCAAAATTTCTTTACACACAGAAAAAGGGCACACCTGCGATGCACCCTTCCCGTCGCTTGCAAATTTAGGCATTGCGTCGCAATCCCCTGATACCTACAAGTGGGTATTTTGCTTTTTCTTGGGTTATAGCAGCCCGCAAAATCTTAACCATACCCCCAGGTATTTGCTAAAATGGTGTGATTGTGGGCCCGTGTAAGCCCCTTTAACTTTGCACCTGAAAAATTAAACGTTGCATTCACACATGAAAGCATTCAAGCAGCGATTGCTCACGGCCTGCCTCTTGGCGGCAGCAGTTGGCGGCGCGTCGTACGCCGGCAGCACGCAAGAGGCCAAGCGGCAAAAGGTAGATGCCGTGACCTGCGCCACCCCTCCCGCTACTCCGACGAAGAAGGAAGGCAGCACAAAAACTAAAAAGACGACAAAGAAAAAGCAGGGCAAGAAGCAGAAAAAGGCTGAAAGCCGCCCTGACACCGCCACCGTGCAGCACGCCTGCTGCCGCGGCTGAGGCTGCAACCTATTACAAGGCTGCCGGCACCGACAAACCACGAGCCGGCGCGCGGCAGCGCACAAGTGAGAACAGCGCACAGACCGGGAAAGCGGATGCCGAGGGGCGTTTCCACACGAGCTTCGTCAACTTTCTCTTTTCCATTTCTGAAGCAAGGAACAAAGCCCGCAGCTGAAATGATACCCGGCTGCCGGATTTTCACAAGACACGCCGACCACTGCGCCACACATTGGCAACGCGGTACGTCCACTCGCGCAATCTCGTTCTTTATTCTCATTCATTTCATTCGAGAGTGAGCCGGCGCCTTGTAATAAGTTGTATGCCCCCATCCCCAAGCAAACGAACACACATATAAAGAATAAAGAACAACGAATGAAAAGCAAAATCGCAATCCTCACCCTCGGCGCACTCTGCGTGGCCTCGGGCAGCATTCAGGCCGCCCCGGTGGCAGTGCCCGTTGAGACGGCAACGCTCTGCGCTGTGAACGACGGCTCGTATGAGTTTAAGTTCAACGCCAACGACGACATCTTCCGCCTCGGCGTAAACGGAAACAGCTCTACCTACGAGAGCCTTCTGGGCTGCATTGAGGAAAACCTCTCCGCCATCCGCCAGGGAAACATCCCCGTATACGTAGAATCGTACAGCACCAGCGAGAGCGGCAACGCCGCCAACCTCGCCACGGCCAAAACGCGCGCCAACCGCGTGAAGAGCGAGCTTATCGAAAAGAAAGGACTGGCCGAGAGCTGCTTCATCACGAGCAACTACGCCGGACAGGGCGACTACGTGGTGGTGCGCATTGGCAAGGGAGCCGCAAAGTCCTCTGCCGCCGACTGCTGCAAGGCCAAGGCCGCTGACGACTCGGTGAAGAACGCCCTGGCCAGCCAGATTGCGAACCTCCAAAGTCAGCTCAACACGCTCCAGACGCGTACCAACGAACTTGAAGCCAAGGCCAACCGCCCGGCTCCTGCCGCTATGCCCTGCTGCGCTGAGGGCGAAGGCCACAAGGCAAAGAAACTCAAAGCCGTCGGCTCCGACGAGGACTACAATAAGTTCCGCTTCGGCGGCTACGGCGAAATGGTAGCAAGCTTCCTCAACTACGGCACAAACCGCTACTCGGGCCAGTCTACCGGCAACACGCACGAACACCGCAACACGATATCCATTCCCCGTTTTGTATTCGCTTTCGACTACAAGTTCTCGCCCCGTTGGGAGTTGGGCACTGAAATTGAGTTCGAGTCGGGCGGCGTAGGCTTTGCCCAGGAACTTGAACCCACGGAGAACGAGGAATATGAATACGAACTTGAAAAAGGCGGCGAAGTGGCACTCGAACAGTTCCACATCACCTACAAAGCCTTCCCGTGGCTCAACATCCGCGCCGGACACATGATTGTGCCTGTCGGACTGACAAACTCACACCACGAGCCGATCAACTTCTTCGGCACGAGCCGTCCCGAGGGCGAAACAACGATTATCCCTTCCACCTGGCACGAAACCGGTTTGGCCATCAACGGTACGTTTGGTAAAGGCTACGCCAACTTCGACTACGAAGCAATGGTTGTGGCCGGTCTGAACGCCGACGGCTTCAGCCGCGACAACTGGGTGGCCAGCGGCAAGCAGGGCATCTTTGAAACGGACAACTTCTCATCGCCGGGCTATGCAGCGCGCATCAACTACAACGGTGTGCCGGGCTTGCGCATCGGCGTGTCGGGCTACTACTGCCACGACGTGACGAAGAACGCCGACAAGGTGTACAAGTACTCACGTGTAGGGCAGTCGGCCGTGAAGATACTCTCCGCCGACGCACAGTATAAGAACAAGTTCGTAACCGCCCGCGCCAACATCATTTGGGGCGAACTCGACAACGCATCGAAAATCAGTTCAGTCAACTCCTCCAACTCCAGCAACAGCTACGCCAGCGGCAAGTTCCGCGTGACGGCCAAGAACGCCCTGTGCTACGGAGCCGAGGTCGGTTTCAACCTCCAGAGCATCTTCAACGCTCCCAAGTGTCCCGTGTTCTACCCCTTCGCACGCTACGACTACTACAACCCGCAGGAGAAGGGCGAAGGCAAGCAGGTGATGGATCCGCGCTGCCAGGTGAGCAAGTGGACCGCCGGCCTGAACTGGTACGCACTGCCCAACCTCGTGGTGAAGGCAGACTACACCACGCGCCACATCGGCACGAAGAAGCTCGCCGGGTCGACGAAGTACAACAACGAGAACGAGTTCTCAATCGGCGTAGCCTACGTGGGCTGGTTCACCAAGCGCTAATCTGAGCGACAACAAGCAGAAATCTTAAAACAACAAATACTTCAATTCACAATGAAAAAGAAATTCCTTTTCGCATCCCTCTTCGCTTTGGGATTGCTCTCAGCTCCCGTGTTCTTCGCATCGTGCGATGACGACGCCGACAACACCAAGAAAGAACAAATCGACGACGATGACGACGATGAAGACGGCCAGGAAGCCTTCGTATGCGTAGAGCAGATTCTCGACGGCTGCATGGACATTGCTAACGAGGTAGGCGAATCGAAGATTGGCGACCCCATCAACCTTTGGGAAAGCGGCGACCACACCAAGGCACTCTACGCCGTTGAGTCGTGGTACAGCTACCACTCTCGCGAGGATTACCGCAACAATATCTACTCTGTGCGCAACGCTTACTTCGGTTCGCGCGACGGCAAGGTAGCCGCCAACTCTTTGGCATCGGTTATCGCTGCTAACAACGCCGACCTAGACGCACAGGTGAAGGCCGCCATCAGTGAGGCTGCTGACGCTATTTGGGCTATCCCCGATCCCTTCCGCAACAACATCGCTTGCGCTGAGGCTAAGACAGCTCAGGAGAAGTGCGCTACCCTCAACGAAACTCTCAAGACTTTGAAGTCGTACATTGAGAAGAGCACCGCTATCAACAAGAACTCCGTGCTTGATCCCATCATCAAGAGCTACGTTGAGAACGTGGTGAAGCCCACCTACAAGGATTTGATGGAAGGCAACTCCAACCTCTTCGACAAGGTTGCTGCTTTCCGTGCTAACCCCACTGACGAAAACTTCAAGGCTGTGTCACTGGCTTGGCTCGATGCTCGCCAGCCCTGGGAAACAAGCGAAGCCTTCCTCTTCGGCCCCGTTGATGCAGAAGGTCTCGACCCCAACATGGACTCTTGGCCCCTCGACCAGGACAACATCGTAGAAATCCTCAACTCCGGCAAGTTCGACAACTTGGACTGGGCTGACGGCGACGACGACGATGCCATCGAGGCTAAGCAGGGTATCCGCGGCTTCCACACGCTCGAGTTCCTCACCTTCCGCAATGGTGTGGCTCGTACTACGAGCGACAAGGCTGCCTCTGACGACGCTGCCGACATTGTTTACAACGCTCAGAACGCTGCCTCTTGGGCTAACTACATGTACCAGGTGGCTTACCTGTTGAAGAAGGATGCAACCGACCTCTACAACTACTGGACAGTGTCTTACAAGAATGGTAAGAGCTTTGCTGACATGTTCCTTTCGCACGACTTCTAATAAGAAGACTTCAGCGAACAACTGACAAATATCCCCTTAGAGCAAGCCACGGAACGGTGGTTTGCTCTTTGGCGTTATTTGTAATTTTGCAGCCCAAAGGCCGCTGAGGCGGCTTGCTGCACCAACCAAAATAAACAAGAAAACTGCATTCATGATAAAGTTATCTACACTCACGGGATGGCTTCCTCTGCTCGGAGCGTTCGCGCTTTTCGCCTCGTGCGAAAGTGACGATGGCATCGATGTCGACGACATTGAAGTGCCTTCGGGCTACGCCCTCTCAGCCGGCACTTCCACCATCTTTACGCAGTCGACCTTTGCCTACGACACCGACGCGGATTGGGTGAGCGGAGCTTACTCCCAAAAGTTTAACCGTGGCGACCGCCTCTACAAGAACCCCCGCACCAGTTCCAACGGCGAAGGCGGCGGTCTGGGCCCGGTATATGCCGGCTACTCCTGCGAGAGCTGCCACCGCAACTCCGGCCGCACCAAGCCGGCCAACAACTGGGAGAGTTGGAACAACGGCGCTAAGGACGAGGAAGGCTACACCCAAGCCTCCGGCAACACGGGTTTCTCGTCGATGCTCGTTTACATCACGCGTACCAACGGCTCATTCTTTGCCGACTACGGCCGCGTACTCCACGACCAGTCCGTGCAGGGCGTGAAGCCCGAGGGCAAGGTCAAGGTGAAGTGGATGCCCGAGGAAACCGTATTGCTCGGCCCCGACCAGGAAGAGTGCAAACTAACCTATCCTGTGTATAAAATCACCGAGTGGTACACCGACGGCAAGAAAAACTACGGTGAGCCTACTGCCGAAGCCGTGAAACCCGAAGACCTCATCATCTCCGTGCGTCAGCCCCTGCGCCACGTCGGCATGGGACAGATGATGTCGCTCGACGCTACCGAGATTGAGGCCCTTGCCGCCAAGAGCAACTACCCCGAATATGGCATTAGCGGCCGCTGCAACTACGTGACCGAAAAGGGCGTGCTTGGTCTGGGCGTTTCGGGTAACAAGGCGCAGCACCAGGACCTCACCGTCGAACTGGGCTTCTCGAGCGACCTTGGCGTGACCAACAGCCGCTACCCCGAGGAAATCTGCGAGGGACAGACCCAAATGTCGCAAGGCAGCATGATGGGCTTGCTCTACGAACAGCTCGAAGTGTCTACCGAGGACATGGAGAACGTCGACATGTATCTGCAAGGCCTCGGCGTGCCGGCTCGCCGTCTCGGATCAAAGAGTAAGAAGGTGATGTATGGCGACACCGAAATCAGCGAACGCAAGATGGTGAGCATCGGCGAAGAAAATTTCTACAAGGCCAAGTGCCACCTCTGCCACGTCACCACGCTCCACACGCGTTCCACCGGTTCGACGCTGCTCAACGGCACGCACCTGCCCTGGCTCGGCAAGCAGACCATTCACCCCTATTCCGACTTCCTCCTGCACGACATGGGCTCGGAGATAATGGGCGTTGGCCTGAACGACAACTACGTGAGCGGACTGGCTCGCGGCAACGAGTGGCGCACAACGCCGCTTTGGGGCATCGGTCTGCAAAACAAAATCAACGGGCACACCTGCTTCCTGCACGACGGCCGCGCACGCAACTTTGTGGAAGCCATCATGTGGCACGGCGGTGAGGGCGAAGCCTCGAAAAACATCTTCAAGAAAATGGAGAAGAAGGACCGCGACGCCCTTGTCAAGTTCCTCGAATCACTCTAATCCAGTTCAACCGAAAGAATAAACACTTTATGAAAAAGAATATCCTTACGCTCGCTGCCTTTGCTGCAATGAGCACATTAGCAACCTACGCCGACGGCGTGACAACAGAGCCCAACGGTGACGCACCCGCGATTGTCGAGACCGAAACCACTCCCGACAACCAGCCCGTAGCCGAAAAGAAAGAGAAAGAGACGAAAATCCGCTACCAGAGCATCGACCTCGACACCGACAACGGTGTTGTTTCGCTTGCCAACAGCAAGGGCTTTGTCATTCAGAGCAAGAAGGGCGACTTCATCTTCAAACCCTACATGCTCGTGCAGACAAGCGGCAACTTCAACTGGTATGACGATGAGGGTCTCGACAAAGCCTACAACCAGGACAACGTAGAGAACTCCGGCTTCGCTATCCCCAATGCCATCCTCGGCTTCACGGGTAAGGCATTCGGCAAGGTGTCGTTCAACCTCTCAATCAACGCAGCCAAGAGCGGTGGCAACCTGTTGCAGCAAGCGTGGTTCGACGTAGAGTTCAAGAAGCCCCTACAACTCCGCGTGGGTAAGTTCAAAACGCCCTTCTCGCACGCTTACCTCACCACCATCGGCGAAACGCTCTTCCCTCAGCTCCCCACGTCGCTCACGTCGTCGGTCATCCTGCCCTACGTGCTGAACGCCGTAACCCCCTCAATGAGCACCGGCTTCGACCTCGGCGTGGAACTCCACGGCGTGGTGCGCGATAAGTTCGGCTACGAAGTGGGCCTCTTCAACGGCACTGGTTCTTCGGTCAACACGGCTACGAAAACCCTCTCCGACGACTGGCACATCCCCTCGTTGCTCTATGCAGGCCGCCTCACATATATGCCTTGGGGCGTGATGCCTACTACGCAGGGCAACCCCAACCTGCTTCAAGAGAAGAAGATGCTCATCGGCGTGTCCGGTTCAATGAACGTGGAGAGCGAAAGCGAAAGCACCAACGATGCCCGTGTAGGCGTGGAGTACGCACTGCTCTACAACCGCCTCTACCTGGCCGGCGAGGTGTACTGGATGAACATTGGTTTCACCAAGCGTCAGAAAATCGATGAACACTACAACTTCATGGGCGGTTACGTTCAGGCTGGCTATTTCGTGGCTCCCCGCGTGCAGGTGGCAGCCCGCTACGACTTCATGAACCGCAACAGTACGAGCAAGGACGGTTTCCTCAACATGCCGGCAGTGGGTGTGAACTACTTCTTCAAGGGTTGCAACCTCAAGCTGCAAGCCATGTACCAGTACATTGGCCGCACCAACCACGACACGCAGCTCGACCGCGACAACGACAACCTCGGCCTTGCCACCCACTCTGCTACCGTGCAGCTGCAATACTGTTTCTAAAACATAGACTATCCGACAAATGCGTCACATGAAGTATACTATCTTTTCGCTGCTTATGTGCGTCCTCGCCTTCGCCTCGTGCGACGAGGGCCGCATAGCGGAGAAGAAAACGGAAGTCCCTGCCGAAGGATTTACCGTGAAACTCACCGGAACCATCACGGGCATCGACTCTTGGCCCAGCGCGTACCGCATTGTGCTGGCTGCGTTCAAGGAGGACAACAGCAATGCCGCCAAGTCGGTGCAGATATTCTCGAACAGCGCCAACAACGACCAGGTGAGTGCTAAACTCTCCGGGCTCGATGACGACGTGACCGAGGTGGAACTCTGCGCTATCGACAACGTGCGCGACCGCATCGTCAGCTTTGTATCTGTCAGTAAGGACAAGTTTACCTTCGACGGCGACACCATGCGCATAGAACTTGGCACTGTCGACGTAGGCATGTACCAGGCTATTCAGGAAAACGTGTTCAGCGCGAAGTGCATAGCTTGCCACGGTTTGAACGGCAGTGCGCCGCGCAACCTTTTCCTCACTGCTGGTAACAGCTATGGCTGCTTGGTCAACGTTGACTCAAAGTCGAACCCCGACTACAAGCTCGTCAATCCCAACAACGCCTCGAAGAGCCTCCTCCCCATGGTGCTCGAGAGCGACGGGTTGCTCCACCACGACCATGCCGATATCCTCGAAGCGCGCACCAAGACCGACCTTATCAACCTGATTAAGGCTTGGATCAACAACGGCGCGCAGGAATAATGCCTCTGCGGCCAAGGTGCCGCTGAATTAGCAAGGAAAAATAAAGTTCCCTGGCGCGTCCGCTCCTTTTTTAGGGGCGGACGGTGCAAGGGAACTTCTTCCTTTTTCTTGACTTCGTCAATGCGTCACCTAAATCAGTTTTCGGAGGTTCCGTAAAGAAAAAAGGGATGCTTCGGAGTAAAGTATTTCCGTTGAAAATCAGAGCGTACATTTATGCGATGAGTGAACGTACGTCATGAGGGTGAGTGAACGTACGTCTATAAGT
>CAVLCM010000119.1:0-9169 GCA_963661625.1 bacterium
GATGAAGCCTTCTTCGAGTAATACGTAACTCGTTGATTTTCAACATGCGCCATTTTGGTGGTGCAAAAAAGTGATGAAGTCAGGAGAGGCAAGGTCGGCACGGATAGTCAACGGCTTCTGGCTGCTCGTCGCAATGCTCCCGAAAGTTCGTGTAAATTGTTCTGTTTTTCCGTTTGGGGCGGTGGGCGTATGCCGTACACGTGACTTAATCCGTAATTTTGCCGCGAAAGTCATTAAGAAACAAAGTTTTAAGAAAAATACATTCCATGATGAAGAAGGCTATCATGCTCGCGGCGTTCCTCCTTGGCGGTGTGTCCGTCCAGGCACAGGGCGTGCTTACGCTCGACAGCTGCCGGGCGTTGGCACTGCGCAACAACAAGGAACTCGCGCAGAGCAAGGTGAAGATGGACAAGGCAAAGTGGGACCGAAAAGCCGCTCACACCAACTTCCTTCCCAAGGTGTCGCTCACGGCCGGCTACTTGCGCTCGGGCGACGAAATATCTCTGCTCAGCAAAAACCAGCAAAGCGCGATAAATAACCTCGGCAACACTGCTGTCAGTCAGTTTGGTACGCAGTTCCCTGCCATAGCGCAGCAGATTGTGGCCAACCATCCCGACCTCGCGCCACTCATCCAGGACGTATCGGGAGCTTTGCAGCAAAACGGCGGACTGCTCGCTCAGGGTGGCAACGCTTTGGGCAAGAGCATCACCGACGCTTTCCGCACCGACACGCGTAACATCACCGCCGGCACCATCCTGCTCACGCAGCCCCTTTATATGGGCGGCAAAATCAAGGCTTACGAAAACATTACGAAATATCAGGAACAACTCGCCGGCGACCAGCTTCGCAGCGACGAACTCAACGTTCTGCTCGATGTGGACAAGGCCTACTGGCAGGTTGTTTCACTCGCCAACAAGCGCACGCTCGCCATCAGCTACCGTGACATGCTCGCCCATCTCGATTCCGACGTGGTGAAGATGATAGACGAGGGCGTGGCCACCAAAAGCAACGAACTCTCCGTGAGCGTGAAGCTCAACGAGGCCGAAATGACACTCATGAAGGTTGAGGACGGCCTCACCCTTTCGCGAATGCTGCTCTGCCAGCTCTGCGGTCTGCCCTTAGAGAGCGCACCCCAGTTGGCCGATGAGTGCAACACCGACCTCCCCACCACGGCCGAGGATATCGTTGCCGACGTGCAGACGGCCTACGCCAACCGCCCCGAACTCTCGCAGCTTGCCACGGCTCAAAACATCTATGCCGAAAAGGCCAAGGTGGAACGTGCTGCCGTGTTGCCCCAACTGGCCCTCACGGGTGGCTATATGATTTCCAACCCCAACGTGTTCAACGGCTTCGAGAAGAAGTTTCGCGGCACTTGGGCCGTGGGCGTAATGCTCAAAGTACCTGTGTGGAACTGGGGCGAAACGAAGTATAAGGTGCGCGCTGCGCGTGCCGAACAGAGCATGGCGACCTTGAAGAGCGAGGAGGCGAAGGAGAAAATTGAACTCCAAGTAAATCAGGAAGCCTTTCGCGTCAACGAGGCCAACCGCAAACTTACGCTCAGCCTCAAAAATCTTGACAAAGCCGAGGAAAACCTCCGTACGGCGCAGGTGGGCTTCAAGGAGGGCGTAATCAATACCTCCGACCTGCTAATGGCACAAACCGCCTGGTTGCAGGCGCACAGCGACAAGATTGACTCGCAAATCGACATCAAACTCTCACAGGCTGCCTACAACAAGGCACTTGGCCGTTAACCCAACTTATTTCGCAACAAGTATCAACCCCAAAATACGATGAAACAGAAAGCTAACTTTTTACCGGCAATATTTATTCTCCTCGGCATCACCGTTCTTGTCATCATCGGCAGTCTTTACGCTTTCGACAATGAGCCTGACACCG
Organism: bacterium; assembly: GCA_963661625.1. Taxonomy (GTDB): domain Bacteria; phylum Bacteroidota; class Bacteroidia; order Bacteroidales; family Bacteroidaceae; genus Alloprevotella. The sequence goes on from CAVLCM010000119.1 coordinate 1,897, forward strand.
TGCAGGGACAGGCCGACGTGACCGAATACCGCGTATCGAGCAAGGTGCCCGGCCGTGTGCTGAAATACATGGTCAAGGAGGGTGACTACGTGCACGCCGGCGATACGCTCGCCATCCTCCAAGCTCCTGAAGTAGCCGCCAAACTGACGCAGGCTCAGGCAGCTGAGGACGCTGCCGCTGCTCAAAACCGCAAGGCCGAAAAGGGTGCGCGCGAGGAGCAGATTACAGCTGCCTACGAGATGTGGCAGAAGTCAAAGGCCGGTGTTGACATCGCCGAGAAGTCGTACGCCCGAGTCAAACGCCTCTACGAACAGGGCGTGATGACGGCGCAGAAACTCGATGAGGTTACGGCGCAGCGCGATGCCGCCATCGCTACGGAGAAGGCTGCTAAGTCGCAATACGACATGGCGAAGAATGGTGCCGAACGCGAGGACAAGGACGCCGCTGCCGCTCTTGTAAACCGCGCCAAGGGGGCTGTCAACGAGGTTAACTCTTATATTAAGGAAACCGTCCTCGTGGCATCGGCCGACGGCGAGGTGACGGAAATATTCCCCCAAATCGGTGAACTCGTAGGTACGGGCGCGCCCATCATGAACGTGGCCTTGATGAACGATATGTGGGTGACGTTCAACGTACGCGAGGACCATTTGGCCAACTTCAAGATGAACCAAACGTTCAAGGCTACCGTGCCGGCACTCGGCAACAAGGAGGTGACGCTCAAGGTGTACTACATGAAGGACCTCGGTTCCTACGCCACTTGGAAAGCCACGAAAACGACGGGACAGTTCGACATGAAGACCTTCGAGGTGAAGGCATCGCCCGTACAAAAGGTGGAGGGCCTGCGCCCCGGCATGAGCGTGCTGCTCAACAACGAGGCTAAATAACCTCCTCCCTACGTGCAACAAACGGACCGTCGGCCGCTCTGGCTACGCTATGCCGCCGACGCGTCCTTCTACAAGCAAAGCAAACCGAATGAACGGAAATTCGCTGTGGCTGCGCGAGGCAAAACGGATATGCTCGCAGCCTATTTACATATTCTGCATGGTGCTGGCTCCGCTTTTCTGCTACGTGTTCTTCACGTCGCTCATGAAGCAGGGCTTGCCGCAGGGCTTGCCCATGGGCATTGTCGATGAGGACCACACTGCCACGTCGCGCAATTTGGAACGCAACCTCAGTTCGTTCCAGATGAGCGAGATCACCCACAGCTACGCCAACGTCACCGAGGCGCGCAAGGCCGTGCAGCGCGGCGAGGTGTATGGCTTTTACCTCATTCCGCAGGGCACGGCGCGACAGGCGCAGCTGCAACGCATGCCCACGGTGTCGTTCTACACCAACTACTCCTACCTCGTGGCAGGTTCGCTGCTCTACCGCGATATGCGCACCATGTCCGAACTGGCTTCGGGGGCGGCGGCACGATCGGTGTTGTACGCCAAGGGGGCTACCACGCGTCAGGCCATGGCCTACTTGCAGCCCGTTGTGATTGATATGCACGCCGTGGGCAACCCGTGGCTCAACTACAATGTGTACCTCTCGAATATCATCATCCCCGGCATGCTTGGCATCTTCATCTTCATGACAACGGTTTACAGCCTTGGCACGGAATTGAAGTTTGGCACGTCGGACGAACTGATGCAGTCGTCGGGCAATTCCATCATCGTGGCACTCTCGAGCAAGATTATTCCGCAGACAATCGTGTTCCTGCTCATGGGTTCGCTCTACATATTCCTGCTCTACGGCTATCTGCATTTCCCCTGCAATGGAGGCATAGCCGCCATGTGGAGCGTGATGGCTCTCTTTGTGTTGGCCTGCCAGGGCATGGGCGTGTTCATGTTCACCATGTTGCCCACGCTGCGTATGGGCTTGTCGTTTGCGTCGCTTTGGGGCGTTATCTCGTTCAGCATATCGGGCATGTCGTTCCCCGTCATGGCCATGCACCCTGCGCTGCAAGGATTGTCCTATCTCTTCCCCTTGCGCCACTACTACTTGCTCTATGTCAATTCGGCCCTCGACGGCTATCCGCTTTCCAACGCTTGGCCGTTCGGCTTTGCTTTGTTGGCCTTCGTTGTGCTTCCCTTGCCCTTCCTCGGACGGTTGAAGAAGGTGCTTACGAGATATGCCTACGAGCCTTGACCCAATGTGCAAATCCGCAAGGTCTCTGTTGTAACTGAAAAAAAATATCCGGCTATGTTGAACATCCGTCAGGCGCTTTCCGACCTGAACCACATATTTCGCGAAGAACTCCGCACCATCATCCGCGACAAGGGTGTAATCATCTTCTTCTTCCTTGTCCCCATCGGCTACCCCCTGCTCTATACGTTTATCTATACCAACGAGGTAGTGCGCGACGTGCCGGTGGCGGTGGTCGATGACTGCCGTACGGCGCAGAGCCGTGAGTATTTGCGCCACCTCGACGCGTCGCCCGACGTGCATATCGTGTCGTATTGTGCCAATATGGACGAGGCCAAACGGCTCATCAAGCACCGCGATGCCTACGGGGCGGTGTACATTCCGCGCGACTTCACGAAGCGTATCAATCAGGGCGAGCAGGTGTATGTCAGTGCCTACGCCGACATGAGCGGTATGCTCTATTATAAAAGCGTTCTGACGGCCAACACCAACGTCAGTTTGGCCATGAACGCCCAGATTAAGGTGAAACGCGCCGGCGGTACAACGGCCGAACAGGACGCGCTTGCTCAGCACCCCATCAAGTATGAGGAGGTATCTATCTACAATCCGCAAAACGGCTTTGCAACGTTCCTCATCCCAGCCGTACTCGTGCTTATCATTCAGCAAACGCTCCTCCTCGGCGTGGGCATGGCAGCTGGTACGGCGCGCGAACACAACCGCTTTCGCAACCTCGTTTCGGTGGAAAAGCACAACCGCGGTCTTCTGCGCATCGTCTTCGGCAAAGGGGCGGCCTATTTTCTTGTATATATCCCGTTGAGCGTCTATGTTTTGGCCGTCGTGCCTCACCTCTTCCGTCTCAACCAAATTGGCGACCCTTGGCAGATTACGTGCTTCATGGTTCCTTTCCTCATTGCGAGCATTCTTTTCAGCATGACGGTCAGCGCGTTTGTGCGCCACCGCGAAATGTGCATCATGCTCATCGTGTTCACCTCGGTGCCGTTGCTCTTCATCTCGGGCATCTCGTGGCCGGGCAGTGCCGTGCCTGCATTTTGGAAGGCCATTGGCTACGTATTCCCCTCCACCTTCGGCGTGACGGGCTTTGTGGCAATGAACAACATGGGTGCGTCGCTCGCCGACGTGGAGCCGCAGTGGCAGATGCTATGGGTGCAGTCGGCCGTTTATCTCTTCACAACGTGTGCCGTCTACAAGGCGAGCATTCTCCGCTCTCGCCAGCGTGTTCTCGAGGCTTGGAACGCATTGAAAATGCGCCGTTTGAACAAACTCTCAGCTAAGAAGTTGGACTGACGCAATCGTTTGTCGTTCAATAAGTCAGGCACAAAAACTTTTAGTAATCCTTTTGCTCTTCAACAGCCATGAACTACCTTTGTCTTTGCAATGGGAACACAGGTAATGAAAAGCATAAATCTAAATGGCAGGCTGTTTGACTTGAGCGAGCCGCAGGTGATGGGCATTCTCAACGTCACGCCCGATTCATTCTACGCCGAGAGCCGCACGTTCAGCGACGATGAACACATAGAGCAACGCGTGAGCCAACTCTTAGCCGACGGGGCTGACATGATCGACATCGGCGGCTATTCGTCGCGTCCCGGGGCCGACGACGTGTCGCCCGAGGAAGAGATGGAACGTCTGCGTCGAGGGCTGCGAATTGTGCGTAGGCTCGCCCCAAACATCCCCATATCGGTCGACACTTTCCGGGCCGACGTGGCCCGTATGTGCGTCGAGGAGGAAGGGGCTGACATCATCAACGACATATCGGGCGGAATGCTCGACAGGCAAATGTTTCGAACGGTGGCCCGCCTTGGCGTTCCCTATATCCTTATGCACATGCAGGGAACGCCCGACACTATGCAGCAAAGCCCGCACTACGACAACCTGCGTGAGGAGGTGATGCTTTATTTCGCCCAGCGCATCGACCGTCTTTGCCAAATGGGCGCAAAGGACGTCATCGTTGACCCGGGTTTCGGCTTTGGCAAGACTGTGGAACACAACTACGAGTTGATGAACCATCTTGAAGATTTCCACACCTTTGGGCTGCCCTTGCTCGTGGGCATTTCGCGCAAATCCATGATATACAAACTCATCGGCGGAACGCCGCAAACGGCTCTCAACGGCACAACCGTACTCAACACCATCGCGCTCATGAAGGGGGCGCACATTCTCCGTGTTCACGATGTGCGTGAGGCCGTTGAGGCAAAGCGTATCTATTTAGCCACAACAACTCTCTGACAATATGCTGAGCATTGGCATCAAGGACATCATCGACATCTTCCTGGTGGCGATTTTGCTCTACTACATTTACCGTCTCATGAAGGAGTCGAGTTCCGCCAATATCTTCGGCGGCATCATCGTCTTCGTCGTGGTGTGGATTTTCGTGTCGCAAATCTTCGAAATGCGACTGCTCGGCACAATCCTCGACAAACTGGTCAACGTGGGGTCGCTCGCTCTTATCGTGCTTTTCCAAGAGGAGATACGCCACTTTTTCAGCACCATCGGTCTGCGCCCAGGCACGCACTTCCTTACGCGCATCTTTAAGGGGAAGCGGGCCAAGGACAACAACGTGCACCGCGAGGACATCATGCCCATCGTCATGGCCTGCATGAGCATGGCCAAGCAGAAGGTGGGTGCACTCATCATCATCGAACGCTACGTGGGCCTGAGCGAATACATCGCTACGGGCGACGTAATCAATGCCAATATCACGCAACGGCTCATCGAAAACATCTTTTTCAAGAACAGTCCCCTCCACGACGGCGCTATGATTATCACGCACCAGCGCATCAAGGCCGCAGGATGCATCCTCCCCATCTCGCACGATACGGACATACCCAAATCGCTCGGCTTGCGCCACCGCGCCGCGCTCGGCATATCGCAGAAGAGCGACTGCTTGGCCATCGTGGTGTCGGAGGAGACGGGCGGCATATCCATTGCCGAAAAGGGCTTCTTCAAACTCCGCCTCTCGGCCGAGGAACTCGAAAGCACGCTCTCGAAAGAGTGGACCGCCAACGACTGACGGCTGCTCAACCCATTTTGGCAGCACACCGTTCGGGCAATGCAATCACGCAGCCCGAACGATGAATTTACCTTACGCATATTATTATGACAGACATCACTCCCACAGACGACAAGTATTATTACACCATCAGCGAGGTGGCGCAAATGCTCGGCGTAAGCGAAACGCTCCTGCGCTATTGGGAAAAGGAATTTCCCCAGCAAATCACCCCTAAGAAGGGGGCGCGCGGCGTGCGACGGTACACGAAGGAACACATCGCCAAAATTCAGGTTGTCTACGACCTCGTGAAGGTGCGCGGCCTGAAACTTGCTGCCGCCCGCGAGATACTCAAACAAAACAAGCAGGGCGTTTCGCAGCCCATGGAGGCTGTGCAACGACTTCGCAAGGTGCGCGAGGAACTCGTGGCCATGAAGCGCGCGCTCGAAAGCATGTGATAATTCGTTTTGCAACGGATGCGGGGCACATGTTTCCCGTCTGTTGAGCAATTTCCCCTCTGATACAATGGCTAAAACAAAGACCGTATACGTTTGCCGCGAATGCGGAGCCGACTCTCCCAAATGGGTGGGTCGCTGCCCCTCGTGCGGACAGTGGAACACGATGAGCGAGATGCACGTGCAGCCCGAGAGTTCGTCGGCCGTGGGCGAAAGGCGCGCACGGCAAGCACTGACGGGCGTAGGGTCACAAGTGACTAAGGCCGTGCCGTTGTCGCTGGTCAAGGCCGACGAAGAGCCTCGCATCCTCACGCCCGACAGCGAACTCAACCGCGTGTTGGGCGGCGGCATCGTGCCGGGATCGATGACGCTCATCGGGGGCGAGCCGGGCATCGGCAAATCTACGCTCCTGTTGCAGACGGCCGTGCGCATGGACAAGGGAAAAATCCTCTACGTGAGCGGTGAGGAGAGCGAACGGCAGATTAAGTTGCGCGCCGAGCGCATTAGCGGACGAACGTGCGACGTGCTGCTGCTTTGCGAAACGAGGCTCGAACAGATTTTTGCCCAGATAAAGAACGAACAGCCCGACATGGTGGTCGTCGACTCCATACAGACCATTAGCGTAGAGACGGTTGATTCGTCGCCGGGCAGCATTACGCAAATCCGTGAATGTGCCGCCTCGCTCCTCAAATACGCCAAGGAGAGCGGAGTGCCAGTAATTCTCGTTGGACATATCACCAAGGACGGCGCAATTGCCGGTCCGAAGGTTTTGGAACACATTGTCGACACCGTATTGCAGTTCGAGGGCGACCGACACTATATGTACCGCATTCTGCGCAGTTCGAAAAACCGTTTTGGCTCCACGTCCGAACTGGGCATCTACGAGATGCGAGGCGACGGCCTCCGTCCCGTCGACAACCCCTCCGAACTGCTACTTACGCAGGGCGGCGACGAACTGAGCGGCATTGCCATCTCGGCTGCTTTGGAGGGTGTGCGTCCGTTTCTTATCGAGACGCAGGCGCTGGTGTCTACCGCGGCCTACGGAACGCCGCAACGCTCCGCCACGGGCTTTGACCTCCGCCGCCTCAACATGCTTCTGGCCGTGTTGGAGAAACGGGTAGGCTTCAAATTGGCACAGAAGGACGTTTTCCTCAACATAGCCGGCGGCATCCGCGTCACGGACCCTGCCATCGACCTTTCAGTCATAGCTTCCGTCCTGTCGAGCAATGTCGACACGGCCATAGAGCGCAGCGTCTGCATGGCAGGCGAGGTGGGTCTGAGCGGAGAAATTCGTCCCGTCACGCGCATAGGTCAGCGAGTGGCCGAGGCCGCCAAATTGGGCTTCAACCGCATGCTCATCCCCGAGGGAAACATGAAGGGCCTCGACGCATCCAATCCCGGCATAGAGCTTGTCCCCGTCTCCCGTGTCGAGCAGGCCCTGCGCGAACTCTTTGGATAACCGTTCTGCTCGTCGCGAAACTTCTCGCATCCCCCCCCCCACTGCCATCGTCAAGCAGTTTTATTTCCTGACTTCATTACTTTTTTGCACCACCAAATGGTGTATATTGAAAATCAACGAGTTACGTATTACTCGAAGAAGTCTTCATCTAACGACGTACGTCCACCCTTTTTAATGACGTACGTTCACTCTACTTATAGACGTACGTTCACTCTACTTATAGAC
>CAVLCM010000120.1:0-9133 GCA_963661625.1 bacterium
GCTTTATTTCTGATTTGCGAGTGCAAAAGTACGGCGGGATTTTGACTTGGGCAAGAAAACCGAGGATTATTTTTGAATTATTTTTCGGGGGATTTCTTTAAGGGGCTGATTGTCAGGGGATTATTAATTGTAGATTTTTATAGGCATAATGGGCATATTAGGCATATTGGGCTTTTTTTGGCATAATGGGCATATTAGGCCTATGGGGCGGAATACGGTCCTTGGGCTTGTTGGCGGAGGGCTTCGGGGGACATGCGTCGCTCGTACGGGGGGCGGCGATTTGTTTTGGGGTAAGAGGGATTGGTTGGAGAATATTGGACATTTTGGGACACTGTAATAATATATAGGCGGTGCGGAAACGCTATATTTGCAAACATGAAGAAAATGAAGATTGTTTCGGCAGCGGTGAAGACGGTGTTTTGGATTGTAGCCATACCTGTTTTGCTGTTTTTGCTGCTGGCTATACTTATATATATACCTCCTGTCCAGAATTTTGCCGTACACAAGGTGGCTGAATCGTTGAGTGAGAAGATGGGCATGACTATTACGGTGGAAGAGGTCCGTCTTGCTTTTCCGCTCGACCTGTCCGTGCATCGCTTTACGGCTATTGAGGGCGGCGACACGCTGCTCAATGCGCGAAGTCTTCGGCTCAATGTGGCTTTGCGTCCGCTCTTTGACGGGCGGGCCGATGTGGACGGCTTTGAACTGTACGACCTTCAGCTCGACACGAAGAGCTACATATCAGACACGCATATCCGCGGAACGGTGGGCGAACTCACCGCTGCCACGCATGGGGTGGACTGGGAGAAAGAACTTGTGAAACTCGACCGTGCCCGTCTGTACAACGCCGACGTGGAAGTGGCTCTGAGCGACACGGCGCAGAAAGACACCACGACGAGTAAGTCGCACTGGAACATCTCCGTGGAGAAAGCCGACATAGAACACTCAAATATACGCCTGCGGATGCCGGGCGATTCCATGCTCATATCCGCCGGAATGGGTACAGTATCGCTGCGAGGAGGCAGTTTCGACACCGGACGAAACCGCTATGCTGTAAAATCGCTGACGCTCAAAGGATGCAGCGCCACATACGACATTCCCTATATAAAAGATGTACCCGGAATAGATGCCAACCACTTGGCCGTGAGCAACCTATCACTTTTGCTCGACACGCTAAGTTACGACGAAAACGGCGTGCTTCGAGCTGGCGTGCGCGGACTAACATTGAGCGAGAAGTGTGGACTGAGCGTGAAAAAACTGAGCGGAATCGTTTATATGGATTCCACACGACTGCAACTGCCGGCTTTGAGGCTCCGCACCGAGGCTTCGCGTCTTGATGCCGATGTGTCGTTCGACTTCCGTTCGTTCACGGAGGGCAAAGGAGGGCATTGCCGCCTGACGGCCGACGCACTGATAGGCTACAAAGACATACGCACGCTCGGAGCGGCCTACCTGGACAAACAGACGTTGCAGAAAATTCCCCAAAAAGACCTTACGCTGAAAGCCGCACTGAGCGGAAACATCGACCACCTGTTGCTCTCCGCTCTTGAAGTTGACCTTCCCGGTACAGCCCACCTCTCGGCTAACGGATATGTGAAGAACGCGCTCAAAGACTGGCGAAGCGGCAAAATAACCTTTAACCTGCGCACGCAGAGCATGGCCGCCGTGCGCCGCCTTCTGCCCCGTTCGGTAAACGAAAGCGTAAACGTGCCCGACGGACTGACGGCACGCGCTACAACCGCCTTCCGCGGCGACGCATACAACGTAAACTTGCACGCCAGTGTGGGCAGAGGCAGTTTGGCTGCCAAAGGCAAGGTAATCCTGCGTACGGAAAGTTACCAACTTGCAGCCACGGCAAAAGCATTCCCCGTGGGAAGCATTGCCAAGGGCGTTCCGGTAGGTCCGTTTACGGGGACACTCACGGCAAACGGACGAGGATTCGACGTAACCAACGGGCGTTCGTCGCTCACGGCAAAGGCAAACGTCAGCGGACTGACCTACGACAAATACGACCTCGGCGGCTTGTCGCTCAACGCCGATCTTCGCGGCAGCCGTGCCGTGGCAGCCTTCAACGCCAGCACCTCCCTGTTTGAAGGCAATGGCACGGTAGAAGCGTTGTTGGGAAAAAGCGAATACGACGTGTCGCTGAAAGCCTCACTCCCCAACCTCGACCTGAAAAAGCTCGGTGTGGCGGACGACACCCTCTACTTCGGCACCGACATCGACGTGAAAGCCACCGCCAACAAGCAGTTTACCGCCTATAGCCTCAACGGAAGTATCAGCCACAACCACTTCACCACGCCCAAGATGAGTGCGATGGCAAAGGATATACTCTTTGACTTTGGCACAAGTCGCGACACCACCACCGCCTACGTATCGGCCGGCGACCTGCGCCTGCAACTCGGGGCAAAGGGCGACATACCTGGACTGGCAAATCGTCTCACGCGCTTTGCCACCGAACTCCAAAACGAGGCAAAGGCATACAGCATTGACCAGGATAGGCTGAAGGCACTGCTGCCCCGCATGGCGTTCAACTTGCAAGCCGGGCGCGACAATCCCCTCTACAACATTGCGAGGATGAAAGGCTACTCATTCTCCTCGGCCTACGTAGACCTTCTTGCCGATCCCGTGGAAGGAATGTCGGGCGATGCCCGCGTGGGAGCACTCAGCGTGGGTGCGCTGCTGCTTGACACCATCGACACCCACCTTTTCCAAGACAGCACAGGCGTTCAGCTCCGCGGAATGGTGAAGAACGGGAAGAAAAATCCCAACCCACTGGAAGTAAGAATGCGTTCGTACCTCCTGCAATCGGGCGCGGGAGTGGAACTCTCCTACTACGACAGCGACGGCGAGCGCGGCGTGGACCTCGGCATTGAGGCCGCCCTGCAAGAAGCCGGGGTGAACATACACCTCTACCCCGAAAACCCCGTGCTAGCCTACCGCCACTTCACGGTGAACAAGGACAATTACATTTTCCTCGGGAACGACCGCAGCATACGCGCCAACGTGGACTTGCTCGCCGACGACGGCACGGGTCTTAAAGTGTACGGCGAACCAAAAGATTCGGCCAACGACATCACGCTGAGCGTTAACCAAGTAAACCTCGGCGAACTGTCGACCGTGCTGCCCTACCTGCCCAAACTGAGCGGCATGCTGAGCGGCGACATCCACGTGACCGACGATTGGAAAAACCAACAATTCTCAGCCATGGCCTCACTCGAAGCGGCCAACTTCACCTACGAAGACATTGCTCTCGGCACGGTGGGCGTAGATGCCGTATACCTGCCGAAGACTGGCGGCGAGCACCATGCCTCAGCCTTCATAAGTTCTAACGGCGAGGAGGTACTCGCCTGCAACGGCACCTACTACGACAAAGACGGAGGTACGTTTGAGGGCGACGCCCAGTTGCACGACTTTCCCTTGCAGATGCTCAACGGCTTCATGGTCGGCACCGACATTTCGCTCAAAGGCATAGCCGGGGGCGACCTCGCCGTGAACGGCACTCTGAGCAAACCCGTGGTGAACGGTTCACTCAACCTCAACGAAGCACACATCTACTCCGACGTGTACGGCTTCGACTTCCGCACGGACGAACGCAACGTGACCATCAAGGACAGCCGCATCCTCTTCGACGACTACAACCTCTACTCCACAGGGAAAGAGCCGCTTGTGCTGAACGGCACGTTCGACATGAGCAACTTCGAGCAGATGCGCCTTGACTTTGCCATGCGCGCTCAAAACTTCGAACTCATCAACACAAAGAAGAAAGCCAAGTCGATGCTCTTCGGCAAGGTGTACACCAACTATACGGGTACAGTGAAGGGAACGATGGACAACCTCTCCGTGCGTGGCAAGGTAGAACTGCTCGACCGCACCGACGTGACCTACATACTCAAAGACTCCCCCCTCTCCGTCGACGACCGCCTGCACGACCTTGTGCAGTTCACCAACTTTGCCGACACCGCCAAGACCGATGAGAAGAAAAAGGCCAACGACAGCGGCATGGACCTCACGCTCGGCATTAGCATAAGCGACGCGGCACAGTTCCACTGCAACCTCAGCGAGGACGGACAGAGCTACGTCAACCTGGAAGGCGGCGGCGACCTGACGATGCGCATGAACAAACAAGGCGACATGCGCCTGACGGGCCGCTTCACCACCCACAGCGGCGAGATGAAGTACCAGTTGCCCGTCATTCCGCTCAAGACGTTCGAACTCGAACAGGGTTCGTACGTAGAATTTACGGGCGACATAATGAACCCCACGCTCAGCCTCACAGCCAAGGAACGCACCAAGGCCGTGGTGACGGAAGAGGACGACAAGCAGCGTTCGGTGACGTTCGATGTGGGCGTAAACATCTCGCGCACGCTCAACGATATGGGACTGGAATTTACCATCGAAGCCCCCGAAGACCTCACCGTGCAAAACCAACTCGCCTCGATGTCGGCCGAACAGCGCAGCAAGGCAGCCGTCACGATGATGGCGACTGGAATGTTCATGACCGACGAAACCATGATGAGCGGTTCGGGAGGCTTCAAGGCAAGCAATGCGCTCAACGCCTTCCTGCAAAGCGAAATACAGAACATTGCCGGTTCGGCTCTGAAAACGATTGACATCAACCTCGGCGTGGAGAACGGCACGTCGGAAACCGGCACTACCACCACCGACTATTCTTTCCAGTTCGCCAAACGCTTCTGGGGCAACCGCATCAGCGTGATAATCGGCGGCAAGGTGTCGACCGGTGCCGACGCCACCAACTCCGCAGAGAGTTTCATCAACAACGTGTCGGTGGAATACCGCCTGGACCAAGGCGCATCGCGCTACGTAAAAGTGTTCTACGACCGCAACACGCAAGACCCACTCGAAGGACAACTCACCAAAACAGGAGCCGGCCTTGTATTGCGACGCAAGACGAACAAACTCGGCGAACTTTTCATCTTCAAAAAGAAAAAAACAAACGCGGAATGACACTGCACTTACCTCATCCAATATATCCCCTCCCTCTCCGCGCTTTGCCGTGGTTCGGCGCATTGGCCGCACTGTTCATTTTGGGCGGTTGCTCCACCACACGCTCACTGCCCGACGACGAACAACTCTATACGGGCATAAGCCGCATCACGTATTCCGACTCCCCAACCGCGCTCAACAAGAAGATGAGCAGTCGCGACTCCACCGGCGTCATAACCGCCGTTGCCGACGCTCTGACAAAGATAAACAGCGTGATTGAGGGAAAGAGTACGCTTAGCGCAGACTCCATCCTGGGCAAAAACAAAAAAAACCTGAGTAAGGCTGAGCGCAAAGCCCTGAAACAACAGGAGGCGCAAAGCGTGGCAGACTTTGCAACGGCAAAGGAAGAGGTGGATGCCGTACTGGCCTATCCGCCCAACAATTCCATCTTCGGTTCGTCGAGCATGAGTTGGCCATGGAAAATAGGTCTTTGGATTCACAACGGCTTCTACGACGCAAAGGGAGGGCTTGGCAAGTGGATATACAAGAAATTCGGCACCGAGCCCGTCCTCATCAGTCAGGTAAGTCCCGAAATGCGCACCAAGGTAGCCACCAATACGCTCCATAACTACGGGTATTTCCACGGCAAGGTGGACTATGCTGTAGAGACCAACGAGAAAAACAAGAAGAAGGCCAAAGTGGCCTACAACGTCAAAGCCGGACAGCTTTTCCGCCTCGACTCTGTGGCCTACCTCGCCTACCCCGACTCCACATGGGCGGTGCTGAGGGCGCATACCGGCGAGCGGCTGCTGAAGAGCGGCGACGCGTTCAGCGTGGTAAACCTCTCCGCCGAACAGACCCGCGTGGGCGCGCTTCTGCGCAACAACGGCTTCTACTACTGGAACGACAATTACACCACGTTCCGTGCCGACACCACGCAGCGCAAGGGTTACGTGCAACTGCAAGTTTTGCCCGTCGACGCACGTCCGACAAAAGCCGACCACCCATGGTACATCGGCAACACCATCGTCAACATTCGCCGCAACGACAGCGACGTGCTAGACAACCAGATAAGCCGTCGCAGCTATACCTATAACTTCTCGGGCAGGCAAATTCCCCTGCGTACCAATATGTGGCGGCACGCCGTGACGCACCGCAAAGGAGAGGTCTATCGTTCGGACGACCAAAAGATGACACTCGAAAAACTGGGACAGCTCGGTGTGTTGAGCCAAATGGACGTGAGTTACGTGCCACGCGACACGGCGCAAACGTGCGACACGCTCGACGTGGTGATTTCGGCCGTGATGGACAAACTCTACGACTCCACCTTCGAGATGAACGCCACGATGAAGAGCAACCAACAGGTAGGCCCGGGCATATCGTACGAACTGGCAAAGCGCAATGCCTTCCGCGGCGGCGAAAAGGTATCGTTCAAGATTTTTGGTTCGTACGAATGGCAAACCGGTTCAGGCAACAGCGACGGACGCAACTCCCTGCTCAACTCCTACGAGCTGGGTACCGAACTGGCCTTTAAGTTCCCGCGCTTTGTATTCCCGGGCATCAGTCGCCGTCGTACGCGTTTCCCTTCCTCCACACAGTTTGCCCTCAACGCCGACTGGAAGAACCGTTCCAAATTCTTCAACATGGTGAGCATTGGGGTGAGCGCCAACTACCATTGGTACAAACGCGAGACGGCACAACACGACCTCACGCTCTTCAGCCTCGACTTTGACAAACTCAACCACACCACCGCCGCGTTCGACTCCATCATGACTGCCAACCCTGCGCTCTACCTGTCAATGCGCAACCAGTTTGTGCCGTCGCTGTCGTACAAATTTACCTACCAGAGCCGCAGTTGGCGGCGTAACCCTTGGTGGGTGCAACTCACGGCCAAGGAGGCAGGCAACGTCACGTCGGGCATTTACTCCATCTTCGGGAAAAAGTTCAACTCTAAGGGAAAGGAACTTCTCGGCAACCCCTTCGCGCAATACCTAAAAGTAACGGCCGAGGCACACAAACTGTTTAAATTCACCAAAAGCCTCAACCTCGCCACCCGCGTGTTTGGCGGCGTTATTTACAGCTACGGCAACAGCACCGCCGCCCCCTACTCCGACCAGTTCTATGTGGGAGGTGCCAACAGCGTGCGCGCCTTCACCGTACGCACGCTCGGCCCCGGTTCGTACCGCCCGGTTAACTCAAAATACTCCTACATGGACCAAACGGGCGACGTAAAACTCGAAGCGAACGCCGAACTCCGTGCACGTCTCTTCGGCGACCTGCACGCAGCCGTGTTCCTCGATGCTGGCAACGTGTGGACACTGCGCAACGACGAGCAGCGGCCGGGGGCACAACTCACAGCCTCCACGCTCAAGTGTATTGCACTCGGCACGGGCGCGGGCTTGCGCTACGATCTCGACTTCATTGTCCTCCGCTTCGATGTGGGCATTGCCCTCCACGCCCCCTACAAAACCACCCGCAGCGGCTTCTACAACATTGAGCGGTTCAAGGACGGCCTCGGCCTCCACTTCGCCATTGGCTACCCATTCTGACGCTCCAACGACGGTATAAACGATGGTATAAATCGAGTAGGAGGTAAACACTAATCATAGGTGTTTATCGGCGCAGGGGGATTTCATAGTATCCAATTTTCACTACTTGAATATCTTTAAGAAAGCCTCAATCCTTTATCTTCACGCAAAAACAGTTTCCATAAAATGTATGCCAAGACACCGTTCAATCTCTGCAATACTCTTGAATGAGAAGTTGGTTCGTCCTGAAAGAATCTTGCTGACATATTGTGGAGAACACCCAAGACGCGTGGCTATATCGGCACGCGAAAGTTTATTTTCCTGCATATAGTCAATAATCTTCATGGCAATGCCTTGTGACCATTTCAGCCACACTTCATTGTCTTGTCTCCACTTTGCTTCTTCTGCAAAAGAAGACGGTTCGCTGCTGAGATTTCTCTCAAGGAATTTCAATGTTTTCTCTTTCATAATCTATCCTCCTCAAAATAATCTACGAAACTGTCTTTATCAAAAATACCATTCTGCTGCAAATAGTTTCGGCAAGCATTGAGTTTGTCTAATTCTATTTGAGTATGTTCTCTGTCTTGCATTGTCGCTGTGAGTTTTATTGCACCACCTGTCACTATGTATACATTAGGCTCTACCCTAATGGCATATATCCGAAGCCAACTTGCATGGCGTCCTCTGTCCCAATTACGAGCCTTTTCACGCGTCAGTTCATGTATTCTATTGTCCGACAGACTTAACGGATGAAATAGCCCATCCAACTGCTCTGTATACGGAAAGTCTAATATCAAGCGTTCAAGGACTCTCGCATCTTCCATTGTGTCTTTAATGGCATCACTGATTTTCTCAACGTGGAAGAACCCCTGCAAGTCATCCAAGTTGGCAAGAAAGAAGTCAAGCAAATAGTTGGCATTACTCCATCTCCGGAAAAGTAAAGTCAACTCGTCCGCTTCTTTTCTCTCGTCTCTGACCGCCCAAAGATGATTATAACCTGGTATGGCTCTTACAAACTTCATATAATAGCTTTCTTTATTGCAAAGCTATATATTCAGAATGAGATGTGCAACTTTTAGGTTGCATATTTTCAAGTTCCTCAGAATATAAAATGATCAGCAAAGAAAGAATTTGAAAAGTACCGATTATTGATCATTTTATTTGGCGGTAAAAGACCGAAAAAGCGGTATGAGAATCTCGCTCGAAAATTCTCATACCGCTGGTATTCAATGCTTTAAGCTATACGTGATAGCTTTTGTGTAATCAATACTCGTCCTCGTTGAAGAGGAAGTCGTCCTTCGTGGGATAGTCGGGCCAAACGTCCTCAATCGTTTCGTACACCTCACCCTCGTCTTCGAGTTCCTGAAGGTTTTCTACCACCTCCATAGGTGCGCCAGAACGCATGGCGTAGTCAATAAGTTCCTCTTTGGTTGCGGGCCAGGGAGCATCCTCCAAATTGGTGGCCAATTCCAATGTCCAATACATAGTCTTAGTTGTTTGTTGGGTAATTTCCCGTTTTGCGCGCAAAAATACACTTTTTATTTAATGACACTTCCCCGTACAGCGTTTTTTTCGTCCGTGTTCCACACTTTCATTCACCGTACGTTCACCGGCCATTCACTCGAAGAAGGCTTCATCTAACGACGTACGTCCACCCT
>CAVLCM010000121.1:0-9041 GCA_963661625.1 bacterium
AATACGTAACTCGTTGATTTTCAATATGCGCCATTTGGTGGTGCAAAAAAGTGATGAAGTCAGGAGCAAGTCCAAAGTCCCATTTTACAGTGTTTCGGGCAGGCCTTTTTGGCTCTTTTCGGTTTTAGCGGACAGCAATAATAAAAAAACAATGGTTCGAGGAAATCCAGAAAGAAGCACTCGAATGGTTGGGCTAAAGGGTGTCGTATAGCCCTTCGCGTATCTGCTTCAAAGACGGTGCCAGTGTTAAGGGCGCGAGGTTTTGAGGAATGAACCCTTCCCGCCAAGCCCCGATTGCTGCTTTTAATCGTTAAAACCTTTGTCTTTCTTCTTGTTTGCACTACCTTTGCTTGCAGAAAAACAACAGACACAACTCTTAAAAAATACATTGTTATGACTATTGAAACTTGCGATTTCAAAGGCAAGAAAGTGATTGTCCGCGTGGACTTCAACGTGCCTCTCGACGAGAACGGAAATATTACTGACGACACCCGCATCCGCGGCGCACTTCCCACATTGAAGAAGGTGCTTGCCGACGGCGGTTCGCTCATCATCATGAGCCACATGGGCAAGCCCAAGGGCAAGGTCAACCCCAAGTTCTCTCTCGGCCAGATTGTGGACGCTGTTAGCGAAAAGCTCGGCGTGAAGGTGCAGTTCGCCCCCGATTGCGCAAAGGCTCAGGACGCTGCTGCCGCCCTCAAGCCCGGCGACGTACTCTTGCTCGAAAACCTCCGCTTCTATCCCGAGGAGGAAGGCAAGCCCGTAGGCATCGACAAAGAAGACCCTGCATACGACGAGGCTAAGAAGGCTATGAAGGAAAGCCAGAAGACTTTCGCCAAGACGCTCGCCTCCTACGCAGACATCTATATCAACGACGCTTTCGGTACGGCTCACCGCAAGCACGCTTCTACTGCCGTTATCGCCGACAGCTTCGATGCTGACCACAAAATGCTCGGCTACCTTATGGAGAAGGAAGTGCAGGCCGTTGACAACGTATTGAGCAACATCAAGCACCCCTTCACTGCTATCATGGGCGGCTCGAAGGTGTCTACCAAGATCGGCATCATCGAAAACCTCCTTTCCAAGGTTGACAACCTCATCCTCTGCGGCGGTATGACTTACACCTTCGCCAAGGCTCTCGGCGGCAACGTAGGTAAGTCTATCTGCGAGAACGACAAGCTCGACGTGGCTCTCGACGTAATCAAGAAGGCTAAGGAGAATGGCGTGAACCTCGTTCTCGGCACTGACTGCATTGCCGGTGACGACTTCAGCAACGATTGCAACACGCAGGTTTGCCCCGCCAATGCCATCCCTGAAGAATGGGAAGGCCTCGACGCAGGTCCCGAAACGCGCAAGGCTTTCGCTTCTGTAATCGAAAGCGCAAAGACTATCCTCTGGAATGGTCCTGCTGGCGTGTTCGAAATGGACAACTTTGCAGGCGGTTCTAAGGCTATTGCCGAAGCCATCGCTAAGGCTACTGCCAACGGTGCTTTCTCGCTCATCGGTGGCGGCGACTCTGTGGCTTGCATCAACAAGTTCGGCATGGCTGACAAGGTGTCTTACATCTCTACCGGTGGTGGTGCGCTCCTCGAAGCTATCGAGGGCAAGGTGCTTCCCGGCATCGCAGCCATCAAGGGCTAATTTTCTCATACGCCTGCGCCTCCCTGCGCTGCCCCTAAGCGGTAACGGTTTCCGTCCGCTGGCTCTCAGCACGGAGGCGACTGGCAAAAGCAAAGTTTAGAAGTTCGGGACGTGCATCCTATGCGTTGCACTCCCCCTTCTAAACTTTTTTCTTTCCCTTCGTCGCACATGAAAAGCTTACTCCCTTACCTTTTTCTCTCTCTTTCCTTGCTCTGCGCCGCCGTTTCGTGCCGCAATGAGCCAGCTGCCCCTGCGTTCAATTTTGGTTCGGAACGCTACGACTCCGCTGCGCTCCACCTCGCCCTTGTTCCCAATCGCGACTGCCTTCCCATTTACTACGCCGAGCGCGTGGGCATCTACGATTCCCTCGGCCTTCACCTGCAAATAGCTTCCTACGCCTCGCAGATGGACTGCGACACCGCGCTCATGGGACGCTTTGCCGACGGAGGCTGGGCCGACCTCGTTCGCCGTCAACACTACGGCAAGCGCATGCCTTCGCTCGAAGTGATGTGGACGGGTTCGCTGCGTTGGGCATTGTTCACGTGCGGACAGCTCCGTCTCAATACGGTCAAGTCGCTCTCCGGCCACACCGTGGCTACGGCTCGCGAAAGTGCAGAGGACAAGTACCTCTCACAGGTTGTCAAGGAGGGCAAACTCAGTGCCGACAACGTTTACCGTCCCCTCATCAACGACCTGCGGCTACGCGCCGTCATGCTCAACGGCAGTCAGGTAGATGCAGCCCTGCTCACCTGGCCCTACACGTCGCTCGCCCTTTCGCAGGGCAATCGCCTCGTCACCGAGCAGCGTTTCGCCGATGCCAACGAATGCTTTGTGATGAAGAGCAAGAGCCTGAGCAACCCCGTACGCAAACGCCAGTGGCAGTTGCTCGAACAGGGTCGCCGCATGGCACTCGACTCCATCCGTCTCAAAGGCCTCAAAGTTTGTGCCGAGGTCTTGCGCCGCGACTACGGCCTCCCCAAGCAGGTGGCCGACACCCTGCGCTATTGATGGCTGACGGTCTTTCCTGAAAAACGAAGTCTTACCCAATCCTTCCGAACGACAAGGTACTATCCAATGACCAACGACACCTGCAAATATCTCCACAAAGACGCGCTCGCCGCTCTGGCCTCCGGCCGTTTGCTCCAAGCCCTCGAAACGCTTGGCGGCATGGCCTCGATACTCGGCGCGTGGAGTGCGAAAGAGGAAATCGACCAACTCAGCGCATCGTGCCGGATGCTACTTTCCTATCTGGCCAAGGGGGCTGACGACCCTGCGCGCGAAACGATGTACCGCTCGTTCGTTCGCCGTGCCTACGAACTCTCCGACCTCCTTGCCCGTCAGTATCTCCTGGCCGACGGCGAGGCGTTCTACACCCAGAGCTTCCGCACGCTCGAACAGATAGTTGGCACCAACGACCTGCTCGATGCACAACTGCGCCGCGCCACCGACCTCCGAAACCTTTTCGACCTTCTCTGGCTATCGGGACAGCTCACGCGCGACGACGAAACCGAGGTGGCCAACCTCCTTGCCGACCCTTCGCGTTCGGCCGAAGCCAAACTCCTCGCGGTGAGTGCGTTGACGCTCTCTGCCATGCAGTTTTTCGACATTGCCAAATGCCGCCTGTTGCTCGACAACGTGCTGACCGACGACGTTCCACTGCGAGCCCGCGCCCTCGTCGGTCTGGTGTTTGTACTCCTGTTCCACGCAGACCGTCTTGCGCTGTATTCGGAGGAACTTGACCGTCTCCGAATGTTGCTTCAAGTGTCTGATTTCAGGCAGGAACTCGAATGTTTGCAGACGCTCCTATTCGTCAGCCTTGACTCCAAACAGGTGGAGCGCAATTTGCAGGACGACATCATCCCGGGCATCAAAGAGCAGATGTCTCGCATGAAAGACGAGATACTGCAAACCGACGATGTTCCGTCTTCTGATACCGAACTCCCCACGTTCAATCCCGAGTGGCTCAACGACGAGAGCATGGAGCAGATATCGCGCTTCGCCGAAAGACTGGCCGACCTGCGCAAGCGCGGGGCCGATATGTACCTCGGCGCATTCCGTTCGTTCAAGGGGCGTTTCCCGTTTTTCCGCCACGTGCGCAACTGGTTCTGGCCCTTCACGTTCAACCACCCTGAACTCACGCAGGGCGTGAAGGTCACGGGCATCACGAAAGCAGCCCTCCGCGACCAGCAACTGTGCGACTCCGACAAATATTCATTCTACTTCCTCGCCTCTCAGGCCCAGGCCATGCCGCTTCCCGAAGCCCTCAGCAAGGCCCTTGATGAGCACTATGCCGAAGCGGAAGCCGCGCAACCCGATTTTTCGGAGTGCCTGCGGTCCTACGTGCAAGACTTCTACCGTTTCAGCCACCTGTTTGGCAACAGCGGAAGTTTCCCGAACCCGTTTAAGCGCAACCTGCTCTTGGCCGATTGCGATCCGTTCGCCTCGCTCCTCGACGACGTGGCGTACTGCCGTCGCATGGGCGACTTCGTGTTCAATGACAAAAACTACGGCATGGCACTTCGTTACTACCAGGCAGTGCCAGAGGGCGACCGCTCCGCTTACCTGTGGCAAAAGATTGGTTTCTGCCACGAGCAGCAGGACAACGAAGAAAGCGCAGCCCTTGCCCGCAGTTGCTACCTCCGTGCCAACGCCCTCGAAACAGCTCTCTGGACGCTCCGCCGTTTGGCTCGCCTCGACATGGTGCAGGGACGTTACGGCGAGGCTTTGGAGTGGTTCGAAGAGATGGAGAAGTCTGAGCCAGACAACGTCAAGACGCTGCTCGGAAAGGCAGAGTGCCTCATGCGCACCAGCCAGTACGACGAGGCTTTCAAGAGCTTGTTCAAAGCCAACTACCTTGCCCCGGAATCCATGTCCGTTGTCCGCGCTCTGGCCTGGTGTTCTGTCCTTTCGGGCAAGTACGAACAGGCAGAGAAGTACTACGCCAAAATCCTTGCCGTTGAACCCACGAAGACCGACATCCTCAATGCCGGCCACGCCGCGTGGCTCCTTGGCCGCATTGCCGATGCCGTAGGCCGATACCTGCGAGCCGTCACGGCTGAGACCGTTCATTCGTTTCTCGACAACGACCGCGAACTGCTTTTGCGCGCAGGACTTTCCTCCACGTCCCTTTCGCTCATGGCTGAGGCAGTGGCCCTGCGTTTCAGCGAACCAAATACTCAACTTTAATCCGCATTTCCCCAATGAACCGCCTATATAGCTTCTTTCAGCACACGGCTCTCACCGCCGTCCTCTTTGCCGCCGCAATTACCAGCAGCGAGGCGCAAACCATTGACAAACAGGCAAAAGCCTACCTGCTGCAAGCGTTGCAGGGGCAGTCTGTGGCCGACGTTCCCCACCGTACGTTCCGCCTCAAAAAACTTTCCGCCATGCGCACCCAGGCTTGGGAGTGGTGGCGCGAGGCAAATGCCCAATTTGCCGAGCCAAACCTTCCCTCGCTCGATTCCCTTGGGCGCACTAAGGGCGAATGGGCTATCCCTGAAAACCTTGAACCCAACGCCACAATGCCGTACTATTACGGTTGCAAGGGAAATAAGCCCGACGAGGGCTATCCGCTCTTTCTCTACCTCCACGGATCTGGCCCCAAGCAGCACGAATGGCAGACGGGCCTGTGGCTCGCGCAGCATTTCGCCGATGCCCCTTCGGCCTACTTCATACCGCAAATACCCAACGAGGGAGAGTGGTACCGCTGGTGGCAGCGCAGCAAGCAGTACGTCTGGAAGCGGCTGCTCCGTCAGGCAATGCTCCGTTCCGACATCAATCCCAACCGCCTCTACGTGTTCGGCATCTCCGAGGGGGGCTACGGCTCGCAACGCCTGGCCTCGTTTTACGCCGACTATTGGGCGGCAGCAGGCCCCATGGCCGGCGGTGAACCCTTGAAGAACGCCCCGGCTGAAAATATGGAACACGTGCCGTTCACGTTCCATACGGGCGAACAGGACGCAGGGTTCTACCGCAACCGCCTCACCCGTTACACTGCCGATGCGCTCGACAGTTTGCAGCAACTATACCCCGACGGCTACCAGCACCTTGTGCAACTCGTTCCCGGTCGTCAGCACGCCATCGATTATACCGTCACCACGCCCTGGCTCGTTCGCCACGAGCGCAACGCCGTTCCCAAGCACTTTGTGTGGGAAGACTTTGAAATGGACGGCCAACGCCGCGAGGGCTTCTACAACCTCCTTGTGCTTCAACGCCCCGACAGCACGCTCCGCACGCGCTACGAGGTGCGCATCGACAGTAACAACATTTACTTCTCAGCCTCCGACGTGCATTATACAACCACGGAGACCGACCCTTACTACGGCATTCAACTCAAATTCAGCCGCACGTACACCCCCTCGCACAACGGCCGCGTGGCCCTCTTCCTCGACGACCGCCTCGTAGACCTTTCGCGCCCCGTTTCGGTATACGTCAACGGCCGCCTGCTCCTGACTAAGAACCTCCAACTCGACGTAGCCCCGATGCTCCGCTCCATAGCCGCCTTCGGCGACCCCGAGCGCATCTTCCCGGCTGCCATCGAGTTTGCCTACTAACGCTCCGCATTCCGCGATCCGATGCCATAAGTTTTTGCTAAAACAACTATGAAACGTTTTTTGCTTTCCCTCCTCCTTATTATATGTGCGTCGCCGGCCGTTGCGCAGAATGCCTCGGCAGTCGACAGCCTCTTTGCATGGTTCAAGAAGTCGGCTCGGTTCGACTATAACTTTCCGCGCGAGAAGGTTTACGTCCACTTCGACAATTCGGCCTACCTGATGGGCGACACCATCTGGTACAAGGCATACGTGACGCGCGCCTCGACGTTTCGTCCCACCACGCTGAGTCGTGTGCTCTACGTGGAGTTGCTCAACGCCGAGGGACAGCAGGTGGAGAAGCAAACCCTGTTGCTCGACAGCCTGGGTACGGCATGCAGTGCGTTCTACCTGAAAGAATACGTCCACGCCGGCTATTACGAGGTGCGTGCCTTCACACGCGAAATGGTCAACTGGGGAGGTGATGCCTGTTTCTCGCGCGTGCTGCCCGTTTTCGGCAACGCCAATCTGAGCAAGGAGGTGGACCGTACGGACGCATCCGACATCACCGCCCTCGCCCTGCCTCGTCCGGAGGACCGCAAAGATGCCAATACGCTCGGTGCGCCGCGTCCCTACGAGATGAAGGGAAGCAAGGACCGCTTGCTCACGTTCTATCCCGAGGGTGGAGGGCGCGTTTTGGGTGCGGCCCAGCGCATTGCCTACAAACTGACGGACGGCCAGGGCTTCCCCCTCGACGAAACGGTGGAGGTGTATGACGATAAAGGCAACCTCTGCGCCACCTCGCAGCCCGATTACGACGGGATGGGCGACTTCACCCTGCCGGCTAACTTCATCGGTGGAAAGGCCCGCGTGAAACAGACAGATAAGTACTACGGCACGGACTTCCCGCTCCCCGAGCCGTCGGCGGCCTACTCCCTGACGGCCAATTTGGAGGACGACGGCCTCGATGTGCTGATTGCCCCCGGTTCGTTGGCCGCACAAGACGAGCGCGTGTTGGCACTCGCCATGTTCAATCGCGAAAATGCCTGCTATTTCGATACCGTTACCGTTGGGAGCGAACCCGTCGACCTGCTCATTCCGAGCAAGGCCATGCGCGGCGGCGTGAACCGCCTTGAATTGTTCGGCGCATCGGGCGAAGGACTTGCCACGCGTCTGCTCTGGGCACCCCTCACGGCGGAGGATTCGCTGCGCCGCATTGTGGTGGACGTGAAACAAAACGAAGAAGCTTACGAACCTTTTGCCCCGGCAGTGGTCAAGGTAAGTCTGCGCGACAAGGCCGGGCGGCCCGTTAGCAAGGCTTCTGTCTCTGTGGCCGTGCGCGACGAGAGCGGAAACATCCTCAGCAACCGCGACGGCGGCATGGGAGCTGACATGCTCTTGGCCTCGGAGGTGCGCGGCTACATACACCGCCCCGACCTCTACTTTGAGCGCGACGACGCTGCTCACCGGCGTATGCTCGACCTGCTGATGCGAGTGCAGGGCTGGACGGCCAACTGTTTCAGCGTGATGAGCGGTGCGGAACCGTTCGACCTGCGTCAGCCCATCGAGGACAAACTCATTGTGCGCGGAACGGTATATAAGGACAACAATCGCAACGAGCCAGCTGCCGGCATACGGCTCACCCTGCATGGCTATCGCTACGAAAACGATACGCTCAAGGCCGGCAATATCAGCGGCGATGCCGTGACCGACGAGAACGGCAACTTTGCCTTTACCTCCAACTGCAACTTCGAGGGCGAGTACGTCACGCAGTTCTCCATGCGCAAGCCTGGGAGCGACAAGCGTTTCTGGAGCCGCCTGTTGCTCGACCGCTGGTTTGAGCCGCGGCTCCGTCCGCTCTTCTCGCCCGAACTCGAACTGTCGCTCTACGACGGAAATACCAGTGCGGCCGAGACGCTGCCCGTAAAAACGTTCGAGTGGACCGACACGTTGGGGCGTGCCATTGTCAACATATCCCACGCCGCCGAGGTGGTGGCCCGCAAAAAGTACAAGGGATTTACCGGCAACCGCTACACATGGGGCGGTGGCGAAAGGATAGGGCAGAAGTACGCCACAAAGTATTTCAACATCCAAAAGGAGTGGGAACACTACAAGGACCTTGGCGGCGGCGTGATTGACCTGTTTACGATGCTTTCGTTCCTCGACAACCGCATTGAATACGACCGCTATGGCGTGATGGACGATACCCGACTCGTTGACAAGGTGAACGGTGAAAACGGCGAGGGACTTGAAGGCATCTACAAAAGCGAGACAGCCACCACCAACACGGGCGACTCCTTCTCGTCCACAACGCCCAACATCACCTACCGTGGGCATACGCTCGAAATCATCGCCAATACGGGCGATCAGGGCAACGGCATCAACGGTCTGACTATTGACGAAATAAAGGCCATCGCCATTGCGCAGGACAACAAGCAGGTGGACAACATTACCAATGAGGAAGTGCGCTCAGGGACGAAAAAGGACATCATGTACGTCTACGAAGTGAAGGACAAGTACCGCACAAAAAACCGCAAAGGCGTGGAGTATCGCCACATCGACGGCTTTACGCCGCAGCGAAACTTCTACTCGCCCGACTACCGCCGCTTTGACCTCCCCACCGACCACGACGTGCGCCGCACCCTTTTGTGGGTTCCCAACGTCAGCGTGGACGAACACGGACAGGCCAACCTCCTCTTCTTCAACAACTCGCGCGACGGCGTAACGCTCGACATCACCGTGCGAGGCATCACGCCCCTTGGCCAGTTTGCCGACTGGCAGTGAGGCCGTGCGGAGGGTGAAAGTACGGGTGTCTACTGAAAATCAACGAGTTACGTATTACTCGAAGAAGGCTTCATCTAACGACGTACG